>CAZKNR010000239.1:0-69258 GCA_964553925.1 uncultured Acidobacteriota bacterium
GGGATCCGCACGGAATCGTCGATGGAGAAGCCACTTCTCTCCCATGAGAGCAAAAGGCGAATGCGGTCTTCTGAGAGAAGGCCTTCTGACTGCAGCAGGCGGAGCACCCGATGACGGAAGAGCTCCTCAGCCATTCGATGACCGAGATAAGGCACGGGCACCCACTGCCCGGAGGCATTCCAGCCGCCCCTGGAACAAAGAGCATGGACGTGGGGATGGCATGTGGAGCGATGCGTTATGTGAAGTGGTCCATGGTCAAGCCTCCTATGTACGAGCGGGTAAAGGCCTTGGGAAAGCGAAACCTGCGGAGAACTGCACATGATTCCCGGAGGCTTTTGAGAGTTCGTCGAGCCACTGGAGGACGTTCGGCTTCGTCCATCTAGGTCTACGCTTTTGCTTTTTGACATTCGGTGGGTGGGCGGCTTGGAGGGCCTTGCGCTTCATCTTCATGTCGATCTCGACGTAGCCGTGAGTCGTATTGACGTCGGCGTGGCCCAGCCAGTCTTTAACGACGCTGATATCACTGCCTGACTGGAGCAAGTGCATCGCGGTCGTGTGTCGAACGAGATGGGGGCCCATCTTCTTGGGGTTTAATGAAGGACAATCTCTTGCCGCCTCGACGGCGTAGCGGCGCAGGAGGTAGCGGATCCCGAAGCGAGAGATAGGTCTGCCGCTGGCATTGAGAAACACAGAGAGCGCATCGGTTGCGTCGGGGTCCCGATCGTTGAGGTAATCCTGGAGTGCGGTGACCGTTTCCGGCCAAAGGGGGCAGAGGCGTTCTTTGCGGCCCTTGCCGACGAGTTTCACTTGGCAGGGTGTTTCGAGACGCAAATCGACGAGCTTCAGGTCCACCACTTCCTGAACACGGGCACCGGTGTTGTAGAGGAACAAAAGGAGCGCGTAATCTCGTCGACCCTTGGGTGAGTTCGCATCGATGCTTTCGAGAAGCGCTCTGATCTCTTGGTCCTCCAGGTATTCGATCGCCTTGTGCTCTGTGCGCTTGGTTGGGATTTCGCAAATCCGCTGACAGCGTGCCAGCAGCAGGGGCTCTTGAGCAGCTACGTAACGGAAGAAGGCGCGCAACGCCGCGAGCCGGTTGTTACGCGTTCGGGCAGAGTTTTTCCGGCTCGCTTCGAGATCGTTGAGAAAAGCGACAGCCAACTTCTCGTCAAAGTCTTCCAGGTTCAGCTGGTCGACGGGTTTTCCAACTTGCTGACAGACGAAGCGGAGAAAAAGCTTGAGACAATCCCGGTAGCTGAGAATGGTGTTGGGGCTGAGCCCCCGTTGGTCAGCCAGATACTCATGGAAGAATCCCTGCACGAAACGCGCGAGGGAATGGGTCACGTTCATGCCGGTCCTCCTTTCGCGAGGACGTTTTGACGAAAGTTGGTGAGAAAACGCTGGTTCGCCTGTTCGAGCAAATCGGCGGTAGCGTGAAGGTAAACCTGAGTCGAAGTGACTTTGACATGGCCGAGGTAGGTGGCGAGGGCGGGCAGAAGCGTCTGCACGTTCTTGCCCTCGCGATACCAGGCGAGAAGTCGGGTGCAAGCGAAGCTATGACGCAAATGGTGTAGCCGCGGACCCGGGCAGCCCTTTCCACCCCGCAGACCACACCGCTTCAGAACCTGACGGAAAGCCAAGTCGACATTGGTGTGGTACAGGCGCTGACCCGTTGTGGTGACGAAGAATGGAGATTCCGAGGCGGCGGGGAAGACACGAAGGCGCTCTTCGAGGTAGCGCTGGAGCACGGCGGAAGTGGAAATGGAGATGGGCACCCAGCGGGACTTGCCGAACTTGCCCCTGCGTATGAAGAGCAGATTGCGCTCGAGATCCACATCGCTCAGGTTCAAAGCGAAAGCTTCGCCGCATCGGAGCCCCGTGGTGTAGAGCAGTCCGAACAGCGTGAAGTAGGTCTTGGGCCGCAGGGAGTTCGTCGGTAAAAGCTCCCGCGCGGCCCGCAGCATGGCCTGGATCTCGCTCTGCGAATAGATGTGCGGAAGCCGCGAAGGTCTTTTTTGCCGTAGGAGGGTTTTCTCGGGGACAAAGCACTCCGGTTCGAACAGACGCAGAAACCGACAGAACTGACGAACGAGGGAGACCCGATTTTCTCGGGTGCCCGGATGGAGGTGTCGGGCCGTTTCCAGATAGCGCTCAACCACCTCTCGGCTCGGCCACGGGCCATCAAAGCCTTGCCGGTAGACAAAGCGGTCGAAGTGCCGGAGCAGCTGGAGCTGGCTGGAAGAATCGACGCCGCCCAAGCGTCGATAGTCAAGGAAATCAGAAAACCGCTGGGCGAAGACGCTGAGAAAGTCGGGGGGGTTCATGACGCCACCTCCGGCCAGTCGAGCGGCACGAGCTGGAGCGTTCGAAAGTCGACCTTGGTGTAGATGAAGGTGGTGTTGATGTTTCGGTGACCCAAGAGATCGGCGATCGTTTTCAAAGTCTGCCCTTGTTGGAGCATACGGGCGGCGAAGGCGTGCCGGAATGCGTGGCAGGACGCCTTGGGCTTGTTCACCCCAGCCTGGTGCATACGCTGAGAGACCATCTTCGAAACCGCACTGGCCGATCTCAGCGGCCGGATAGGCGCATGGGAAGTCAAAAAGACCTCGGGGTAGAGGGCCTGCGGTCGTCCGAGACGCAGGTAATCCAGTAGGCTGTCACCCACCTCATCGGTGAGGGGGTGGATCAGTTGCTTGCCTCCTTTGTGGGCTCGAAAACGGATCTGGTTCTCTCTCCACTGAACATCGTCCAGTTGCAGGGCGCGGACTTGGCCACTACGCACGCCGTAGGTGTAGAGCAGCTGAAGGATCGCGAAGTCGCGCCGGCCAGCACACGTCGTACGGTCGATACGGTGAAGGGTCTTTTGCGCATCCTCCTCCGAGATCGCCCGCGGAACCCCGGACAACTTGTAGGTGCGTAGGGGAGGCACGACCTCGGCCAGATCGCGCTCGAGGTAGCCCTGCTGGAGGCAGAAGCGAAGAAACGAACGCAAAACGCCCTGCAGGCGTCGGCGTAGGTTCGGTCCTCTATCCTGGCCGTACTTGGTGAAGAACGCTAGAACCTGCTCCGGCGAGAGCTGGCCTAATCGCGCCACCACAGGACCACCGAGATTGTTGAGGAAATCGCTCACGCACTGCCGATGCGCCCTGAGGGTATGTCCCGCCAGATTGCGCTCGCACTTCAAGTAGTCCAGGTACTTCTCAAGTACTCCGTCGTACGGCGGAGACGAGGGTGAACAGGGGGCCAGAAGACCGCTCTCCCCCAGGTAATCCAAGAAGGAGCGAACGGAACTCGGCGCACCGACATGTTTACAGCCGCTACGTCCAGCGCAGCGGCACCGCGGCAGATGCTTGCTGATAAACCGCTCCGCATGGGTTCTCTCCACCCCATGAGCGTCTTTGACCCCTTGGCCTCGAAGAAATCCGTTGAAGTGAGATAGCTGCCAGGCCCGTCGACGCATTCCCGATCGGGAAAACCCTTGGCGACGAAGCCACTCACAGAACCCATCCATCATCGGGCCCAAGGGCGGCAGGCGAAACCGGGCCAGAGCGGATGGGCGACGAAATAGATCTTCCAATACCATGACAAACCCCCTTCGGCCGGAAATCGGCCGCAGGGCTGTCATGCATCGGGATTATGTGGAGTGCAAGACCGAGACCGTCTTGCTAAGTGGTCTATCAACGAGACCTTTAAGCAAGTGGAGGCGTTACTTCACATAACGCATCGCTCCACATGCCAGCTGCATCTTCAGCCGGTGAAGCTGCGACTGCGCGAGCTCCGCTTCGAGCTGTGTCGCACGGAGCTCCCGCTCACGGAAGCGGTCGTAATAATGAAGAGCGTGGGTCGCGCCCACGAGGGCCCAGTAGATGAGGAGGTTCCACTGCATGTGGACCGCGTAGACCGCGCGGAGCGGCTCGACGGGAATGTGGCTCGCCCGGGTCACGAGCACGAGGACCGCGAGATGCGCGAACGAGACCAGAAGGCAGGCGGGAAGTTGGAGCTGGAGGCTCACGAGAAAGTCGGTCCCCTCTCTCAAGAAGAGCCGGCTGAGCCAGACGACCAAAGGCGCCAGCGCCGCCCAGGCGTACCAGTAGGAGAACGACCAGGCGAGGGCCTCGGACCACGAGCCGCTCCCCCCGAGAACGCGGGTGTTGATGATCTGGATCTGGGCCCCGAAGAGAAGCGCGAGCGCGGTCCACGAGGCGAGGATGAGCCAGAATCGCGCTTTCCGCTTGGGCGCCATCGGGGTCCATGATACATGCGAATGCTCGGCCTCACTTAGAATGGCGCCGGTCTCGCGAGAAGGACTCTATAATGGGCCAGTTCGCAAACCTGAAGGAGGCGGCCATGCGCTCTTTTCTAGCTGCTATTGCTTTCGCTTTGGTAACCTCCACTGCTGACGCCGCGACGCTGTACCGGGCCATGTTCGTGCGAGCCGCCCCCGGGAGGCTCCTGGACATCATTGCGCTCTACAAGGAGAGAGTTCCTGCTTTCGAAGCCGCGGGCGACGAGCCTCCTTTGTGGATGCGTCACCGCATCGGTGACCAGTGGGATCTCATGCTCCTCTTCCCCATGGAGAGCTTCACTGAATATTTTTCCAAGGAGCGCGTGGCTCGCCGCGCCACCGCCGCTCAAGAGCAGGGCCTTCCCACTCCCAGCGACTTCAGGCAGATGGTCCGCGAGCGGATGGCCTGGCATGAAGAAGTGTTCGTCGAGGGTCCCTCGGTCGAAGACCTCAAAAAAGCGTTCGAGGGGGCCGGGCTTTTTCACGTCGAGATGTTCATGGCGCTGGCCGGCAAGCAAGCCGAGCTGCGGCGGGAGCGCGAGATGGAAAACGCGTTTCTCGAGAAGATCGGCCGCCCGAAGCGCCTCATCTTCACCCACGTCGAGGGCGCGGGCTGGGACCTCTTCAGCGTGGGTGTCTTTCGGGACCTCAAGCACTTTGCCGAAAGCGGTGACGTTGCGCGCGAGAAACTGGAAACCGCGGCGCGCGCCGCGGGCTTCCTTGGAGTGGATGCCATGGGTCCGTTTCTGAGGACCCTCATCGCCACGCACCACGACACGCTGGCGGAGTCGGTGAAGTAGGGAGAATCTCAGAATCGAAACAGGCGAGTGAACTTGACGACCAGGCTCCGGTTCTGGAGCAGGGGGAAACCCGGCACGTTCGTGTAGCGCCCGTCGGTGTAAACCACGAACAGATCGCTCCCGGCGTCGTATTCCCAGCGGAAGCGCACGTTGGTCGCGAGCGAATCGGTGCTGGAGCTGTATTGCACGAGCGCCCCCACGAAAATGCGAGGGGAGAGCGAAAAATTGACCCGGGTGCTCAGAACCTTCGTGGTAAAGCTGCCCTGAGGGATGTCGACCCAGTTCCAGGAGAGTCGGGGCTCGAAGTTGAGCCGCGGCGAAATCTCGGCCCGGCCGGTGTAGCTGGCTTCGGTCCGCGTGCCGTCGTAGAAGCTTCCCTGTCGCAAACTGAACCGTCCCGAGACCTTCCGCTGAGGCCCCATCTGGTAAGAGGTGCGGACGTCTTGGAAGTTGTACTCGCCTACCGGGATCACCACACCGCTTTCGATCTCGAAGGGCTCGGGGAGGAACTCGTAGTTGCGCGAATACTCCACAACAATTTGATCGCTCGATTCGAAGTCCATGGTGAACTTGGCCTGGGCTTCGCGGGTCTCGAGCGTCCCCGCTCCATCGGTGATGTATTCCATGCTCCCCTCCCACCCGACCTTGCGTACGCCGCGAAGCGACTTGGGCCGCGGGCTGAAGCGAGCGCGAGCGAAGCTGCGGCGGAAGTCCTCTCGCCGGAGAAAGCCGATCTCGGGGTTGAAATTCTCGCCAACCGCGAGGTACTCGGTCTCGAACCCGTAGCGGTCGGCGTTGAGGTCGAGCTGCGCCCGGTAGCTTTCGTCGTTGCCAGAGCGGCCCTCGGTCGAGCTCCGCGCGTAATAGGTGTTGACCGCGGAGTTGGCGAAAAAATTGAAGTTGGCGTCGACCCCGTAGACCTCGTTCGAGCCCCGACCGCTCGTCGCCGGGGAGCGGCGCGTCGCGATCACACCGACGTTACTCCGGCGCAGGATGTCCCGCTTGAGTCGAATCACGGAAAAATTGGTGGCGAGCGCCCCCTCAGCCGCGACTTCGGCCGTCCCGATTCCCAGGACACCGATGCTGTAGGGGCCAGCCTTGCCGGTGAGGCGGCCTCCAGCATCGATAGGGACCATGGTCTCGTCGCTCACGCCAATCCGCCGGCTGAAGAAGAGGATCGGCGTATTGCTCTGCTCCATACCGCCTCCACCTCCGCCCCCTCCCCCGCCCCCTCCCCCGCCTCGAGTCGAAACGCCGCCGAAGGCAAAGATGCCCTGTCCCTCCAGGAAAAAATCGCGCTTTTCGGGAAAGAACAGGCCGAAGCGGGTGAGGTTGACTTGCACTTCGTCCTCTTCCACTTGCGCGAAGTCGGTGTTGTAGGTGAAGTCGAAGATGAGGCTCCGGGTGAGACCGTACTTGAGATCGAAGCCCGCGTCGAATTGGAGATCGCTTTCGACCGCAGGAACGGCGTTCCGATCGGTAGTGACTCCGGAGACGGCGTAGGGCTTCAGCTCGAGGTTCTTCGATTGCGCGGGGGTCTCGATACCCACCAGGGTCGCAGCCGAGGATAGTTTGATCACACCCCTCTGCCCGTAGGCTGCGGGGATCCGGGTGAGGTACGAGTGCTCGTTCTTGGAGCGCACGACGCGGCGGAAGTTGATCCCCCAGATCGGAGAGGGTCCCGCGCTGTAGCGAAGCGACTTGAAGGGGATGGACATCTCCACCGTCCACCCGCCGCTGAAACGCCGGCTCTCGGACTCGTACACGGTATTCCAGTCGCGATTGTTGTCGCGCTCATCGGTCACGTAGCTGTCAGCAAGCCCGCCAATCGGGTTGGTATAGAACATGAAGCCGTTGCGCCGGTCGTAGAACGTATCGAGAATGACCGCGAAGTTGTCGTTGAAAAAGATGTTGAAGTTGTCCCGCCGCATCTCGTTGGCGACGATCTTCTCGGGCTGGCTGTCCCAGCAGCGCCCGGCCACGTAAACGTTTTTCTCGTCAAAGAGCACCCAGACTTCGGTCCGCTCGGTAGCGGGCTCGCCCTCATGAGGCTCCTGCTGGATGAAGTCGCTCGCCCCGGGGACGCTCTGGTACACGCTTTCTTCGAGAAGACCATCCACGTCGAGGGGGACGTCGATGCGAACCGCCCGGAGTGTCGCCCTTCCCCGCTCGTCGCGCGCGATCACCTCCGGAGGCTCCGGGGGGGGCGGGCCATCGATAGGTGCGGGCAGGAAGGGGTTGTCGATCGACCCGGGGAAGGCCAGTGCGGCCGGAGAGAATAAGAGCCATAGCCAGAGAAGCGGATTGCGTAGCTGCACGGGCCCTCGATGATAGTCCGCCCGCCACGAGCCGCACAACTTGACGGAACGTTGAAGCGTGCGTCCTCGACCTCGCGTAGAATGGCGCCCGGTCTCGCCAGAAGGAGAAGAGCCCATGCGAAGTCTCTCGCTCTCCGCTTCCTGCCTCTTCGCCCTCCTCATAGGGCTCCCCGCGTGCACGCCCACTGAGCCCGTCGACGCGCCCGCGGAGGTGATTTTCGAGAACGGGAACTTCATTACGCTCGACCCGGCAACGCCTCAGGCGGCGGCGATCGCTGTCCGCGGAGAGCGCATCCTCTCCGTCGGAAGCCGCGAGGAGATCGAGAAGTACCGCGGGGAAGAAACCGAGGTCATCGACCTCGAGGGACTCACCGTAGTGCCGGGTCTCATCGACGCCCACGAGCATTTCCCGGACATCGGAAAGAGAGTCCAGCAAGTCTTTCTCGACGAGACGAAGAGCGCGGCGGAAGCCCTCGAGATCGTGAAGCGCGAGCTCGAGAAGATCCCGCCGGGAGACTGGCTCGTCGGCCAGGGCTGGCACACGGTGAGCTGGAACGGGAGCGACTACCCTGGCCAGGAGGAGCTCAGCCGGATCTCCCCTGACAATCCCGTCTATCTCGTGGGGATGGCGAGTCACGCGGCCTGGGTGAACGCGAGAGCGCTCAAGCTCGCGGGGATCGGAAAGGACACGCCCGACCCGCCGGGAGGGAAGATCCTGAAGCGCGAGGACACGGGAGAGCCGACGGGGATCCTCCTCGAGGAAGCGCTCGACCTCGTCTCGCGGCTTCTTCCTCCCGTAACTCGGGAAAGCCGAAAGGAAGACATACGGAGAAGCATCGAGACCGCGCTCCGGTTCGGCTTGACCGGAATGCACGACGCCGGCTCGAACGCCGAGACCGTCGAGATTTTCAAGGAGCTCGTCGCCGAAGACGCTTTTCCGTTCCGGCTCTACGTGATGCTCGACGTGCCGGACGCGGGAGCGGTCCTGGACTCTTACCTCGAGCATCCGCCCGAGGTCGGACTCGGCGACCACCGCCTCACGATCCGCTGCTTCAAAGCCTACGCCGACGGCGCTCTCGGGGCGCGCGGGGCGGCGCTCCTCGAGCCCTATAGCGACGACGCCGAAGCCACGGGACTGATTCAGAACTCGGAGGACGAGCTGACCCAGTTGATCGCGAAGGCGGGCCGCGCCGGCTATCAAGTGGCGATCCACGCGATCGGAGATCGCGGAAACCGGAACACCCTGAACGCCGTCGAGCGAGCGCAGAAGGAGCTTCCGGGGAAGGACCTGAGAGTGCGGATCGAGCACGCCCAGATCCTGTCTCCCTCCGACATCCCTCGCTTCGCGGGTCTCTCGGTGATCGCGTCGATGCAGCCGATTCACGCCACCATGGACCTGGGATTCGCCGAGACGAGAGTCGGCCCCGAGAGAATCAAAGGGCGGCTACGTCTGGCAGAGCCTGCTATCTTCGGGGGCGCGCGTCGCCGCCGGCTCGGACACGCCGTCCTTTCCCGTCGTCTACAACAACCCGCTCTGGGGCATCCACGCCGCCGTCACCCGGCAGGACTCCGAGGGAAAGCCCGAGGGCGGCTGGTACGGGAACCAGAAAGTCAGCCGTATGGACGCGCTCAGGATGTACACGCTCCACCCCGCGTACGCGGCGTTCGAGGAGGACATCAAGGGCTCGCTCTCGCCCGGAAAGCTCGCCGACCTGACGGTGCTCTCGAAGGACATTCTCACCATCCCCGAGGCGGAGATTCGGGACACCGAAGTCGTGATGACCGTCCTCGGTGGGAAAGTGGTCTATCGAAGGCCTGCACCAGCCAAGTGAGGAGAATCGAGTGAGCGTGAACAACGACGTACGTTACCTCGAGCCGACAAAGAATCCGGCCGGGCATTCGTAACCCACAATCAGAAAGAACGGTTTCGCCATGCCGTGCGGAGATCGCGGCTGCCGTGAATGAGCCTCACAACCGCGACCCCATCCTCTTCGACGCGATAGACGAGGCGATAGCGACGCACGATAATCTGACGGAGGTTCGCAAAGTCCAACTCTCGAACGATGGCGCCCCGTCGCGGGAAATGGGTCAAGCTCGCGGCGGCAGTTTCGACTTCAGCCAGGAAGGACTCCGCTGCGTTTGGCGATTGCTCGGTGAGGTATTCCAGAGCTTCGAGTAAGTCGGCTCGGGCGGCGTAAGTCCACTTTACGGCTTGGGCTTCTTCAGCCACTCGGCCGCCTCGCGCATCACCTGCCCGTGCGGTACGACCCGGCCCTCATCCAGGTCGCGGAGCCCTTCCTCCAGTTTTGCGCGGACGTAAAGATGGTAAGAGATGTCTTCGAGGGAGCAGTCGTCAGGGAGGGATTCCAGAATCTCCTGTGCGACTTGCTTCGAACTCGCCACGCTATGACCCTCGTGTTACCGGACCTTATCAATCTATCACTGGCGCTCGGCTGAGCCAACCGTGGTGTTGGGGTGCAGCCCGCCACGATGTTTGCGGCCCATGACGGACGGCCTAACGTAGCTACTTCGCGCGGGCCAACTCCACAACGACGTCCCAGTGGAACCGGACGAACCGGTGGAGCTCGCTCTCGAGGATCCTCTCCTGGTCGCTGTGGGCGCCGAAGCCCTTGGGGCCGTCCTCGACGTCGAGCGCGGGGCCGATGCCGTAGCACTGGATTCCCTTCCCCCGGAGGTAGGACATGTCGGTGGCGCCGGTCGACATCGAGGGGAGAGTCGGCGCGTCGTAGTGCTTCTTGACCGCGGTCTCGATGGCGACAAATGCATCGGAGTCGAGCCTTTGTTCGCGGCTTCCCGGCCGGACGTCGCGCTCGGCGAACTTCACCTCGACCGTCTCGTCGTTCACTACCTTTCGAATCTCATCGAGGAAGCTCTGCATGTTCTCGTCGGGAAGTGCCCGGATGTCGAGTGTCGCCCGCGCTTCGGAGGGGATGACGTTTATCCGGTAGCCGCCCTGGAAGATGTTGGGTGAGACGGAAGTGCGCAGCATGGACGAGTGCCGGGGCTCGTGGTCGAGGAAGTACTCGTCCGCGGCCGATGCCGTCGCGGGATCGAGAACGCTCCGGTAGCGCGCCGCCTCGTCCGGTGAGGAGATCGAAGCGAGCCTCTCGAAGTACATGCTCGTGGTCTCGTTGAGGCGGATGGGGGGGCTCCAGTCGGCGATGGCCGCGACCGCTTTCGAGAGGTGGACGATGGAGTTGGTCTTGAGCGGGACGGAGCCGTGCCCCGCGACTCCTCGCGCGATCACTTCCGCGCCGTAAGGAATCTTCTCGATCGTTTGCACCGAGGCGTACTTCGCTTCGCCGCCGATCCGGGTGATCCCGCCGCCCTCGGCGAGGCAGTACTCGGCCTCGATCTTCGGGAGGTGCTGGTTCACCATGAACTGGATTCCCACGCGGGTCGATCCCTCTTCGCCCGCTTCCGCGAGAAAGATCACGTCGCGGTCGAGGGGAACGCTCATCCTTTTCAGCTGCAGCATGAGCATGAGCGCCGCGACCACGTTGTCCTTGTCGTCCACGGTGCCGCGGCTGTAGATGTAGCCGGAGTCGCGGGTGGCGGAAAACGGCGGGAACGTCCATTTCTTCGGGTCGACGTTCACGGTGTCGGTGTGGGCCATGATGAGGAGCGGGCGCTTCTTTCCGTTTCCCTTCAGCCGGGCCACCACGTTCGGGCGGTTTTGCTCGAGCGAGAACACCTCGACCGGGATTCCCTCCTTCTCGAGGACCTGTTTCAGGTAGTCCGCGGCCGGTTTCTCGCCCCCGGGGGGATCCGTGGTGTCGAATCGCAGGAGCGCCTGAAAGTGCTCCAGGGTCTCGGCCTCGAGCCGGGCCCAGTCCGGGGTTTGCGCCAGGCCCGCGGAGGCGGCGGAGCTGACGAGAAGAAGGAAGAAGAGGGTTCGCTTCATGCGCCGGATAGTAGCATGCGACACCGGTGAGCTAGACTCTACGGATGCTAGGCACTGCGTTCTTTCTGCTCGCCTTACAAGACCTCTCCTCGTTCGAAAAAACCGTGACCGAGCGAAGGCTCGCGAACGGGATGACCTTTCTCATCGTGGAGCGTCACGAAGTTCCCGTCGTCTCCTTTCACCTCTACGCCGACGTGGGCTCGGTCGACGAGGAGGTGGGGCAGACGGGGATGGCGCACATGTTCGAGCACATGGCGTTCAAGGGAACGCCCGACATCGGCACTCGCGACTATCCGCGGGAAAAAGAAGCCCTCGATCGCGTGGACGAAGCCTACCGTCGCCTGCGTGCGGCGAAGCTCGAAAAGAAGCCGGACTCCGCGCGAATCGAGGAGCTCGCGCGCGCGTTCCGCGCCGCCCAGGCGGAGGCGGGGGAATACGCCATGAGCGAGGAGCTCACCCAGGTCATCGAACAGGCGGGAGGGGCCGGCCTCAACGCCTCTACCTCGAACGACGCGACGCGCTACTACCTCAGTCTGCCCTCGAACAAGGCCGAGCTCTGGTTCTCGCTCGAGTCCGCCCGATTTCTCGATCCGGTGCTGCGCGAGTTCTACAAGGAGCGCGACGTGGTCATGGAAGAGCGCCGCATGCGCGTCGAGAGCCAGCCGGTGGGAAAGCTCGTCTCCAACATGCTCTCTCTCGCCTATCGCGCCCACCCCTACGGCCGCGAGGGCATCGGGTGGCGCTCGGACCTCGAGAGCCTGACACGCTGGCAGGCGCAGGAGTTCTTCGAGAAGCACTACGTTCCCGAGACGCTGACCGCGGTCATCGTCGGCGACGTCGACCCGAACAAAGCCGTCGCCTGGGCCGAGTCTTACTTCGGGCGCCTTCCCAAACGGGAGCGGGCGGAGCCCGTCTTGACTCAGGAGCCCGCGCAGGAAGGCCCGAGGTCGACGACGATTCGGGCGCAGTCCCAGCCGGTCCTCCTCATCGGCTACCACAAGCCGAGCGCCCTCCACGAGGATGACGCCGTCTTCGACGCGGTCCAGGACATTCTTTCCGGCGGGCGGACGTCGAGGATCTATCGAAGTCTGGTGCAGGAGAAGCGCATCTCCGCAGGAGCCGGAGGGTTTCCCGGATTCCCCGGGAACAAGTACCCGAACCTCTTCCTGTTCTTCTCGTTTCCCGCGCCCGGCCACGACAACGACGAGAACGAGAAGGCGATGCTCGCGGAGATCGAAATGCTCAAAACCGGCCTCGTAACCGAGGAGGAGCTCTCACGGGTGAAAGCGCGGGCCCGGGCAGAGCTCGTCGACGGGCTCGATTCGAACACCGGGCTCGCGAGCCAGCTCGCGGTCTACCAGGTCCTCACCGGGGACTGGCGCAACCTCTTTCGCCGTCTGGAGGTGATCGACGCCGTCACCCGCGAGGACATTCAGAGGGTGGCGAAGGAGTACTTCATCGAGACGAACCGAAGCTTCGCCTACCTGGTTCCGAAGGGAGGAGCCGAGTGATGCGCGCGACCGTTCTGGCTCTCGCCCTTTCCGCTTCGCTTCCCGCAGGGGCCGCGGCTCAGAAGCACTACAAAGACCTCGACTATCCGCCGCTTCGCGATCTCGTCGTCCCTGAAGTCGAGCGGGTTGACCTTCCGAACGGTCTCTCTCTCTACCTCCTGGAGGATCATTCGCTTCCGAAGATCGAGGGAAGGATGCTGGTGCGCACCGGCTCGCGCCTGGAACCGAAAGAACAGACCGGGCTCGCGAGCATCCTGGGGCAGGTGCTTCGCACCGGCGGCTCCACGAGCCGCACCGGCGAGGAGGTGGATCGGCTCCTCGAGAACGCGGGCGCGTCCGTCGAAACCCAGATCGGCGTCTCCTCGGCAAGCGCCTCGCTCTTCGCTCTCAAGGAGGACCTTCCTCTCGTCCTCGAGATCCTCGCGGACCTGGTCCGAAACCCGGCCCTTCCGGAGGACAAGATCGAGCTCGCGAAGGTTCAGGAGCGCACCTCGATCGCCCGTCGCAACGACGACGTGGGAGAGATTGCGGGCCGCGAGTTTGCGAAGCTTCTCTACGGCGCGGAGAGTCCCTATGCGGGGGTTGCCGAGTACGCGACCATCGAGGCCATTACCCGAGAGGACCTCGTCCTGTTTCATCGCGACTACTTCCAGCCGAATCGGATTCTCCTCGGGCTCTGGGGAGACTTCGATTCCGCCGAGGTGCGCTCCCTCGTGGAGCGGCATTTCGGGACTTGGACGAAAGGGGCTAAAGGGTCTAAGGGAGACGCTCGAAAGGATCCCGGTCCCCCCGTGAACGCCAAGAGGGGCCGCACCATCGCCTTCGTCGAAAAGGACGACGTCAACCAGACGCAGATCCGGATAGGCCATCTCGGAGGGCGCATCGACGATCCCGACTACTTCGCCATGTCGGTCGTCGCCGAGATCCTGGGAGGCGGATTTTCCTCGCGCCTCTTCCAGACGATTCGCACTCAGCGAGGCCTGGCCTATCACGCGAGCGCCCGCTGGGGCGCCGCCTACGACTACCCGGGGAGCTTCGTTGCCACGAGCAGCACCAAGTCCGAGTCGACCGTCGAGACCATCCGCGGCATTGTCGACGAGATCGAGCGAATCAGCCGGGAGCCGGTGACGGAGGAAGAGCTCCGGCTCGCGAAGGACGGGATCTTGAACTCGTTCGTGTTCAACTTCGACGGCAAGGGCGAGATCGTGGGCCGGCTCATGACCTACGACTACTACGGCTACCCGCGCGACTTCCTTTCGACGTACCAGAAAAGCGTCGAACGGGTGACCGTCGAGGACGTTCACCGCGCCGCCCTCGCGCACCTTCATCCCGACGAGCTCATCGTTCTCGCGGTCGGCCGCGACGATGACTTCGATGCTCCGCTCTCGACGCTCGGCGAGGTCAAAACCGTCGACATCACCATTCCCCCTCCGCCCGCAGCTTCCGCGCCCCCGCCCGGCGCCGGGGACGCGGCCCTTGGAGACGAGGTGCTGAAAAAGTTCGTCGCCGCTTCGGGCGAGGCGGGCGCATCCATGGGGGGGTTCCGGCTCGAGGGTGAAAGCGAGATCGAGACGCAGCAGGGAAAACTTCCCGCTCGCTTCCAGGTCGACTTCCAGGCCCCGGATCGCTACCGGGAAGCGACGGTGCTTCCGTTCGGCGAGGTCGTGACGGTGCTCGCCGGCGACGCCGCCTGGGCCACGACTCCGCGAGGTACGGCGGATCTCAACTCCGACCAGAAGCGCCGGGCACGAGAAGGACTGTACCGCCACTACCTCGGTCTTCTCTGGGCCGCGGCGAACGGCCACGTAAAGGCGACTGCGCTCGATGGTGCTTCCGACGTCGCCCTCGAAGTCGACGGCGTTTCGATGCGCGGAAGCTTCGATCCGGCCACGGGCCGGTTGCTCTCGCTGACGCTCGCCGGAACCAGCCTCGAGGGAGTTCCGGTGGAGGAAAAGCGAGAGTTCTCGAGCTTCGAGAGTGCCGGCTACCCGACGGAGGTCCGCATCTTCCACGACGGAAAGCCGGCGGCGACGACCCGCATCGCGAAAGTCACGCTGAATCCGTTGGCGGCGGATCTCTTCGCGCGTCCGCAATCGACGAAGCCCTGAACCCCTCCCCGTCGCGGACACAGCGCTCCTCCTCGCGGGTTCGGGCTCTGAGTACCGCTCATCTCAGCTCCGCCACCACCCTCGCCGTTTAACTTCTTTTGAAATCTCTTGCTTTGTCACGTTTTCCTCTGTTAACGTCCGAGGGAATCACGTCGACCATGTCACGCGCGCACCCGGTTGAAGACGGAGTGAACCAACGGGTCTTTCCGTGCACGTCGAACACGAGGTTCTCTGTTTGGAGAAACTCGTGAACGGAAAGAAAGAAAACGAAGTCGCAGCACCGCAGGCCGGCTGTCCGTTTCGAGCCGGGCTCGAGAGACACATCGTGCCCGCGGGCAACGACGATCGGATAGTGACCAAGCTGACTTCCGATCGGATCTTTGGATCGTCCGGACTGGGGTTCAAGGACGGTTTCTGGGCCTGGCTCATCAGCTGGTTGGCACGCAACGGAATCCAGGAGCAGACAGGGTCTCGACACGACGAGACCGACATCGAGAACTGCGTCAAGGGCTGGGGCCAGGGTCCGTACTCGAGTCGAGTGTTCGATTCCCAGAAGGGCATCGACGAGGAACAACTCGAACGTCTGATCGAGCACCTCCGGGGCATCGCCGCGAAGATGAAAGTGAAGAACGGACGTTTCACCGATACGGTGCTGGCGGCTTTCGTGGGTTCGCAGGAACCGCAAACCTACTCCACCTGGACGGGTCCGCGTGAGGTGCACTCGTTCCGAGATCGTCTGGGCGCCCGCTTTCGGGGACACATCCAGTGGCAGGCGCTCTGTGCTCTCTGCGGCCAAGTGGACCGCGATGGAGTGAAGCACGTCACCCCGGAGCTGCTGCGCACTTTCTTCAATAGCGAACAGCCGTTTTTCGAGCGCGTGGTCGACCGGCGCCGCCGGCTTCGAGCGGGAGAGCTGCAGGTGGGCGACCGCTCCGGTCTCCTCGCCGAGGTGCCCGAGCACATCGACCTCGAAGCGACGGACCGAGAGTATCGGAGGAACAAGAGCGGTTTTGGTCTCGTTTCCAGGATCGCGCTGTTCATGCTTCGCCGAACGGGCTCGGGTCTCGCGCCCTTGCGATCTGGATCGGCGGGGGTGGCAGCACCGATGGGCGGTTAGGCTTCGGGATCCATGGGGCGGCGACGGTTCTGACTCGAAAGAGAATCCTACGGTCTGAGGGCACTCGTCATGTCGAACATTGCCGGAAAAGCCTTCGCGATGAACCTCATCACGCCGATCGAGCGAAAGCAGGTGAAGTGGAACAAGCTGGCGTTCTGGGCGTTGACGCCCTCCAAGCTGCGAAACTTCGCCAACTGGTTCCTGAAGCGGATCTCATTCGACTTGAACGCCAAGCTGAATGGACTCATCACGCTGTCGATGATCCACTACGCCCGTTGGGTCATCGTTCGCCCCGATGAATGGCCCCATCTGGGACAGGGCCAGCCGCGGGAAGAGCTCGAATATGCCTACCAGATGTTCTTCAGCAACTTCAACGGCAGTTGGGCCCAGTACGTCGATTCTTTTTCGGCCGGAATCCCCGACGGGCTCGACGGGCTCTGGTACAAGAACGTCGCTTGGCCTGGGGCGGTGCCGCAGGGACCGTTCCACCGTTATGTCGAGCACAATGAAGTGTGGACGGATTACTACTACAGCGCCTATCCCATGGCGGCGTCCAATGACGTCAAGGCGGCCCGGCGGCTCCGACGAGAGCTCCTCGAGTTCATCGCGAACACCAAGAACGTGGATGTCGGGGAGTTTCAGCGAGAGTACGACAATCTGCTGAACTCGCTCCAGGGCAACCCGCCGAGCGACGCCGCAAAACCGGAGAGCTTTCCCTGCCTCGGCCAACTGGCGCCGACGCCGATCGTGAGTCTTGCTTCGGTTGCGAGAATGCCGACCCGCATCGACTATCAACCCGCCGCGGAGGCTCAGAATGCCGAATGAAGCCGGGCGTGCTTATGGTTTGACGACGCTCTGCCCGATCAAGCACGGGAACGACGGCAAGCAATCCTTCGCGTCGCTCACGAGGCAGTTCTTGCAGCAGCTGCAGGAGAGCGAGTCCGACGAAATGAGCCCCATGGCGAAGGTGCCGAACACCTACTTGTGCCGATTCGTCGTGCTCGACAGCGTGAGCTACCAGGGAAAACCCGCGGTGTTGGATCGATTGAAGTCGTCGTATCTCGTCTTCGTAGCGGAGATTCACGGAGACCTAGATACTTATCTCGGGGGTCTGTGGACCCATGCGAACGCGCTCGTCAACGACGTTTGGAAGCATTGCGTTGGTTTCAGCGGCGTAGCGTCCGCCGACCGCTTCATCCGCTACATCAAAGACTGTCAGGTGCAAACCACGCTCTATTTCGATGGGTCGACGGACGACCCGCTGGCGGAGCAGCTGAAGTCACTGTACTTGATGCAAGAGTTCTCGCGATTCGCCTATGCCTCCGCAAGGAAGAACTCCGACGAGCTTCGCAAAGATTTCCAAGAATTCGTCGAACGAACGCGACCCTCGGACCTGACGGGCCCCACGTGGCGAGCGGGGGCCTCGACCTTGGAAGACGCCGTCGTCACCGGCGACGGGAAAGCGAAACGATGATGAGCCAAGAGCCCGAAATTCCTCTGGACCTTCATGATATCCAGGGAAACATCGTCAAGGCCTACAGCCGCGAGAACTACCTCGCCGCCCGCTATGTGGCGTACGAAGTCAAGAACGCGGCGGAAGGGCGCAAGTTCATCCTCGAGCTCTTTCCCAAGGTGACGAACGCGGCGCCCTGGTCGAGAGAAACGCGCGTCGCATCGGCCAATCCCAAGCCGGACGTAACGCTCAACATCGCTTTCACCTTCGCTGGACTGCAAGCCCTGGGGCTTCCAGAGGCGTCCTTACTCACGTTTCCTCAAGAATTCGTGTCGGGAATGGTCAAACGGCGGGAGATCTTGGGAGACGACGGCAAAAGCGCGCCCGAGCACTGGGACCCGGTGTGGCTCGAGCCGATCCACATCCTCGTTTGGCTCAATGGCCCCGGCCGCCCCAACGAGCGCGTCCTCGAAGAGGAGTATCAGAGCCTCGTCGAGCTCGCGGAAAAGTTCAAGCCCGGCGTCGTGTGCCTGACGGGACATCGGGGCCCCGGCGGAAAGAAGCTTGCCTACCTCGCCGCGTCGGTGCTGTACGACAAAGACGGCAACCCTACATCCAAGGAGCATTTCGGCTACAACGACGGCATCAGCAACCCGTTCTTCAAAGGGACGGGCTCGCACCCAAACAACGTGGTCGGCGGCGGAAAGGTAACACAGAAGAGCCCGGACACCGTCGAAGGCTGGGAGCCCCTCGAGACCGGAGAGTTCCTTCTCGGGTACAAAGACGAAGCGTTCGAATATCCGCAGGCTCCCTTGCCGCCGCTCCTCGGGCGCAACGGCACCTATATGGTGTTCCGCAAGCTCCACGAGAACGTGGGCTCGTTCGAGAAATACCTCGCGGAGGCGGGAAACGAGCTCGAAGGGGGCAAGGAAGCCCTGGCGGCGAAGTTCGTGGGACGCTGGCGCAATGGAGCGCCGCTCGCCACTTTCCCCACGGAGGAGGCGGCCAACGGCTTAGCCGCGCGCATGAAGGCGGTCTACGAGCACGTCCAAAGCGCAAAGACTCCGGAGGAGTCCAAAGCGGCCTCGGAAGAGTATGGGGCGGCCAAGAACGAGATGGTCGCCTTCGACTACGACCAAGATCTGGCTGGCGCCAGATGTCCGGTCGGCGCCCACACTCGTCGCGCGAATCCGAGAGGTAGCCTCGAGTACGGCCGGGCGGGCGCTTTTGTTAGCCGCGGCGCGCTAACGAACCGTCGGCGTATTTTACGCCGCGGTCTGCCCTATGGCGTCTGCGAGGACCGAACCCGAGACGACGGCGAGCACGGGAACGTCATCATGGTCATCGGCGCGAACATCCGTCGCCAGTTCGAGTTCGTCCAGCAGCAGTGGATGAACTACGGGAACGACTTCAAGCTCGCGAACGACAAAGACCCCATTACCGGAAACCACGAGGAGGGCGAGGGTAGCGTGGACGGCCGGATGCTCATCATGTCCGAGCCCGGTTCGGGAAAGCCACCGGTGATGTGCAGCGGCATTCCGCGCTTCGTGGAGACTCGGGGCGGAGGGTACTTCTTCGTTCCGAGCTTGACCGCGCTACGGATGATCGGCGAGGGAACCATCGACCCGACGTAGACAGCTATTTCCTGACGTCCTGACGCGGTTCGGGCGGCGGTCACCGAGACACGCGCACGAGCTCGCTTCCCCGGATCACTCTTCCGGGAAGCGCTCCGCTGTGGGCCCCGTTCGCGATCACCGCCTCTCCATTCACGAAGAGCCATACCAGTATTACGCGGAGCTTTTCCGCTTGGCTCACTGCGCTCAGTTCGTTGTCGTCTTCCTGCCGGGGCTCGGAGGCGCGTTCTTCACGTACTTCTCGAGCCAGTCGTTCATCTCCCAGAGGGTGTGCATCACGGATTCGCGCCCGCGATAGCCGTGGCTCTCGTGGGGGAGAAGGACGAGACGGGCTTTGGCCCCGTGCCCCTTGAGCGCGTGGAAGAACCGCTCGCTCTGGATGGGGAACGTCCCGGAGTTGTTGTCGGCCTCGCCGTGGATGAGGAGGATCGGCTCGTTGATTTCGTCGGCGTGCATGAAGGGAGACATCCTGGAGTAGACCTCGGGCGCCTCCCAGAACGTGCGCTGTTCCGACTGGAATCCGAAGGGAGTCAGGGTGCGATTGTAAGCGCCGCTTCTCGCGACTCCGGCGCGGAAGATGTCGGAGTGCGCCAGGAGATTCGCGGTCATGAACGCGCCGTAGGAGTGGCCGCCGATCGCGGCCCGGTCGGAATCGGCGACCCCGCGCCGCGCCGCCTCGTCGACCGCTGCCTGAGCGCTAGAGACGAGCTGCTCGACGTAGGTGTCGTTCGGCTCGGCGTCGCCCTCGCCCACGATCGGCATGGTCGCGTTCTCCATGATGGCCCAGCCCTGCGTCAGCCAGAAGAGAGGCGAGCCCCAAGAGATGCGGGGAAAGCGGTAGGGAGACTCCGTCACCTGACCCGCGGCATCGGCGCTCTTGAACTCGATGGGGTAGGCCCAAACGAAGACCGGCAGAAGGCCCTCTCCGCGCGAGTAGCCCGGCGGGAGATGGAGCGTCGCTGTGAGCTGAACTCCGTCGGGCCTCGGGTAGCGGACGAGCTCCCGAGTCGCTCCCACCAGACCGGGGTAGGGATTGGGGAACCGCGTGACGGACCGGGCCTCGCCTCCTGAAAGCTCCCGGACGTAATAGTTCGGCGGTTCATCCGCGGACTCGCGGCGGGTGAGAAGCTTTCGCGAGTCCACGTCCACGAACGCGACGGGCTCCTCGTAATACGGCGCCTCCGAGTGGAAGATTCTCGTCGTCTTCCCGCTCTCGACGTCCAAGGCGTCGACGAAGGGACGATCGCCTTCGGGCGATGCGCCCTCGGCCACGAAGAAGATCGTTTTGCCGGAGTCGGCGCTCAGAAGGACCTCGAACCCGCGGTCGTTCCTCTCGACCATGGGGATCCCCGGAACGTTGTAGCGGTCCTCGTAGGAGTAGTCGAAAAGAAGCTTCGGCCCCGGAGCGCCGAGAGATGTATCGAGCTTCCAAAGCCGCTCGCGCCGGTCAGCCCACCACCACTCCCGCACGAGAGCGAGGCGCCCGCCTCCCCAGAACGCCTCTCCAAAACGAAGGCCAAGCGAAGCGAGCTCTCGCGGCTCGGCATCGAAGGGGGCGCCGAAAGAGAAGACCTTATCGCGGACGCTCGCATCCGCCTTGGGATCGCCGCCGTCCTGGGCCTCGACCCAGAACAGGGTGGCGTCCTCGTCCGGCCGCCACTGGATCGCGCGGGGACCCAGAGGAACCGCGTTTCTCCCGAGAGGAACGTTCTCGGCGAGGGGAACGCGCGCCACCTCGCGCACGAGATTCCCGGAGCGCTCCCAGACCTCCACGCGCTTTCCGAACCGCCCGTGGGGGACGAGGTAGGAGAAAGGTCGTTCCAGGCGCTCCACGAGGAGGAGCCGGCCATCGGGCGACGGTTCCGCCCGCGACGCGAGCGCCGGAGCGCCGAGAAGCGTCGTTTTGCCTTCGAGGTCCACCTCGATGATCTCGGCGGTCCCGTAGTGCTCGAACAAAGCCTCATCGTGGGGGCTCTCGAGGAGGTCCTGGTAGGTCCAGGCAGCGGCGGTCTCTCCCGTCGTCTCCTGCACCACCGGCCCCTCGGGAACGCTCGGCGCTTTTGGAGACGCTCCTCGGTTCCGAGGAATGGTCCGCGCGACGAGGCTGCGGCCGTCCGACCGCCAGTGATAGACGTCGTCGAAAACGCCGTTGAGGCGGGAAGCGACGGGCTTCGCCGTCGCCGTGGCAACGTCGACGACCCAGAGCTCCATTCCGTCGCCGGTCGTGTGCGTGAAGGCGAAGTACGCACCATCGGGCGAGAACGAGACGTCATCGATGCGAGGCGCTTCGGGAAGGCCCTGAATCGCGCGCGGGGAGGCGTCGAGAACCCGCAAGAGCTCGGCGCGTATGGCGACGTCTCTCCGGCTCCGAGCATTGGTAGAAGGATTCAACCGGATCCCGGCGAGGCGGAGCTCCTCGTGCGACAGGTCGGAAATCGAGGCGAGCGCCGGGTGCTCGAGCACCAGAAGCCACGTGCCCGTCGGATCCAGGACCACCCGGGGCGTCGGCGCGGCATCGGCGATGTCGGCGATGGCCTTGGGCGGCATGCGGTAGGGAACGCTTTGCGCAACGCTCGTACCCGCGGTCACAAAAAGAGCGAGAATCGTGAGGGTTGCCGATCTCATGCTCATCGGGGGGGTCCTCCGTCGAAGGGTTTCCCGAGGATTGTAACGAAGCGCGGCTTCGCTGGCGAACCCCGCTCCGGGCCGCTATAGTCCGGAAGCCATGTCGCCGGCCGCGATTTTTCAACATCACCCATGACGAGCACGTCGACCGATCCGCGCTCGCGGTTCCCGCCAACGGAGTGACCGAGCCATGAGAATCGGGATCTGCCTTCTCGCCCTCTTCGCCGACACCGCCGCGGCCGCGCAGGACGTGCCTCTCTTTACCCATGACTTTCCCCCGGAGGAGTTTCGCGCTCGGCGCGAAAAGATCTACGACGCCCTCGGAGGGAGAGCTCTCGCCGTCGTCCAGGGCGCGCCCTCGCCCGTCGGCTACGTCCGGTTCCGGCAGTCGAACGAGTTCTATTACCTCTGCGGTGTCGAGAGCCCGCACTCATACCTCCTCCTCGACTCTGCGCGCCGGTCGGCGACTCTCTATCTCCCCCATCGCAACGAGCGGCGGGAGTCGAGCGAGGGAAAGCTCCTCTCCGCCGAGGACGCGGAGATGGTGAAGGAGCTCACGGGAATCGACGCGGTCTACGGCGTCGAGCTCCTGAGCGACCACCTCGCGCGCTTCGCCTGGGGAGGCCAGGTTCCCTCGCTCTACGCTGCCTTCAAGCCCGCGGAGGGGCTCGCGACCAGCCGCGATCTCGCGACGAGGGCGGCCTCGGATATCGCGAACGACCCCTGGGATGGAAGACCTCCCCGGGAAGCGCATTTTCTCGCGAGGATCCGCGAGCGGTTCCCCCAATTCACAATAGAAGACCTCTCTCCGATCCTCGATCAACTCCGGCTGGTCAAAAGCCCGCTCGAGATCGAGCTCATCCGCAAGGCCACGCGTCTTTCGGGGATGGCGATCCTGGAAGCGATGCGCTCGACCGTGCCCGGGATCCGCGAATACGATCTCGATGCCCTGGCGAAGCTCTTCTTTCACCGCGGAGGCGCCCAGGGGGACGGCTATTATTCCCTCATCGCCACCGGTCCGAACGCCTGGTACCCGCATTACAATCGCGGCCAGCGCGACCTTGAAGACGGTGAGCTCCTTCTCATGGACTACGCCCCCGACGTCTCGTACTACACCAGCGACGTGACTCGCATGTGGCCGGTGAACGGGCGGTTCAACGAGTGGCAGCGGGATCTGTACGGCTTCTATCTCGGCTACTACAAGGCGATTCTGGAATCGATTCGCCCGGGGGACGTGCCGGCGATGATGCGGGACGCGTCCGCGAAGATGGAGCGCCTGATCGCGACCTGGCCCTTCACCAAGCCCATCTACCGCGAGGCGGCGGAGCGCTTCGTGGACGAGTTCAAGGAAAGCGCCAAGCGCGTGCCTGCGAGCCTCGGGCACGGAGTGGGGATGGCGGTGCACGACGTCGGAATCCACGATGGGACTCTCGCTCCGGGAATGGTCTTCACCATCGAGCCGCAGTTCCGGATCCCGGAGGAGAAGCTCTACATCCGGCTCGAGGACGTCATCCTGATTACCGAGAGCGGCGCCGAGATCCTCACCGACTTTCTTCCCATGGAGATGGACGCCATCGAAGCCGTGATGCGCGAAGAAGGTCTCCTTCAGATTCAAGACGCGCGCGGCATGTCATACAAGTGATCCGGAACCATTCCTGCTCTCGCGCGTTGAATGCGTGAGGGGATAGTATGGAGCTGAGAACGGAATTAAAGCGCGCCTTCAGGGGCGTCTGGTCTCGACCCGGGTTCACCGCGACCACCCTCGCCGCTCTAGGCCTCGGGATCGGCCTGAACACCGCGATCTTCAGCCTGGTGCATTCGGTGCTCTTGAGATCCTTGCCCTATCGCGACCCCGAGAGGATCGTGCGGGTATGGGAGTCGCGTCCTCGAATGGGTGAGGACTCGGCAGAGGTGGCTGCGTTCTCCATGGATCACTTCCGCGCCTGGCGCGAGTCCACCGATGTCTTCGAGTCGATGGCCGTATATCAGGACCGGAGCTTCAACCTCACGGGAGGCTCCGAGCCGCTCCGGGTGGAGGCCCAGAGCGTCTCGCCCGCGCTCTTCTCGCTTCTCGGCGTCGAGCCTCTTCTCGGGCGCGCCTTTTCCGCAGAGGAAGAGACACCGGGGGCCGATCGCGTCGTTCTCTTGAGCCACGGCCTCTGGCAGAGAGTCTTTGGCGGCGACGAGACGATCGTCGGGAGGACCCTTCGACTCGACGGCGAGCCCTACGAGGTGGTCGGAGTGATGCCGCGGTCTTTCCGATTTCCGCAACCCGCGACAGAGCTCTTCGTGCCCCTTCCCGATGTCGCCCCCGAGCCACTTCCGCCCGGCGCGTTCCGTATCGAGCTCGTTCCCGTCGTGGCCAAGCTGGCGCTGGGTGTCTCGATCGAGCAAGCGGAGGCCGCGGGGCAGGCGTTTCTCGATCGATACCGCAGTACGAGCGAGGCCCCCCCGGAGATGGAGCGCGAGGTTGCGATTCACCTCACGTCGCTCCATGACCAGCTTGCGCGCCCTATCCGCCCCGCGCTTCTGGTCCTTTTCGTCGCGGTGACGTTCGTTCTTCTCATCGTCTGCGCCAACGTGGCGAACCTCTTTCTCGCGCGGGCCCAGGGCCGGGAGACGGAGATGGCCGTCCGCGCCGCGCTCGGTGCGGGCCGGAGCCGGCTCGCTCGGCAGCTCCTCGCGGAGAGTCTCACCTACGCTCTCGCGGGAGGCGCCCTCGCGATCGTCGTCGCCACGCTCTGCCTCCGGCTCGTCCGGCTCGCTCTTCCCGCTAGTCCCTGGCTCGAGGAGGTCGCGCTCGATGGGCCCGTCGTCGCCTTCAACCTCGGGGTGGCGCTTCTGACCGCGCTCCTCGTCGGACTCCTTCCCGCGATTCGAGCCTCTCAGGTCGACGTCGTGAGCGGATTGAAGGGGAGCGCCGGATCGGGACCTCGCGGCCGGCTGTCGCGAAACGCGCTGGCGGTTCTCGAAGTGGCTCTCGCCCTCGTGCTGTTCGCGGCGGCGGGACTGATGCTGCGAAGCTTCATGAACCTCGCGCGGAACGATCCCGGGTATGAGCCGCGGGACGTCTTGACGTTTCGTCTCAGCCTTCCGGACACGAAATATCCCGATGGCGTCGCGCGGCGGGCCGTGTTCGATTCCCTGAGGGAGAGGCTTTCGGCGCTCTCTGGTGTCAGCGCCGCGGGTCTCGTCAATTCGCTCCCCCTCGACCAGGAGCGGATGGTGACGTTCCTCAACGTCGAAGGGCGGCCAATGCCGTCGGATCGGATGCAGATGCCGCGGGCGAGCGTACGCATCGTGAGCCCTGACTTCTTCCGCGCCATGGGAATTCGGCTCGCTTCCGGCCGCGCCTTCGACGAGGGAGACGTGGCCTCTGCACCCCCGGTGGTGGTGGTCAACGAATCGCTCGCCGGGCGCTACTTCGAAGGCGAGGATCCGCTGAAGGCGCGCATCCATCGCCTGGGGGCGATCGTCGGCGTCATCTCCGACTTTCGTCAAGAGGGGCTCGACCGGGATCCCGAGCCGGAGATTTACTTCGACTATCGTCAGGTGCCCGAAGCCATGAGTGAAGCGCTCTCGCGGATGAGCGTCGCCGTTCGATACGATCCCCGCTCGAGCGGGCTCGTGGAATCGGTGAAGGCCGCGATCCACGGGCTCGACCCCGAGCTTCCTCTTGCCGACGTTCGCACCATGGAAGCGAGACTCGAGGAGTCCGTCACGAGGCCGCGCCTCTATGCGCTCTTGCTGTCGTTCTTCGCGGGGGTGGCGCTGATCCTTGCCGTGAGCGGCGTCGCGAGCGTCGTGAGCTATCAGGCGGCCGAGCGCACGCGGGAGAACGGCCTCCGCGTGGCGCTCGGCGCGACGCCGCGCGAAATCCTGGGACGGTCGCTTTCGGACGGATGGAGAATTCTCGCCGTTTCACTCCCTCTAGGCCTCGCGGGCGCCATTTTCGTCGGCCGCATGCTTTCGAGCGTGCTCTTTCAGGTATCTCCGTTCGACCCCTGGACGCTCGTCTCGGTGTGCCTGGTGCTCGGGTCGGCAACTCTCGCGGCGAGCGCCATTCCCGCCCGAAGAGCGGCGCGTATGGACCCGGTGACGGCGCTTCGTTACGAGTAGGTGGGTGAGGTCTTGGGCTTGATGCGGGGCTTCTCTTTCGTCGAAAGCTCCGACTTCAGCTTTCCCAGGTAGCGGTTCACCGGGTGGTTTCTGGGGAGGCCCCCAATCGCGTTCGGCGTGCGCGGGTTCACCCGGTTAATCTCGGCGAGAAGCCTCTTGTTACCGGGATCGATGCGGAGGCCCTTGCGGAGCACCTGGGCGGCCTGCGTCTTCCAGCCGGTCTGCTCGTGGAGCCGCGCGAGGTTGATGTACATCTGCGGGTCGTAGAACGCGAGCTCGAGCGCCCGCTCGCACCAGGTGAGCCCTGTTTTCACGTCGCCTTCCTCCGTCGCCAGAACCAGACCCCCGAAAGATAAGTGAGACGGGTCGCGGCTGCCGGACGAGACGATCTCGCGGAAGACGGCGGCCGAGTCTTTCCCCCGGCCGATGCGCAGGAGGTCCATGGCTTTCCGAAAGAGGCTCTTGTGGTCTTGCCACTGCATGCGAAGCTCGGGCACCTTCCTTTGGGGAGCGACAGTGCGAGAAATGCAAGAAAATTGCCAGCAAGGAGATTACGCCTAACCGGTTGATTCGTATGGAAGCTGAGTTTTCAGCCGGCGAATGAGCCGAGGGGTTTCCCAGACGGTGCGCGGGAAAGACCCACAGGGAGAGCCGGGATCTAGCGCGGCTTCTCGGCGGCGAGCATGAAGATGTCGCGGCCCTCCTGACGGTACTTGCGCTCGAAGTTGGACCCCACGACCTCGCTCTCGAGGGCGGCGCGGGTTGCGGCGAAGCCGGCTTCGACCAGGGGCGATCGCTTCACCGCGGCCGCGATCTTCTCGAAGTATTCCCGATGATCGGTCGCGATCGAAAGACGCGCGCCCGGCTTCAACCTCGAAGCGAGCTCGTCGACGAACACCGGCTGGAGCAGCCGCCGCCGGTGGTGGCGCGTTTTGGGCCAGGGGTCGGGGAAGTAGAGGTGGATGGCGGACAGGCTCTCCTTCTCGATGAAGTCGCGCACGAACCCCGAGGCCTCGGCCAGGACGACTCGGACGTTCTTTCTCTCGGCGCGCCGCAACCGGTCTCCCGCGAAGATCCAGTACCTCCGGGCATACTCGATTCCGAGGAAGTTCACTTCCGGCCTCGCTCCGGACTCCGCGAGCAGAAACGTTCCCTTGCCCGACCCGATTTCGAGCTCGAGCGGCCAGTCGTTTCCGAAGAGAGCCATGCTGGTAGCGGGCCGAGGGGTGGTCTCGGGAGTTAACCCGTGCCCTCCGGGCATCCTCCTGCTCCGGCGGCTCCCCCGACCGGACGTTGGTTGCATGGTTCGGTTCATGTTACGCTACGCCCAATGGTCCACGTGAGAATCCGGCCTCGGGTGAGGCTTCCGAGCTAACTTACTCGAATCCCCGTGAGAAGGCTGCTGTAGCCCATCCCCGTAAACAGGAGAGTTTCGTGAATACGAATGCGCCGAACCTATCTTCTGTCCCGTCCCGCGGCGGGATTTCCTGGCTCTCGACCATCCCCTTCGTCGCCCTTCATCTCATGACTCTGGGCGCAATCTGGGTGGGATGGAGTCCGATTGCGCTCCTTGTTTGTCTCGCGCTCTATTGGGTGAGGATGTTCGCTATCACCGGGTTCTACCATCGCTATCTGGCCCACCGGACGTACAAGACTTCGCGCTGGTTTCAATTCCTGTTCGCCGTGGTCGGCAACTCCAGCACTCAGAAAGGCCCGCTGTGGTGGGCTGCCCATCACCGGCACCACCATCAGTATTCCGATGAGGAGGAGGACGTCCACTCGCCCACGAAGAGCGGGTTCCTGTACTCCCACATCGGCTGGATCTTCGATCGGGCGAACAGCCCCACGAGGATGCGGCTCATCCCCGACCTCGCGAAGTACCCCGAGCTTCGCGCCCTGGATCGTTTCGACGTCCTCATCCCCATCCTTACCGGCGTCTCCTGCTTCGGGCTCGGCGTCCTGCTCGAGGCGACAGCGCCTTCGCTCGGAACCTCGGGAATGCAGATGCTCGTCTGGGGTTACGTCATCTCGACCGTGGTTTTGGCCCACAGCACGTTCACCATCAACTCCCTCTCTCATCTCCTGGGAAAGCGGCGCTTCGAGACCACCGACACCAGCAAGAACAACCTGACTCTCGCGCTTTTGACCATGGGTGAGGGCTGGCACAACAATCACCACTTCTATCCCACCGCGACCCGGCAAGGCTTCTACTGGTGGGAGATCGACGCCACGTACTACGGCCTGTACATCCTCTCGAAGCTCGGGCTCGTCTGGGATCTGAGGAAAGTTCCGGCTCACGTTCTGGAGCAGGGGCGGCACGCGGGCGAGGAGCGGGCGGAAGCGGCGGCCTGAGCGCCCAGTCAAGAAAAGCCCAAAAGACTTCGAATCGCTTCCAAGACCACTCGAAACGCCTCGGTAGACGGGGCGATCACTTCGAAGTGTCCCGCGCCTTCGGCGAGGGTGTGGGACGCATCGTCCCCTTTGGCCTGCGCCTTTCTGGCGTAGTCGTCTCCAAAAGCCGGGGGAACGATGGCGTCGAGCGAGCCGGTTATGAGCCGTTGAGGCACTCCCAGGGGTAGCCGTTCGATGGGCGAGGCTTCCGCGTAGCGAGAGGCCGCCTCCTCCGGGCCGCCGCCGACGACCTCGGCCGCCATGGTGTCGCACACTCGTTCTTGGACCGCGCGCCTGAGGTCGGTGACTCCCGCGAGCGAGACGACTCCCGCGAGCGGCAGCGGATCGGACGACCCGCGAATCTCGCTGCCCTCGCCGAGACCGCCGCGGGCGGCGAGCCAGAGAGCGAGGTGCCCTCCGGCGGAATGGCCGACGGCGGCGACGCGCGCGAGATCGAGCGGGTGAGACGACGCGAGCGTCCGGAGACGATCCGCGCCCGCGGCCACGTCGAGAAACGTCCCTGGCCAACCTCCGCCGGGGTTTCCCACCCGGCGGTACTCGAGGCTCCATGTGGCGAACCCCTCGAGGCGAAGAGCGTCGCTGAAAGCGCGCGTATGGCCGATGTCGTAGCGCGCGCGCCAGCAGCCTCCATGGAGCACGATCGCGACCGGGTGTGGTCCGCGTCCCGAGGGGAGCCGAAGCTCTCCGAACTGGAGAGGGTCGTCTCCGTATTGAATTCGGGCGTCGGGCTCGGGATGAGAGAGGTTCAGGATGTCGTCGACGCTGAAAACCGGAGCGCTCGCGGGGAGGTCGAGGGCGCGCAAGGTGTCGTCATCGAGGCGATGACCGCCCTCGAATCGCTTCACCTGGAACGCGATCTCGCGATCTCTCAAAAGCGAGGACTGCCGCTCCCAGTGCTCTTCGGTGAGAAAGGGATCGCGGGTCCCGCCGACGAGGGTAACCGTCATTCGGCCCTGGCGGCCGTGGCGGCCGAGGCGCGCGATCGCGGCGTCGTCGAGATCGTGGGGGAGGGGCGAGCCCCAGATCACGAGCTCGTCGATCTCGGCCTTCCCGCGGGTCGCCCAACGGGCCGCGGTCGCGACTCCCTGAGAGTAGCCCAGGATCCGGAGACGGATTTCCGAGCGGCGAAGACCCTCGAAGATCCGGTCGTGTAGCCGATCCAGATAGGTGACGTAGTCGTCGATCTCCGTGAGGCGGTCCTCACGAGTCATCCAGGAGGCGCCGACCCTCTGGTGGTCCTCGTGGTAGAAGCGCGAGAGGGCCTCGGGGACGACGAGAAGGCGCCCGTCCCGGGCCAGGGCGCGCGCGTGGCCCAGAAACTCCGAAGCGAGCTGGCCATAGCCGTGAAAGAGGAACCAGACGTCATCGAGAGGTCCGTCCACCCGGCCGAGCGTGAGATAACGCGCGGTCTTAGAAACGGCGAGATGGTGGCTCTCGGGCTCCATCGTTACGTGAAGTTGCCGGCCGCCGGAAATCCGCGCGGACCCGATCCGAGGCGGACCGCGCGGGTTCTGATGACATCAGCCACGGTACGATACATCCTGGAGCTGAACGGAGATGCCGTCCGGATCCGCGAAGTAGAGCTCCTTCACGTCGCCGCGCATCCGGATGCGGCTCTCGACTCCGTGCTCCGCGCAGACCTTCATCGTCTGGTCGGCGTCGAAGCGCTCGACCCCGAGGCAGAAATGGTTGATGTGCGCCCTGTTCGCGCTGTTCGCAGAAGCCGCAGCGTAGATACCCACGAACGATTCGCCGGCGGCCAGGTTGATGCCGTTGTCCTGCCGGCTCATCACCGGCATGCCGAAGAGCTGCTGATAAAACGTCACGGACCGCTCTACGTTCGATACGAACAACGTGACGCGATTGAGCGTCCGCACCGGCAGTTGAGGCTTCGGCGCCTGCGCCGCCGCGATCGCCGCCACGAACTCCCGGCGCGTCAGAGCACCCGTCTCATACCGACTCACCAACCGTTCGACTGCCGCGTTCATCGGGCCACCTCTCGCGACTGGATGCGCAAGGTATCACGAACGACCCTCTTCCACCGGGGAGGAGAACCCCCCTTTTTCTCGTCTCTATTGCATAGGGGTGAGGGTCATGACGGGAGATCGACATGGGCCCTCAAATCGCGCCGGGCGCGAGCATTCAGAACGTGCTTCGGGAGTTCCTTCAGGACCGGGGTCGAGATCTGGCGCCGCCGGAATCTCGCCTGTATCGCCACGTGGTTCTGTTCCTCGAGCTTTGCATCAACAACTACGGCCACCGAAATCTGGACGAGGAGAGCCGCGAGCGGTACGAGCGCCTCTACCGGGACTTCGATAGCGGCGGCCGGGATTTCTTCGAGCTGTTCGGGCCGGAGCTGCTCCTTCCGGAGCTTGATTTCTTCACCGACACCTTTCTGAAAAAGGAAGTCCATACGTCCGACAAAGTGGTGCGGCGCGCGAAAGACGTCGTCTCCGAGCTTCGCGCGTGGCTCGTGAATCGAGACTACCTCACGCCGAAAGCCCTCGAAGATCACGAGAAGAGCCTGAGAGTCTGCGAGAGGCTAAAGCGCCGGCTGCGGCCCCTGGCGCGACGGGTTTCTCGAAGTCTGGTCTCCATCGATCCAACGACCCTTGCCGAGGATGACTTCGTGGCTCTCGACGACCACCTCGTCGGCCGCGTCGAGGAGGGGTGGGTGTGGCTCCGCGTGCACCGAACCGCCGCTCCCGAGGAGATCGGTCCCGTCGCCCTTCCAAAGGAGCTCACGCGCCACCTCCGCCGCGGCTTCACTCTCTGCTGCTCTCTCGGACGGCTTCGGGGCCGTTGGCGCCTCGTGGAGTTTTCGGAGGTCCATCCTCGCGGATAGAACCGGGCTGCTGGAAAGTGGATTTCATGGCGCTTGCCGGAACTATCTCTTCCGGGACAAGACGAGCCCGTCGAAACCGTGGCGGGTGGGCGCGTCTTCCAGGAACTCGGCGGCGGTGGCGTCCGCCTTGAGGGAGGCGTGGAGAAAGCGGCCGACGTAAAGACACAGACGCCGGTAGCGCTCGAGGGCCGCGGGAGCGCCCTCGCGCCCGTCGATGAAGACCTTCGAGGCAACGACGGTCGTGAGCGAGGTGAACTCGGCGTGGGTCGCGCCCTCGATCGTGAGAAGGTAGGCGCGTCCCCTCACCACTTCGTTGAAGTACCGGAAGCTCTTCGGGACTTGGGCAGATTCACGCGAGCCGGTCGCATGGAGGAACGCGGCCGTCGAGCGTTTGGGCTCGAAGAAGATCGAGCTCTCGAGGAGCGTCTCGCCGTAAGCGTAGCCGGTCGCCGCGTCGAGGCTCACGACCGCGCCCACGTCGGGGTTCTTCATCTGAAGGAGCGCCTGGGCGACCCCCCCGAGGCTCCAGGCCACAAGACCGATGCGCCCGTCAGAGACCTCGGGGTAGCCGTGCATCTCCTGGATCACGAGCTCCATGTCCCGGAGCTGAGCGTCCACCGAAAGCTGGTCGTACGCGGCCTCGACGTCCTCTCTCGCCGGAAGAGAGGGAATCGCCGCGACGATGTAGCCCTGGCTCGCGAGATACTCGCTTAAGACGGTATTGAGGTAAAAGGGACCGGTGAGGCCCGTCCCGAAGATAAGGAGAGGAAAAGGTCCTTCAGCCCGCGGCGCTTTTTCGACCGCCGTCGTTTCCGAAGAGAAGAGCGCCTCGAGCTCGAGAGGCGAAAGCGAGAAACCGTACGTCGAAAGCCGCTCCCGGAAGCTCTCCCGACCGTCGCCGCCATCCACGTAACGGCCGAACGTCAGGGGCCGCGCTTCGCCCGTGGCGCCTTCCGCGGGATACCAGATGGAAATCGTGATCGGTCGGGCGCGGGTCTCTCCCTCGGCGCCGAAAGGACGGGAGTAGTCGAAAGATTCGACCTGCTCGAATCCCACTTTGTGGGGTCCCGGTTCGAGCTCGCCCGAGAGGGTCGAGGTCACGAGGAAAAGCGGAAGAAAACCCACGGAGCGAGATTAGCGCGCCGGCCCCGCAAGAACGAAATCCCCGACGGGCGTTTCCTCGAGCGTGTATCCCTCGCACCTCCGATCTCATACTCTTCTCGGAACCGAAGACGAAATCGGTCCCGGGCCTCGCGAGGCCCATCGAACGATCGTGAGGCGTGAGGAATCACAGCACGACTTTCGTAACCGTCGAAGTCACCGGGTTCTTGGTCACTCGATATGCACCGGGATCGTGGCGGCGAGATTCTGCTGGTGAGTCACGACACCGACGACGCGCCCCCGCGACCTGAGCTCCGCCATGGTACGCGGTGAAGCCTTCGATCTCGAGCTTGATCGGGCGCATGAACCTCGTCGAGAAGCTCGTCGAAGAGACTCTTCGTGTCCTCGTATCCAGCGCTCTTTATCAGACATACGCGCCCACAGCTGCCCTTATCGCGCTACACGTCAGACCTCGCCAGATATCCCACGCCCTCAGCTTTGTGTTTTTGCACGTAAAGTCTGATGTAGACCTACGATACGAGCGACAATCGCTAACAAGCCAACCGGGTTATCCTGCAAACGGTCATGGCCTTTATCGGATACTCGAGTAGTAGACTTAGTGTTAGCCCGGTTCAGTAGCCTCGCCGAAAGCGATAGAGCTAAACTGAGGGCAGCCAATGAGTGCCAGCCGATTTTGACGCAGTTTCGCGAGCTCCAATCCGACGAGAAGATTCATCTGGTGCAGGATCTTTGGGATGAGATCGCTGAGGAAGTCGCTCGCCGTCCATTGACCGAGGCTCAACGCCGCCTGCTGGACGAGCGGATTCTCGATGAGGAGCAGAACCCGGACGACTTCGAACCGTGGTCGAAGGCGAAGGAAGACATTCTCCGGAACCTGTGAGCTACGAGCTCGTCGTTCGAAGCCGCGCGAAGGCGGACATCCGGCGAGCTGCCAAGTGGTACGAGAAGAGGAAGCGCTCCCCGTCTTCTTGGATCCGATTGCACGCATTCATGCCGATCCGGATCATTCCGAAGGCGAGCGGCGCGAGATCATCGTGGTCAGCTCCCAATTCGCTCACGAGGACGCACCGTGTGCCCTCGCCGACGTGGGAGCAGATTGAAGCGGCTGTGCGTCGGCTCGATGGCTTCCGTCACCCATAGGTCTTCTTGCGACTGCGACTGCGAGAGGGCGCTGACGACAACGAGCATCTGGAGATCATGGGCGGCAAGGGAAGATACTGGGTCGCCGGGTCGATCAAGGGCAATACGCAACGCCGACTAACAAACCCCCTTGGTGGGAGAGTCAGTTGATGCTGTGCTCGCACCCGGGACTGGCCACGCCACTCAATCGCCGTCTTGGGCGAACAAGATCGAGGCGAGAAGGAAAGCGCGGGCGGCCCGGTGGCGGGGTTTGTGGCAGAATAGAGAGGACATGGAGAATCAGTACACCGGGGTCTTCGAGCAAGTTGGCGAGTGGTGGATCGGGCACGTCGAGGAGCTGCCCGGCTGCAACGTGCAGGAGCGCACGCTTGATGAAGTTCGGGAGAGCCTGAAGGAAGCCGTTCAGCTCATCGTGAGTGCCAACCGGGAACTGGCCAGGCGCGAGTCCGAGGGCCACCAGGTCGTCCGAGAGTCGCTGGCCGTCCCGGTTGAATGAAGCGCACCGACCTGATTCGCCACCTAAGCGCTCACGGCTGCGAGCTCCTCCGGGAGGGCGGTCGTCATTCGATCTACTGGAACCCAGCCAACAGGCTTACCAGCGCCGTGCCTCGCCATGCCGAAATCGTCCTCCCTGTCGCGAATCGCATCTGCAAGGACCTGGGCATACCGCGCCCGGGGGAGTAGCGACTTCAGCAGAGATCCGTGCCGTCGAACACGGGCATGGATCAGAGGAGCGGCGCTCTGGCCGAGCCGGGAGTGGCTGCTTGCGGCTCATCCACAGTGTTCGGCGGACACAGAGGGAGCGACGTGACACGTCCACGGGTGCGTGCGGACTTCAACGGCCTCTTTCGCGAGATCCTGTGCCTGTCGCACAGCGACACTGCCGAGAACGAGACGGGAGCCGTTGTTCGATTGCATGCTGGCATGGTGCTCACAGCGTTTGACAAGGACACCGACGATGAGGGCAAGCGTGATGACCTCATCGCTTCCGGCGTCGTCGAGCAGGCACCGGAGTGGCTTCAGTGCAACGGTTCTAGGTGGGTTCTCCGGATCGACGAGCTGGGTGTCAGGCATGAGTCGGACTTCGATATCGCACCTCCCAAGGCCTAGGTCGGCTTTGCTCCTCTCGTGGAGAACGCCGGTGTTAGTTAGTTAGTTGGTTAAGTTAGGCGACAAGGAGCGATGGTTGGAGGGCTGCGACGAGCTTCACGTTGATCGACATCTGGACCGTCTGCCGATTTCAGCCTCCGAAAGCCGCACTCGGACGTTTGGTTCTGATCCTCGGTTGTTGGAGGCTGCCAGTTGCGATCGATTCGTGAGGAATCACAGCACCACTTTCGTAACCGTCGAAGTCACCGGGTTTTTGGTCACACGATACTGCACCGGGATCGTGGCGGCGAGATTCTGCTGGTGGGTCACGATACCGACGACGCGCCCCCGCGACCCGAGCTCCGCGATGGCGGAGGCGACGACGTCGAGAGTCTCGTCGTCGAGGGTCCCGAACCCTTCGTCGAGGAACAGGGACTCGAGGCGAGCGGAGCCTTCGGCCGCGAGCTCGACCGTCTGCTCCGCGAGGGTGAGCGCGAGCGCGAGGGAGGCGAGAAACGTCTCGCCGCCTGAAAGCGTCCGCGCCGATCGCCTCTCGTCGGCATTCCGATGGTCTACGACCTCGAAGTTCAACCGCTCGTCATACTCGAAGGAGTACTGGCCACTCGAAAGCTCCTTGAGGATCGCGGTCGCGCCTTCGACGAGCCTCCCGAAGGCTTCCACCAGGAGCCAGCGCTCGAAACCCGTGGACCGGAGGTGCTGGCCGAGAGCTCCGGCGACGCTCGCCTCCTCGGTCTCTTTCTTCACGGCCTCTCGAAGACAAGACGCGCGCTCGAGAGCGCCCTCGATGCGCGTGACCTCCTGCTCGGCCTTGGCGAGCGCGGTCACGACGGCATCGCGCGGCCGTCCTGAAACGGCGATCTGGAGCCCGTGGCAGCGCGAGGCGATCTCGGAGAGCTTCCGCTCGCGCTCCGACTCCGCGGCCTTCGCCGCTTCCGCGGCTTTGTGGGAGGAGGCCGTCCGTCGGGGGAGCTCTTGCCGCGCCCATTCGGCGAGCTCGCTCCAGGCCGAAAGCAAGCTCTTCCGATCGGACGGAGGCGGTCCGAGAGGGGCGACGCGGTCTCGGGCTTCATCGAAGCGCCGAAACGCGCTGCGCTCCTCGGAGGAACGCTTCTCTACGTCGGCTGCGGCGCGCCGCTCCGCCTCCCGGGCGAGGCCGGCTCTCTCCCGTGCCTGAGCCCGGCCGGACTCGGCGGCGGCGATGGCGTCGAGCTTTGACGCGATCTCGGCGAGGGGCGGTGCCTTAAGGAGCTTCCGCTCGAGGGCCTCGATCTCCCCCGCGATCGTTCGCCCTTTCTGGACGGCGAGAGCCGCGCTCTTCGAAGCCTCCTGCCAGGCGCCATCGGCCCGCGTCTTTTCTCTCGCGGCCTTCGAGGCGGCTTTCTCCGCGCTCGTAAGAGCCGGCGGAAGCGCCTCTTTGGGGATCGCCTCGACGGCACGCAGACACACCGGGCAGGGCTTCTTCTTCTCGAGATGGCCGCGGAGGTCGTGAGCCGCGAGCCGTCGACGCGCCTCTTCGAGGAGCTCTCGCGCCTTTTTCTCCTCCGCCTCGGCCGCGACCCTCTCCTTCTCGCTGCGCTCGAGCCCCAGACGAGCTTTTTCCGATTCGCGCTCCGCCTCTGAAAGGCGCCGGCGTCGATCTTCAAGCTCTTGATGACCGTGCTTCGACTCAGAGAGCAACGAGGCCTCGGGAAGTCGTGAGAATGCCTCCTCCGCGGCCGCGAGCGCGTCCTCGGCTTCGGCTTTCCCGCTCCGCGCCCGGGCGAGACCTTCGTGAGCGGCCGCGATCTTCTGCGAAAGACCTGCCGCATCCGCCGGCATCGGGATGCCCTCGAGGAGGCGCTTGTCGTCCTCCAGCTTCTCGGCGGCCTTCCCAAGCTCCTCGGCGCGCCGCCGGAGCGCCTCGAGCTCGGGCTCATCCGACTCGATCGCAATCCTCAGGGCCTCGAGCTCCGAAACCCGCGCTTTCGCCGCCTTCCTCGACTCCTCGCTCACGCCGGCCATTCTTTCGAGCTCTTCCCGGTGAAGCGCCGCCTTCTGCGCTGACTCGGCCTCACGGACTCGGGCCAGATTGCCAATCTTTTCGTAGACCCCGACTCCCAGGAGCTTCGTCAAGAGGTCCTGGCGATCCGCGGGCTTGTCGTGCAGAAACCGCGCGAACTCCCCTTGAGGCAGCACCACGCAGGTGGTGAACTGCGTGAAGTCGAGACCGACGATCTCTCTCACTCGCGCCGTCACTTCGTCCGCGCTTGCCGCGAGGGTCCTTCCTTCGGATTCGAGCCGCGCTTCTCGAGTGGTGGCGCCGCCTCTCGTCCTTCGCACCACACGCACGGCGGTGTACTTCCGCCCTTCGACCGAAAAGTCGAACCGCACTTTCGCCTCGAGCTTCCCCTGGCTGATGACGGGATGCACCAGGTTGGGATTCCCGTAGCGGGAGACGCTTCCGTAGAGCGCGAACGTGAGCGCGTCGATAAGGCTCGATTTCCCCGAGCCCGTGGGGCCGGTGAGAACGAACAAGTCGACTCCCTCGAAGTCGCAGACGGTGAGCTCTCGATACGCGGTGAAGCCTTCGAGCTCGAGCTTAATCGGGCGCATGGACCTGGTCGAGAAGCTCGTCGAAGAGCGCGCGAATGCGGGCGTCGTCTGCTCCCCGCTCCTTCAAGTACTCGGCGAAAAGCTCGCCCGGCGAACGCCCGAGCCTCGGCTCCGGTCGGTCGGTCTCTCGCGTGCGGCCGGCGATGACGACGTCGACGGCGTTCGGGAGAAGCTCCCGGACCTTGTCGGCGAGCCCGGGAGCCGGGGCGGCGGAAACCTCGACCCGGAGGTAGGCGTCTCCGAGCTCGGGGGCGAGCCGCTCGATCTCGATGAGAGTCCCTTTCACGCGGCGAAGCCGTCTCCCCGAGCTCAGCGGCACGACCTCGACCTCGGCGGGTGTGTCCGGCACCGCTTCGATCAGGTTCACGCTCTTCACGTCGTCCGTCTCTCCGAAGTCGAGCTGGAGGGGCGAGCCCGAGTACCAGGCGGGGCAGGCGGCGGGGAGTTTCTGCGCCCGGTGGAGATGCCCGAGTGCTGTGTAGTGGAGCGAGCCCGGAAACGCGGTCGCGGGAATGCTGTACTCGAAGACGGTATGGGCCTGGCGCTCGCCGCCGCCGAGGACGCCGCCGTGAACCATGGCGTGCGCGAGGAGGACGTTCACGGCTTGTGGCGACGGCAGGAAGGCGCAGAGATGCTCGATCACCCGCGTAGCCCGTTCGGCGTAGTCGCCCGCGTGCTGCGAGGCGTCCTTGGTCATGAGGTCTTCGGCTTTCACGATGCTGCGCTGGGAGAGAAACGGAAGAAGGGCGATCGAGGCGGCGCCCGCTTTCGTCTGGAGCGTGAGAACGCCGCCCTCCGAGGGCCGCGCCGGTTTCGCGAGCACGCGGATGTTGGTGAGCCGCATCAGCGGCTCGACCGCTTCTAGCCTTCGGGCGTTGTCGTGGTTTCCCGAGATGGTAACGACCCACTCGCTCGCGCGCGATAGATCGAGAAGCGCGCGGTAGACGATCTCTTCGGCCTCGGGCCCGGGCGCGGCACCGTCGAAGAGATCGCCGGCGACGAGGACGATGTCTACCTTGCGGTCGCGGGCGATGGCCGCGATCTCCGCGAGCACCTGACGGTGCTCCTCGGCGCGGCTCTTTCCTCGAAGGGTTTTCCCGACGTGCCAGTCGCCGGTATGAAGCAAGCGCATTCGCAGAGCTATGTTAGCCCTTCGAACGGACCGGCGGAGACTTCACTCGTCGTCGATTGCAGCGATTGCAGCTCAGCGCCGGCCGGATCGATCTTCGTTACTCGAGGGCACCGCCACTTCGTGCGGTACTTTTGAAAGATCCCAGTCGATCACCAGGCCGCTGCCGATGCCCTTCACCGCCTTCGCGCCGTAGACCTTTTCGACGAAGTACATGGCGACGTCGTAACTCTTGGCGCCTCCGACGGAGGTGAGCGCGTGCCCCGCGTCGACGAACGAGACGTCCCGGACGAGCTTCACCTTCGGGAACATCTGCTCGAAGCGATCCTGATCGCCGGGGAAGGTCGTCGCCCGGATGTCGTCCAGAAGCCCGGCCTTGGCCAGAACGAACGCCCCGTCGCACAGCGAGATGACGTGCCGGGCTTTCGCTCCCGTCTCCGCCACCCAGCGGATGAGGCGCTTGTCCTCGAGGTCGGACCCCATGTTGTTCTTGGCGCTCGGTACGACGAGAACGTCGATGGGCGGCGCGTTCTCGAGGGTGTAATCGGGCGTGATGCGGAGCCCTTCGAATGTCGTGACCGGTTCCGCCGAGAGCGCGACCGTGAAGACCCGCGGCGGCTTCTCGTCGTGAAACATCACGTGGTGGATGACGTCGAACGGCGCCATGAGCTCCGTGTTGTAGACGCCTTCGAGCATCAGGAACGCGACGTTCGCCGGACGGAAGCTCGACTCCGCCTCCGGCGCGGCTGATAACGCCGCCACCAGCATCGTCTGCAGCATCGCGACCTCCACAGGCGGCTAGTATGTCACTTCGGAGCGGGAGCTGCGAGGAGGTGCTCCACGACGCGCAGAAGGGCGCCGTCGCCGTACTCCGGGGCGCGGCGGCCGTTCACGAAGAAGGTAGGCGTCCCGGTGACGCCGAGGCCTCGCGCGAGAGCGATGTCTTCTTTTACCTTCAGAAGGTTCCCGGGGGCGGCCATGCATCGATTGAGCTCGTCGAGTTCGAGCGAGAGCTCGAGTGCGATGCGTCCGAGGGCGTCCTCCGAGAGCTCCGTCTCCCGGAAGAGCGCGTCGTGCGCCTGCCAGAAGAGCCCGGCGTCCGACAGTCCCGCGCAGCGCGCGAGAAGCGCGGCCTTGCAGGCGAATGGATGAAGCTGCTGCTGCAGCTCCTCGTGGCACGCGGTATCGATGGGAAAGTTCTTGAAGACCAGACGAACGTCGTCCGGATGGTTCGCGAGAACCTCCTTGGCGGCCTCCGCGCCCTTGCGGCAGAACGGGCACTCGAAGTCGCTGAACTCCACCACGGTCACGGCGGCGCCTTCGGGGCCGAGGCTGAAATCACCGGATGAGACTTCGATCGCTCGCTGCGGCATCTGCTCGAAGTTCGCGATGGCGGTCGCGGCGACCTCCTCGGGGGGCGGCGGCGTCGGCGGAGCCGGGGGCGCGTCGCGCGGGATGTAGCGCCAAACGAGGGCGAGGATCAGGAGGAGCACGAGTCCTGCGAACGGGAGCATCGAGAGGAAGAACGGCTCGTCTGAGCTTTTCTCGGGAGAGGTTTTTTCCGGGGAGGGGGTTTCTTGCGTCACGGAATCAGTATGCCATTCGGGGGGGGGAGTTGACATCCCGGGGGTTGCCGACTTAAACCCTGGGTATGACGCTTCCTTTTTTCACTCTGAGTCTTCTGCTGGCCGAGCTCTACGTGATCGAGCCGTCGCGGGTGTTCGACGGCGAGAACCTCCACACCGGATGGCGGGTCGTCGTTCGCGGAGAGAGAATCGAGGCTGCGGGTCCGGCGAGCGCCGTCGCGGCGCCGCCCGGCGCCGAGCCCCTGGTGCTCGGAAACGCGACTCTCCTCCCCGGCCTCATCGAGGCGCACTCGCACGTCCTCCTTCACCCGTACGACGAAGCCTCGTGGAACGACCAGGTCCTGAAAGAGCCGCGGTCGCTCCGCGTGGCGCGGGCGACGAACCACTTGCGGGATACGCTTCTCGCCGGCTTCACCACCATCCGCGATCTCGGCACGGAAGGCGCCGCCTACGACGACGTCGGGCTCAAGCAGGCGGTCGAGCAGGGAGTCATCATCGGCCCGAGAATGGTCGTCACGACCCGGGCGATCGTCGCGACCGGAAGCTACGGCCCCAAGGGATTCGATCCCGAGTGGGATGTTCCGCTCGGAGCCGAGCCCGCGGATTCCGCCGACCTCGCGCGCGTGGTGCGCGATCAGATCGGAAAGGGCGCGGATTGGATCAAGGTCTACGCTGACTACCGCTGGGGGGCGAACGGGGAATCCATGCCGACGTTCTCGATCGAGGAGCTCACTCGGATCGTGGAGACGGCGAAATCGAGCGGCCGTGCGGTGGTTGCCCACGCGGGGACCGCGGAGGGGATGAGGCGGGCGGTCGAGGCGGGGATCGAGACCATCGAGCACGGATACGGGGGAACGCGAGAGGTCTTCCGCCTCATGGCCGAGCGCGGGGTCGCCCTCTGTCCGACCCTCGCCGCGACCGACGCGATCTCCCGCTATGCCGGCTGGAAGAAGGGGGTGGATCCCGACCCTCCGCGGGTCGCCGAGGGGAAGGCCTCCTTCCGGGCGGCGCTCGACGCGGGAGTCGTCATCTGCAACGGGAGCGACGTCGGCGTCTTTCCCCACGGCGACAACGCCCGGGAGCTCGAGCTCATGGTGGACTACGGGATGACGCCGGCTTCCGCGCTGAAAGCCGCGACCTCGGTCAACGCGCGCGTTCTCCACCTGGAGGACCAGCTCGGGAGCGTGCGCTCCGGTCTTCTCGCCGACCTGATCGCCGTCGAGGGCGATCCCACGAAAGACATCTCGAGCCTGAGGAAGATCGTTCTCGTGATGAAGGGCGGGAAGATTTATCGCCCGATCCGCTAGGCCAACGCGCCGCGGCTACCCCTCAATCCTCATCATTTCTTCAGAACCGCTCGCTACGCTCGTGTCGGGAGTTGAAAAACTCCCTTTGACGAGGAGGCATTTCATGAACCGACGAGCTCTCTTGATTCCTGTCATGGTGGCGACGGCTTCGTTCTTTGGGGCTGCCGCCTCCGAGGAAGACGAGACGGAGGTTCCGTTCAGCAGAACGAAGATCATCATCGAGTTCAACGCCAGCGCAGAAGACGTGGGGATTCAGGTCCTGCTCGATGGCGAGCCCTGGAAGAGACTCATGGCGTTCAATCCCGGTAGGCGCAAGATCCTGGACGTTACGGGCAGCAGGAGCTTGGCCCAGCAGGGCCTGACCGAGTTTTTCTTCGAGAGCTCCGAGCCATCGCTCGCCGACGTGCCTCTGAGTGAGTTTCTGGCCCGCTTTCCCAGGGGGAAATACCGGTTCGAAGGAGAGACCGTTGACGGAATCGAGCTTCAGGGCACGGCGGTGCTGAGTCATCGGATTCCGGCAGGACCGGAGATCGTCTCTCCGGTCTCGCCCAACGACGATCCGCCCGTCGTGGACCCGAGCAACTTTGTTATCGAATGGGAGCCGGTGACCGAGACCATTAGCGGCTCGCCCAATCTCGAGATTACCGGCTATCAAGTCATCGTGGAGCAGGTTCTGCCCCTTAAGATCTTCAGCATCGATCTTCCGGCAACGGCTACCAGCGTGGCGGTTCCTGCGGGCTTCCTCGTTCAGCCGGACACGCTGCACAAATTCGAAGTACTGGCGATCGAAAAAAGCGGGAACCAGACGATCACCGAGGGGGAGTTCGTAACGCTGCCCTGAAAGTCATTCGTCCGTCGAGACGAACGGGATGTGGAAGTAGATCTCGCGATCTTCGAGGGGTGCGGCACGCGCCCCTCGAAGCTCCGCGAAGACGAAGAGCGCTTTCCGGATCTCGCTCGGGATCATCCAGGACGAGGGCCGCTCGAGCTCGCGCTTCAGGAGGTCCTCGGAACGCCCGGTGAAATGGAAACGGAGGGCGTCGAAGATGCGGCCGCGAAGCGCAGGCTGGGACTCGCTCTCGGCGAGCGCCGCGAGGAGCGTTCCCGATGACTCGACCTTGATCGCCTTCAAGACCGAGAGCGCGAATCTCCGGAAGCGCGGCGAGCTTTCCGCATAGCGGACGCGGATGGCGGAGACGATCGAGGCCGACCCCATGCGCGCGAGCGCCTCGGCCGCCGCGCGCGCGACCGCGTCTTCTTCCGATCCCAGCAGCTCGACGAGGGTCTCCCCGAGCTCCGGGAGGTTCATCGCCCCGGGAAGCTCCACGAGCGCCCATCGCAAGTAGCCGGGGCTGTCCTCGAGGGCCAGGACCTTCGCCGCCACGTTCTCGCGGCGCTCCAGGGCCGAAAGCGCCTCGAGCAGATCGTCGATTTCGTCGCGCTCACCGGGCTCGACGGCGCGGGAGTCGAGCTTTCTACATAGCCCATCGAGACGCCGCCAGAGCTCGGTCGTGGTCTCCCGATGAAAATACGTCCGGCGCAGAAGCCTCGTGATCGCGCGTCGTGAGAGAACGCTCCTCAAGAGATCTTCCCGGCCCCTCACGAGCGAGAGCGGCGCTATGGACACCCATTGCTCGACGAACGGCGGCCGGGTCTCGGTGAGCACCCGGAGGGCTTCGAGAAGGCTTCGGGACGAGAGCGGAAACCGGCAGCCGAAGCTCAAGAGGTTAAGGCTCGCCTCTTCGCCGTAGCGGCGGCAAGCCTCGAGGACGAGAGGGGAGAGCGCTTCCTCGGCGGACCAGGATTCGTAGAAATGGAATCCCACGCTGTCCCGCACCATGGAGCTCTCATGGAGCAGGAACGGCTCGAGCCAGGCAAGGGGGGGCATATGGGGTCTCCTTCCGTTCGCCCTCTCCCTAGGAAGACGAGATCGTGGTGACGATACCGCCCTCGCCCGCCCGCCCTGTGCTAGAGTTTCGTGCGATGGGGTTCGAGGCTCTTCTTTCCCTTGCCCTCGTGGGAGCGGTCCAGGGCACCGCGGTCCAGGAGCGGGATCTGGAGCTTGCCGGGAAGAAACTCCACTACCTCGAGGCCGGAGACCCGTCGGGGCCCCGTGTCCTCCTGCTCCATGGCGCGCGGTTCGACTCCGAGACCTGGAGGAGCCTCACGACCCTCGACCTTCTGGCGAAGGCTGGGTTCCACGTCATCGCTCTCGACCTTCCGGGCTACGGCCGCTCCGAAGTCTCGCCGCTCGCCCCCGAGGTGTTCCTCGCGGAGGCGATGACGGCCCTCGCGCTCGAATCCGCGGTGGTGGTCTCCCCGTCGATGAGCGGCCAGTACAGCTTTCCGCTCCTGATTCGCTCACCCGAAAAAGTGGCGGGGTTCGTTCCCGTCGCCCCCGCGGGGAGCGATCGTTATCTCCGCTTGCTGAAAAAAGTCAAAGTGCCGACCCTCGTCGTCTGGGGCGAGAAGGACGAGATCATTCCGATGGAGAAGTCGGACGCGCTCGTTGCCGTGCTCGAGGACGCGAAGCGCGTGATCCTCAAGGGGGCGGGCCACCCCTGCTACGTCGATAGCCCCGAGGAGTTCCACCGGGAGCTTCTCTCGTTCCTGAAGTCCCTGTCTCGCTGATTCCGGAACCCGTAAACGCGGGTCGCCAGAGACAGCCTTCCGGGTTGACCAAATTCGCGTCTGTAGCGAAAACGGTCATTGACCGTTTTCGTGTCTGCGCTTAAAATGGTCAACGTGCGCGAGCGTTATCTCGGAGCCGCGGTGGCCGAGCTCGCCTGGGGGGCGAGCAAGATGGCCTTCGTGTCGGGACCGCGACAGTGCGGAAAAACCGTTCTGGCCAAGCTGATGCTGGCCAAGCGCCCTACGGGTCGTTACGCCAACTGGGACGATGTCGAAGTGAGACGGACCTGGGTCCGCGCCCCCAAGGAGCTTGCGCGTTTCAACAACGGCCCCGAAGCAACGCCGTTGCTCGCGCTCGACGAGATCCACAAAGCGAGGGGTTGGAAGCGAACGCTCAAGGGGATCTACGACACACTCGAGCACTCCTGCGACATTCTGGTCACCGGCAGCGCGCGACTTTCCGTGTACAAAAAGGGGGGCGACAGCCTCGTTGGGCGTTACTTCGGCTTCCGGCTGCATCCGTTCAGTCTGGGCGAGCTGGAACGCGGAAAACCGCCTGGCCCGGAGGAGTTTCTGAAGGGAGTCTTCGAAGGAGCCGCGCCAACGCCAGCGGATTCGCTCCAGAAGACTCTAGAGGGGCTTCTCCGGTATGGGGGATTCCCCGAGCCATTCCTGCGACAGTCCGATCGCTTCGCGCGGATCTGGCAGCTCGGGCGGACCGAGAAGACCGTTCGCGAGGATCTGAGAGACCTCAGCCGAATCCCGGAGTTGAGCCGGGTCGAGATGCTCGTCGCGCTTCTGCCCGACAAAGCCGCCCAGCCCTTGAGTGTGCAGTCCCTCCGCGAAGACCTGGAGGTTGCCCACGACACCGTCCGGCGCTGGTTGAACTACCTTGCGGAGCTTTACTACCTCTATGAAGTCAAACCGTACTCCAAGTCCATCCCCCGCTCCCTTAAGAAGGAGGGCAAGCTCTACCTTTGGGACTGGTCGGAGGTCCCGGAGCCGGGACCGCGGTTCGAGAATCTCGTGGCCGGCCATTTACTGAAAGCCGCTCACTACTGGACCGATACCGGAGAGGGCTTGTTCCAGCTCCACTACCTGCGCAACAAAGAGAAGAAGGAAGTCGATTTTCTCCTGACACGGGATCGTCGTCCGTGGCTGGCAGTGGAGTGTAAGCTCGCCGACACCGCTCTCCATCCCGGCTTCCAGGTCTTTCTTCCCCGCCTGGAGTGCGGTCATTTCGTCCAGCTCGTCGCCGCGCCGTCCGTGAGCAAACCGGTTACGGTGGGAGCGAGTTGCGGACTGATCGTGAGCGCGGCGCAGTTCCTGGCGCATTGCCCTTGAGCCGCCGGTCGCTGATTCTCAAGAGTACCGGAGCGCGGTCATCGGATCGATCGTGGAGGCGTGCAGTGGGCTCTTCGGAGCATGCGGAAGGAGTACGACAGATCCTGGACGAGGGTATCCATGCCTCATTGGACGGAGGCAAGGCGGACAAGGTTCAGTGCGAAGTCGAGAGCGCCCTCACGAGCCGGTCGAGAAACTCCCGGCCCTCGTAGAACGAGGAGACGAGGACGCGCTCGTCTTTCCCGTGGGCGCGCACGTCGTCGACGTCTCCGAAGATCCCGGAGACGCCGTAGGTCGGAATGCCGGCGTTGCGCAGATACAAACCGTCGGTCGCTCCGGTGCTCATCGTGGGAACGACCGGAACCCCGGGCCAAATCTCCTCGGTGATCCGCTCGATGGGCCCCATGACCTCGGGGAGGAGGGGCGAGGGGAGGCTCAGGCTCGCCGGCAGTACCGGGGACATTCTCACCGCCTCGTCGCCGACGACATCCTCGAGTGTGCGCTGAACGTCTTTGGGGTCTCCTCCCGGGAAAATCCTGCAGTTCACCGTGGCTCGGGCGGTTTGAGGAAGGGCGTTCTCCGCATGGCCGCCCTGGAGCTGGGTGGCGACGCAGGTAGTGCGCAGCACCGCGTTGTAATATGGCGACTTCGAAAGCCGCGCCGCGGCCTCGGGATCGGACCTCCGGGCGACGGAGAGCATGTCCCGCGACCTGTCGCCGCTCTCGATCGCGGAGACCTTCTCGAAGTAGGCGCTGGTGATCTCGTCGAGCTCCACGGGAAACTCGTGCTGGGAAATCTTCACGAGCGCCGAAGATAGCTGATAGATGGCGTTGTCCTTCGGGGGCATCGAGCTGTGCCCACCGGCGTTCGTCGCCTCGAGCGAGAAGCTCTGGAAGAGCTTCTCGCTGAGCTGGACACCGTTCAAGAGCTTTCTCCCGCCTTTCATCTCTCCGTCTCCGCCCTCGTTGAGGCAGTAAGCGGCATCGATGAGATCGCGGTGGTTCGCGAGAAGCCACTGGACCCCGTTGTAGCTTCCTCCCTCCTCGTCCGCGGTCAAGGCTACGATGAGGTCGCGGTCGGGAAGAGTGCTCTCGCGCTTCATACTAATCAGGTTCGCGATCCAGATCGCGGCCATCGCCTTGTCGTCCGACGTGCCGCGGCCGTAGAAGTAGCCGTCCTTCTCGAGGAAGGTAAAGGGATCGAAGGACCAGTCCGAGGCAAGCGCCTCGACCACGTCGATGTGGGCGAGGAGCAGGATCGGCTCGCGCTTGCCGCTTCCCCGGAGGCGAGCGACGAGGTTTCCCTTCCGGGGATGAGGTCCGAGGACGCGAACGTCCTCCTCGGGAAAGCCGGCGTCGCGCAGTCGCCGGGCCATCGCCTCCGCGGCTTTCGTATTGTCCCCGACCGAGTCGGTGGTGTTGATCTCGATGAGCTCCTCGAAGATCTCTCGAGCCAGAGCATCCTCGGCGGAAGGCGGCCCGGTGACGAACGCTACGGTAGCGGCGGCGAGGAGAAGGGAGAGGAGGGTGAAGGCGAAGAGCGGTCGTCGGCTCGAGATCAAAAGGCACTCCTTTGCTCGTTCATGCGACCGGCATTCTATCGTAACGATGTCGGATTTTTCCCACAGATCGCTTTCGGGATGAATCGCGCAAGTTGCTCTCGCCAAAGGGAATGCGAGATCTGCCCGCGCTGGCGCGATCGTTGCTTTGTCGAGCCCGGGGGATTCGCCTTGAGCAAATACCGTCCCGAGCGCGTCTGGCCTCGCCTGGTCCCGAAGGGCTCGGTCATGGTCTCCGTCTACGGGCCGACGAGCGAGCAGGCGTACGGCGTCCTGTCCGACGTCTCCGAGGGGGGTGCTTCGTTCGTCGCCGGCGTTTTGTTCCCGACGACGAGCCGCGTGCTCCTCCGGATCGGCTTCAATCCCGAAGAGCCCTTCTCCACTCCCGCGGAGATCGTCTGGACCCGCGACGAGAGTGACGCCAAGCACAAGGCGAACTATATCCACGGCGTCCGATTCCGGGTCGAGGACCCCGAGCAGCGCGATCGGCTTCGCGCCATTCTCACCAGCCCCGAGTTCACGCGTCCGATCGTTCCCGGCGGCCCGCGCAAGGCCCCTGGCTTCTCGGAGGTCGTCCGAGATCTCGCGGATGAGCTCGTCGAGCTCGGGGACCGAATCCAGAACGAGACTTGACTATAATCTCTCCCCATGGGGAGAGAACGGACCTACCACATCAAGCAGTACCCCCTCGAAAAGGGCGCCCTCGAGATCCAGTACATCGAGGAGTTCTTCGGGGAGTTCGACCGGAAGAAGACCGCGGCGGAGATCCAGAAAAGGCTCGCCTCCCGGGCCCACTGCATCCTCATGGCCGAGGCGATTCTTCCGGACGACCCCTCGCTTCTGGTGCCGGTCTCGTTCAAGGTGAGCCACGAGATCTTCGCCGAGGAGAGCGATCCGTACCTCGCCGATCTCGTGAGCCGGCTCGCGGGCGCGGTCGACTTCCACGGGCGCCGCATCCTCTATAGCTGGATCGGGGGCACGCGCTCCGACTGGCGCGGGCAGGGCCATTTTCGCGCGCTCACCGAGCAGCAGGAGGCCTGGGCGCTCGAGCACGGCTTCAAGGAGATGGTGGTCAAGACCAAGAACAAGTTCTACGGCATGCGGGCCACCCTCACCCACTTGAGCTTCGACGTCATCAAGTACGAGAGGAACCTCCTCGACAACCGCGAGTCCAAGGTCTACATGAGCAAGCGAATCGGTCCCGAAGTTCTTTCGAACCACCAGAGCGAGAGGACCCTGACCCAGGCGGTCTAATCGGGCTTTCCGGCTTGAAGGTTCCTGCCGGTGATCCCGAGCTCCTCGGCGTGGGGCTTGAGGGCTTCGATCACGAAGCCGATGTGATCCTCGAGCTCGACACCCAGCAGAGACGCCCCCGCCTCGATCTCGCGCCGTTCGACTTTCGCGGCGAAGGCTTTGTCCTTGAGCTTTTTTCTCACGCTCTTGGGCTCGAGGGTCGAGATCCCCTCGGGCCGCACGAGGCAGCAGGCGACGACGAAGCCCGTGAGCTCGTCGCAGGCGAGCAGAGCCCGGTCGAGCGGGCTCTCGTAGGGCACGTTCCACTGCGTGTAGTGCGCCGAGACGGCGTAGGCGATCTTCTCCTCGCCCCGCTCGCGGAGCCAGGCGACGATGCGGTTCGGGTGATCCCCGGGCCATTTCTCATAGTCGGCATCGTGCAGCATCCCGGCGATCCCCCAGAGGTCTTCCTCGGAAGCCCCGTTGCCGTAGCGATGAGCCGCCTGCCGCATCACCAATTCCACGGCGCGGGCGTGCTTTCTCAGGGAATCGGTATCGGTCCATTCGCACAGATGAGCCCAGGCACCCTCGCGAGTCAGTGGCATGGCGGGATCATAAACCGGTTTCGCCGAATTGCGGAGAGCGGCGTCAGGAGGGCTACCGCCGGCTCCCCCGAGGCCCTCAACTTGGTCCGAAACGGAGGACGCCACCCGGATAGGCAACCGAAAGTCCGCCTTCCGTCACTTCGAAAGAAGAGGCGGAGCCGAGAGCTCGAAGGTACTCGCCATCGAGCGAGTCCGGTGGGCAGGCGGCGAGGGTGCAAGCGAGGAGGCCCATCTGGAGGGTTGTTCCCGTTGCGCGGTAGCTCCCGTTGCAGAAATTGCAGTCGGCGCGGACGTGGGCGTCGTCGTTTTCTCCGAGGTCCAATCGATAGCGCTCGGGGGCGGGAACGGGGACAGTCTGTCCTCCCGCGAGGTCGAACGCGCGCAGGGACCACGAGCCCACGGGGGTCGCCGGGGCCGGGGTTTCGAGCTCCGTAGTCGACGTCGTCGACTCGCAAGCTCCCATTAGCACGAGGAGAACGAGGGTTCCCAGAAAAAACAGCGTTGACATTTTCATCGGCTCGAGCACCTTTCGTTTCATACCTGCGGCTGAACAATCTGCAAGACCTTGCAAGACCCTTGCCCATTACCCGGGAAAGATTGGCTGGTGCCCAAGGCCACCTATGACACGTGGCTCGTCGGTCTGAGGCGTAGCTTCGTTAGAATCTGGCGCCGATGGCGAAGCTCAGCTTGTTCAGGGAGAGCTCTTCGTCGGTCATGATGTCGAAGAACTTGAACGCGATTTCGACCAGGAAGCGATCCCCGATGTTCCCCCTCAATCCGCCGCCGAGGACGAAGGTGAGGGCGGTCTCATCGAGCTCTCCGGGAGCGAATACTTGATCCGTCAAGTCCTGGCCGTTCAGGGTGAAGACGACCTCGGGGGACACCTTCGACGCCCCGAGCTCCACCTGAGCGAACGGGGAGATTCCGGCGCCGGGGAACGTCCATCGAAGCCCGCCGCCGTAGTACACGCTCGGAACTTCCGCGGTGACGTTCACGCCCGGTAAAGCCGCGAGTTGGTTCAGGAACAGGGCGTAGCGGCCGGTGAGCACGTCGTTCAGGCTCTCGATGCCTCCCACGATGGAGACGCCGCCGCCGAGGCCGGCGCCGAATTGGGCTCCATAGAGGGAGCCGTTTTCTTCGCCGAAAGTCCAGCCGATGACGAATGCGGCGTGCCCTCGTTCCTGGGCGTTTACAAAGGCGGGAATCGAGAGCAGCGAGCACAACACCAGCGACCGAAAACTTCCGCTCATCGAGAAGACCTCCTTGACGCCATTATTCTTACCAGGCCCAAGGTAGTTGCGCCAGTATCAACCACGACGATCTCTACCGCGTGATCCAGATGGCGGCCTCCTCTGCCTCTACCGGGGAGCGCGTTTGCTCCACGGGCGGTCCACGGGCTCAGCGAATCTGATAGGAGACGAGGAACCGGAAGTTGAAGAGGCCGTCGTTCGCGGACGTGGTGCTCGGCGGCCTGACGACGGAGAGCCAGGAGTAGAAGAGCTCACCGGTGAGGCGCCATTTGTCGGATGCGGCGTACGTGGCCCCGCCGGTGAGGGAGACGGTAGCGCCGTCGGTGAGCTTGAGCGTGCGGTCGTGGACGTCGGAGTGCATCGCGTCGACCTGAAACTCGAGGTCGAGATAGTTGAACGCGATCCCCACGTAGGGCCGAAAGGGGCTCGCGGAGACGTAACCTGTGGTGATCTCCGCTCCGAACGCGCGCTGGCCGAGAACGTCGTTCGAGGGGGCAACGCAGTCGTAGGGATTGGGTCCTTCGACATCTTCGCGGGTGCAGGTGATGTCGCCCTCGATTGCGCCGAACTGACCGTAGCCTCGAAGTCCGACTTTCCAGGTTTCACCCACGTCGAAGGGGCGAGAGGCGGCGACGGCGAACATATGGGGCTTGGTCCCGTCGACCTCGATGGGCGGAAGGTAGGCGAGCTCTAGCGACGTGCGCTCGGAGAGACCGATCCTGCCGCGGATCCGGCCGAAGAACGAGGTGCGGTTGAGGTCCTCGACCTTGACCCCGCCGAATCCCACGCGGCGCTGCTCTTCGCTGAGCTGGGGCACGAAGCCGCCCTCGAACCCGAGATCGATCTTGCCCACTCCCCTAGCCTCGGGGACTCCCATTCCCGTGAGAATCGCGAGAGACGCGAAGTACTTCATCGCCCAGGACTCCGGTGCGTCGAACTCGAGCTCTTCCGTAGCTTCGATCACTGGCTGCGCGAAGGCGCGGTCCGAAAACAGCGCCAGCGCGATCGCGAGGACGGAGGCGAGCTTCTTTATCATCGCGACATTCTAGGAGCCAGGACTCGGCGCAACTGTGAAGCCGCTCACAGGAGCTGAGCTCTTCCCGCTTCAGCGAATCTGATAGGAAACGAGGAACCGGAAGTTGAAGAGGCCGTCGTTCGCGGACGTGGTGCTGGGCGGTCTGACGACGGAAAGCCAGGAGTAGAAGAGCTCGCCCGTGAAGCGCCATTTCTCTGAAGCGGCGTACGTGGCGCCGCCGGTGAGGGAGACGGTAGCGCCGTCGGTGAGCTGGAGCGTGCGGTCGTGGACGCCGGAGTGCATCGCGTCGACCTGAAACTCGAGGTCGAGATAGTTGAACGCGATCCCCACGTAGGGCCGAAGGGGGCTCGCGGAGACGTAACCCGTGGTGATCTCCGCTCCGAACATGCGCTGGCCGAGATCGTCGTTCGAGGGGGCAACGCAGTCGTAGGGATTGGGGCCTTCGAGATCCTCGCTGCTGCAGGTGATGTCGCCCTCGATTGCGCCGAACTGACCATAGCCTCGGAGTCCGACCTTCCAGGTTTCACCCACGTCGAAGGGGCGAGAGACGGCGACGGCGAACATATGGGGCTTGGTGCCGTCGACCTCGATCGGCGGAAGATAGGCAAGCTCGAGCGACGTGCTCTCGGAGAGGCCGATCCTGCCGCGGATTCGGCCGAAGAACGGGGTGCGGTTCAAGTCCTCGACCTTGACCCCGCCGAATCCCACGCGGCGCTGCTCTTCGCTGAGCTGGGGCACGATGCCGCCCTCGAACCCGAGATCGATCTTGCCCACTCCCCTGGCCTCGGGGACTCCCATTCCCGTGAGAATCGCGAGAGAGGCGTAGTACTTCATCGCCCAGGACTCGGGCGCGTCGAAAGCGAGCTCTTCCGTGGCTTCGATGAGTGGTTGTGCGCACAGGCTCTCGGAAAAAAGAGCCAGCGCGAACGCGAGAACTGGGGCGAGCTTCTTCGTCATCTGCGCATTTTAGCATCGTGGACCGTACGCCACTGTGAAGTTACCCACGTCGCGACGAGGTGAGCTAAGCCGAAGTTCCACTCCGTAGAGGGGACTTCAGGCTAAGAGCGCGGAAGAAGCAGCATCGCGCGAAGCCCCGGCTCGTTGTCTTCCAGCCGAAACTCTCCTCCGTGGCGCGCGGCGACCGCCGAGACCAGGCTCAGGCCGAGTCCCGCGCCCGGTGTGGTGCGGCTTCGGTCGAGACGATAGAACCGCTCGCGCACTTTCTCCCGCTCCTCCGGAGGAATCCCGGGGCCGTCGTCGGCGACGACGATCGCAGCCCCTCGGTCCCCGGCGAGGGAGATTTCGATCCGCCCTCCTCCAGGGGTGTGCTTGATGGCGTTGTCGACGAGGTTCGCGACCGCCTGGAACAGCATGTCGCGATCTCCCTGGACGACGACCGAGGGGGCGTTGTGGAGCGAGAGCTTCGAGCCCTTCTCCTCGACGAGAGGGCGATAGAGCTCCGCCACGTCGTCGATGAGAGACGTCAGATCGACGACGGTGAAGGCGCCGCGGCCGCGCTCGCCGGATTCGATCCGGGCGATGCGAAGGAGCGCTCCGAACGTCGCGAGGAGCCGGTCCGCCTCGTCGATCGCCTCACCGATCTCCTCTTCTTCGGGACGGCTGCGGCGCAGCCGCTCGAGCCGGGTCTTCAAACGGGCGAGCGGCGTCCGCAGATCGTGGGCGATGCTGTCGGATACCCTTCGGACTCCCTCCACGAGGTTCGAGAGCTCGGCGAGCATGCGGTTGAGCTTTTCCACGAGATCCTCGATGTCGTCGGAGGCGCCCTCGGCCGGAATTCGCCGTGAGAGATCGCCCGCCATGACTTCGCCGATGACCTCGTCGATTCTGGCGATGCGCCGGATGCGGCTTCGGCTCACGACCACCGCCCCGAGGAGCGCCAAAGCCAGGATGAGCGCGAGACTGAAGGCCATGGTGCGAAGGAGAAGCGAGCGCACCGATTCGAGCTCCTGGAGATCGCGTCCCACGAGAAGTCGGAATCCGCCGCGGAGCACGAAAGGCTTCGCCCGCGCGCGGTGCGGAGGCTCGCCCGGCCCGGTGACGAGCTCGAATTCGAGAAAGCCGCTCTCGTCGGGCTCGGCCGGAGGCCAGCGGTTCAAGTTCCCGACGAGGGCGGCTCCCGAGGCGCCGGTCAGAAGGTAGATCGAAGAGCCTTGGGGCCTGCGGTCGAGACGCTCGCGAATCGAGGCTGTGAGCCCGTTCAGCCCGTTCAGACTGTCGAGCCCGCCCAGGCGATAGCGCTCGGCGAGCCCCACGATCTCCGCCTCGATGGTCTCGTCCGCCTGGCGGAGCATGTAGGTGGTCGTGAGCCAATAAACGAACGCCAGGAGGAAGACCGCGGAGACGGCGAAGAGAGCGACGTAGCCGAGAGCGAGCCGAAACGCGGAGCTCCGAAGGATCTTTGGGCTCACGGTTCGCGAGCGTCGGGAGAGACCTCGCCGAGGAGAAACGCGAGCTCCATCGCCATGTCCTCGATGGTCCGCGAGACCGGCATCCCGTAGTTCGTCGCGTGACCCGCCTTCGGGTGATACCGCAGGATGACGGGGCGTCCGGAAGACGAAGCCGCTTGAAGGCGCGCCGTCATTTTCCGTGCCTGGAGCGGAGAGACCCGGGTGTCCTTGTCGCCCGTGGTCAGCATGACCGCCGGGTAAGCGGTCCCGCCTCTGACCGCCTGGTAGGGCGAGTATTTCCTCAGGAACTCGAACTCTTCGGGCTTCGAAGCGTCGCCGTACTCGAGAAGCGCGGGGAGGTTGTTGGTCTCGGTGAAGCTATAGAACCGCACCATATCCAGGTCGGGAAAGCCGCAGACGACGGCGCGAAAGAGCTCGGGACGCTGGGTGAACGCGCTCGCGACCAGAAGGCCACCGTTGCTCACGCCTCGGATCGCGAGCCTCTCGGACCGGGTATAACCGCTCTCGATCAGGAACTCGGCGGCCGAAACGAAATCGTCGAAGACGTTCTGCTTGTTGCCGAGCATCCCCGCCCGGTGCCACGTCTCTCCGTACTCGCTTCCTCCCCTGAGGTTCGCCACGGCGTAAAGGCCGCCCTCTTCCACCCAGGCGGCGGCCATCGGGTCGAAGCGGGGGGTCTGCGCGGCGTTGAATCCGCCGTAGCCGAAGAGGAGCGCCGACGTCTCGCCGCCGGTCTCGGTTCCGCGGCGATAGAAGAGGTACATCGGGATCTCGGTCCCGTCTTTCGATGGATACCGGACCTGTCGCACCACGACGGAATCAAGGTCCACGTCCCACGCGCGTTCGTCCCAGGGTTTCCTCTCGCCCGTCTTTAAATCGATCACATACGTCGAAGGCGGAAGGGTGAACGAGGTCAGCGTGAGAAACGCGCGCCCGGGGCCCGCGCCGCGGAGCTCGGCCGTGTGGTGCTCCGGCACGGGTATCTCACCCGCGGGAGTGCCGTCGAGCTCGTAGATCGCGATCCGCGTCGTCCCGTGATGGAGGTAGCTCGCGTAAACGTTGCTCTCGAGGATCGCGAAGGCTGCGAGCACGTCCTCGTTCTCGGGAACGAGATCCTTCCAGCGTTCGGGGGCAGGATTCTCCGGATCGATCCTGACGATGCGGTTATTGGGAGCGTCGAGGTTCGTGCGGACGTAGAGGAGCTTCTCGTCGACTTGAGGGTAGAAGCGGGCGTCGGCGCCGACAACGATCGGAGTCGCGTCCCCCGTCAGCGTTTTATAGTAGAGATCGCTTCTCGCCCAGCCGTGGTTGACGGCGAACACCAGGGCTTTACCGTCCGAGAGCTCGAGCGTCTCGATGAAGCTCGTGGGAGCGATTCCGTCGCCGAAGATCTCCTCATCCTTCTCGACGGGCGCTCCGAGACGATGGAAGCGGACCCGGGGTCCGGACTGCCGCGAGCGGTGAGTGTAGTAGAAACCCTCTCCGCTCATCGCGAAAAAGACCGAAGCGTAGAGCGCCCGCGGGAGCCGGTCTGGCAGGTCGACTTTCGCCTCGAGGTCGCGAAGCCTCACTTCGATCTCGTCTTCTCCTCCGTCGCGAAGGCTGTAGAGGAGATACTTCCCGTCGGGGGAGAGCGATAGGACGTCGACCCGCGTGGTGTGGTCGGAGCTCAGCGGATGAGGGTCGACAACGACCTCGTAGGAGGCCTTCGGATCGATCGGGACAATCGGGACGGCCGCGCTTTCGGGCGAGGCCGGCCGCCGGTAGATCGCGGGAAGCTCGTCCGAGGAACGTTTGAGGGTGAAGTACTCGAAGTTCCCACTCTTTCTCGGGAACCCCGCTTCGGGCTGGCGCAGCATCTCACCGAGGCGCGCTCGCAGACGTGCTCTCCGTTCGGACTCGCCGACGATGCTCTCGGCGTAGGCGTTCTGTTCCTCGATCCACCGCCGGGTCTCCGCGCTCTCCTGGTCCTCGAGCCAACGGTATGGGTCGGTCAGCTCGGCGCCGTGGAGCGTGTCCCTGACCTCGACCCGTTTCGTCGAAGGCGGCGGCGATTGAGGCGCGGAACAACCCACGGCGAGGACGAGAGACCCAAGCAACAGCTCCCGCGTCATCATGCGAGCGACCTCCCATCGCCCATCCTAGATCGGAGGCGCTCTGGAAACGAAGCGCGATCTCAGTTGTTCGCGGCGCCCTGGGAGATCCAGTTGCGGATGTTCGTGAGGTCGATGTTATCCAGGGACGAGCCCGTCTGGGGCATTCGATCCCCGACGGACTGCCTTCCTTCGAGCTTGATCACCAGATAGCTTCCGTCCGGGTCTCCGGGGATGACGCGAAGGACGGGCTCGCTCGTTGCGCGGACGCCGACGAGCGCACCAAAAGACGATCCGGTTCGCAGGTTGAGCCCCGCCATCTGCGCCGTTCCGTGGCAGGACGAGCTCGTGCACGAGCGGCGGTTGAAGATCTCCTGGATGGTCGCGGAGAACGACGGATTGGCCTGGATGCTGCGGGTGTCGGTCCCCGAGCCCGAGCTCGAAGTCGGGCCTTCGCTCCCGCAGGAAGAGAGGCAGGCCGTCAGGACGAGAGAGAATGCGAGACGATGAGAGTGATAACGCATTGGAATCCTCAGGCGGAAACACCGATCCCGGTCTTGCTCATAGGGACATGTTCCCCTCGCGGACGTTCGGGCGCTGTAAACAATCTGTAAAGGATATAAGATTTCCCGAGCCCGGTCTTCTCGAGTAGAAGGTCTTGAGTCGAATCCGCCGAGCGCGCAGGGGAGGACGCGGTTACAATAATCCCCGATGTACTGCGAACGAGTACATGGTGGTGAGGCCCCGGGCGCGCTCGACCGTCAAGGGACTCGCCGAGATCGAAAAGGGCTACGTCGACTTTCTGTTCGCCCTCGCGGCAAATGACCTGAGGAGGAAAACCATGCGAGGTTTCATCGCTTGTCTCGCTCTCGCGGTCTCCGCTGGATCGGCCTTCTCCGAGAACTGGCCTCAGTGGCGCGGACCGCGAGGAAACGGCGTCAGTCTCGAAACCGGGCTTCCGGTGAAGTGGGGCGACGCGGACAACGTCGCCTGGACGGCGCAGCTTTCCGGGCTCAGCGTCTCCACGCCAATCATCTATGGAGATCGGGTGTTCGTCACCGGGCAAGCGGGACGCGGCGTCCTCCGCGAGGGAAATCATCCAACGTTGATGCGAGGCGAGGAGACGCCCTCCGAGCGGTCCCTCGGCGAAGGGGCGGCCGCGGCCGAGGGCGCCGTGACGTTTCTCGTCGAAGCGTTCGACCGCGAGAGCGGGCGGCGTGTCTGGGAGTACCAGATCCCGGCGGAGACGGCGGGTGGCGGCGACCTCCCGCCGGTCCATCGCAAGCACAACCTCGCGAGCCCGAGCCCGGTCACCGACGGCGAGCGGGTGTACGCCTGGTTCGGGACCGGTCAGCTCGTGGCGCTCGACCTCGAGGGGAAGCTCGTCTGGCAGAAACATCTGGCGAAGGACTACGCTCCCTTCGAGATCCCCTGGGGTCATTCGAGCTCCCCCACGGTCTACGAAGACGACCTCCTTCTTCTCTGCGATCACGAGCCCGCGTCCTATCTCGTCGCTCTCGACAAGCGGACGGGCCAGGAGAAGTGGAAGACCGACCGAGGCAAGGGACTTCGGTCCTACAGCACCCCCACGGTAGTGCGCGGGCCCGGGGGGGACGAGCTGGTGGTCAACTCGAGCGAGAAGCTCGAGGGCTACGATCCGAAGACCGGGAAGCTCCTCTGGTTCCTGGTCGAGCCCAACCAGTTCCCGATCCCCGTGCCCTCGTTCGCCGACGGCATCATCTACACGAGCCGCGGCTACCGGAGCGGTCCGTATATGGCCATCCGTCCGGGCGCGCGGGGAGACCTCAAAGGATCCGAGCATCTCCTCTGGCACGTGCCCACGGGAGCTCCCTACGTTTCCTCCGTCGTCTACTACCAGGGTGTGGTCTACATGGCGAGCGACTCCGGTGTCGTGCAGGCGGCCGACGCCGCGACCGGCGAGCGGCTCTTTCAGGGCCGGACCGGCGGCGTTTTCTCGGCGGCGCCGGTCGCGGGAGACGGGAAGATCTACTTCATGAGCGAGACCGGGGAGGCGATCGTCATCGCGGCGAAGCGTGAGTTCGAGATTCTCGCGCAGAATCCGATGAAAGCGCGGTTTCTCGCATCCCCCGCGATCTCGGGCGGCCAGATCTTCCTCCGGAGCGACGATCGCTTGATCGCGATCGGGAAGGCCTCGGAAGCCACCGCGTCGGCACCTTCACTCGAAAACCGCTGAACGAGCCCCGAAATTTCTTGACAACCCGACTGCCGTTGTTACAGTGCGGCATTCGATGGCTGCGCCCGACTCGTCCGGCGTGCGAGCGATAGGAAGCCTTCTCCCGGAAAGCCGGGCGGCGGTGGGCCGAGGTTTCAAGACCCGCGCGGGCCTTCTCACGCTCACAGGCCTTCTCTTTGCTTCCACCTGCGGCGGTCCCTACGGGATGGAGGACTTCGTCGCCCGCGTGGGACCGGGGCTCTTCATCACGCTTCTGTTCGTTACGCCCTGGCTCTGGGGGCTGCCCGCCGCTTTCGCCTCGGCCGAGCTCTCTTCGAGGCAGTCGGTCGAGGGCGGCTACTACCGCTGGGCGCGAATCCACCTCGGGGAATTCTGGGGCTTCCAGTCGGGGATTTGCAGCGTTCTCTCCTCTTTTCTCGATAACGCGCTTTATCCGGTGATCTTCGCCCGCGCGCTCGCCTTCATCATTCCCGACATGGGATCGTTCGAGCAGTGGGCCGCCGCATCGCTCTTCATCCTCGCATTGACCTGGGTGAACTTCCGGGGAATCGTCGTGACCGGGGCGACCGCGGTCGTGCTCAACTTGTTCTTGCTGGCGCCGGTCGTATGGATCGTGATCGCGGGTTTCAGCGGCGCTCGGGTCTCCCCCTTCGAGCCGTTTCACGTGGGCGGGACCAACTTCGGCGCCGACCTCGGCGCCGCGCTCGCTCTCTCGCTCTGGCTCTATTCGGGCTACGGCGAGGTGAGCACCGTCGCCGAAGAGATCGATCGGCCGCAAAGGAACATCCCGCTCGGCCTTCTCATCGTCACCCCGGTTGTGATCCTCACCTATAGTCTTCCGGTGATCGCCGGGCTCGTCTCCGTCGGAGGCTGGGAAACCTGGAGCTCGGGCCAGTTCGTCGCCATCGGGACCGAGCTCGGCGGCCCGGCACTGGGCCGTTGGGCGTTTTTCGGAAGCGTCGCGAGCCAGGCCGTCATCTTTCTCACCTACCTTCTCTGGATGTCGCGCATCGCCTGGTCGATGGCGGAGGATAAGAACCTCCCGTCGTGGTTCTGCCGCCTTCACCCGAAGTACGGGACACCTTATCGAGTGCTCTGGGTCTACGCCGTCGTCTACTGCGCGATGGCGGCGCTTCCGTTCGAGCACCTCCTGGTAGCCGACATCTGGGTCAGCGGTGCCTACACCATGATCCTGCACGCCACCTTGATTCGGGCGCGCTCGCAGGCGTCGCTCAACGAAGGAGGCTTCCGCGTTCCCGGAGGAAGCACCGGCCTCTGGCTCAACGCCATCGTGCCGGGGATCACCTGGGTCGTTTTTCTCGCGTTGACGTTCGGCGAGCACGCGCGCTTCGGAATCCCGCTCCTGCTGCTCGGGCCCGTGGCTTTCTTCATGATGCAGGCGGTGCGGAAGTATCGGCCCGTGGCCACGGCGCGGTAGGATTCCGAACCGGAGGTTCCCATGACGCCCATGACGCTCGTTGCACTCGTTCTTCTTTCGTCAGCGCTGGTCAGCGCTCCCGCCCCGGCTTCCAACCTCGAGAAGGTCATCGCCGACTACGTCGGGCTCTACAAGCGAGAGACGCTCCCCGAATGGAAGAAGCTCTTCCTCCCGCATTTCACCGTCGCCTCGACGCGCGAGGACGGCTCCGTCGGCGAGCGCACCCTCGAGGAGTTCTACGAGGTCCAGACGCGCTACTTCGCGAGCGGCCGCGACATCAAAGAGGTGCTGGAGAACGTCCAGATCGAGCCGAGGGGAAAGCTCGCGAGCGTTTGGGCGGACTTCGTCCTGACCGACAATGGCGAGACTCGAAGGGGGAAGCTCGTCCTTCTATTGATCGAAGGCCCGGAGGGCTTCAAGATCCACTCGCTGATGTTCTCGTACTACGGTTGAGCGAATCTTCCCAAGCCCGGCATCTCGAAGCCCAGCTTCTCGAGGTCGGAAATCAGCTTCTTCCCCTCCGCTTCGTCGAGCTCCACCAGGGGCGGGCGCAGTCGATTCCATTCCGGATCGGACGCGTAATGGGAAACGATTTTCTTGAGCGCGGGGACCAGGGGGAACGGCTGCACCGCCAGACGAACGTCGTTCAAAGAGGCCTGGAGCGCCTCCGCATCCTCGGTTTGCCATCCCTGGAACAGTCGATCGATGGCTTCGGGATTGACGTTGGCGGTCGCCGAGATGCATCCGGCACCGCCCGCCCGCATGTTTGCGAGGAGAAGCGTCTCGTTTCCCGCGAACATTCCGAAGCCGGGAAAAGCGCGCAGCACAGCTTCGAGGTGGGCTCGATCGCCGGAGCTATCCTTCATGCCCACGACGATGCCGGGAAAGGCGTCCCGAAGCCGGCCCACGAGGCCGATGCTGATGGGCGCCGCGGACATTTGCGGGAAATGGTACAGGTAGATGCGCAGGCGTTCGTCGCCCACGCGATCGATGACCTGGGCGAAGCTGCGGTAGAGCCCCTCGTCGCTAACTTCTTTGTAGTAGAACGGCGGGAGCATGAGGACCCCAGAGACGCCCGCCGACACCGCGTGAGACGTGAGCCGCACGGTGTCGGGAAAGGCGCAGCATCCCGTACCGGGCATCATCCTTTTCGGATCGAGGCCGGCTTCGAGAAGCAGGTCGAGGAGCTCGATGCGCTCCTCCACGGAGAGGGAGTTCGCCTCGCTGTTGGTGCCGAACACCGCGAGGCCGCAGCGGCGCCCGAGAAGCCAGCGGCAGTGCGCGAGGAGCCGCTTTCCGTCGGGTGACAGGTCCCGTTGGAACGGCGTCACCACGGGCGCGAGCACACCAGACATAAGCGGGGCCGAGCTCATTCGATCTCCTTTCGTGCAGTCAGAGTGTACTCTGGAAGCGACTGGAGTGGACCAATCCCGCGGGGCCACGGTGCGTTTTCTCGGGTGTTGCGAATTACACGTTAACCGTGTATTATGTAACGGGGATGATACAGTCCTTCGCCGATGAAAGGACGGCCGATCTGTTTCGCGAACGCTCGACGAAGTCGGCTCGGCGTATCCCCAAGGATCTCTGGCAGGTGGTTCGCCGGAAGCTCAAGATGGTCGACGTCGCTCAGCGCCTTTCGGACCTCAGGAGCCCGCCCGGTAACCACCTCGAGGCCCTGAAGGGGGACTGGCGCGGCCGGCGTAGCATTCGCGTGAACGAGCGGTATCGTCTGACGTTCCGATGGGAAGGAAATCATGCGTACGAAGTCTGTTGCGAAGACTATCACCCGTGATCCGGCCTGGCTTGGCCCTGCAGTTCACCCGGGGGAGATGCTGAGTGAGGAGTTTCTCAAGCCGATGGGGCTGACTCAGGTCGAGGCCGCGCGGGAGCTCGGGATGTCGGTCAATCGGCTGAACGAGCTCGTCCTCGGCAAACGCGGTGTCACCGCCGACACGGCGCTTCGCCTGGCGCAGCGATTTGGGACGACGCCGCAGTTCTGGATGCACCTCCAGGCCGATTGGGACTTGCATCAGGCGATGCGGAAGGTCTCCGCCGCCTGAGAGCGGTCGTTCGATCTTCTCTCCGGAGACGGGTCTGGGAAAGGGGGTATCCGTATCGCCCGACGGCCGGTGGATTCTCCTTTCGATCGCGGAACCGCGGACGAGCGACATCATGCTGGTCGAGGGATTTCGCTAGCGGCTGCCAGCCCGCCGATCACCCGTCTAGCGTCTTCTTTACTTCGTAACCGACGGCGTCGCCCCCATCCCTGCGGGAAGCGGCAGCGGGTTGGCCATCAAGTCCCTTCCGAGCTGGATCGTCCGTTTCAACTCGAGGCTATCCGCGTCCACGACCTGGATCGCGTCTCCGATACCGGTCACGAAGAGCTTGGTTCCGTCGGCCGAAAGGATAAGGGTGGTCGCGGCTCGGCCCTGCGAGAAGCCTTTCTTCAACGTCACGATGCGACGGCTTTCCATGTCGATCTTCACCAGGTCCTTGAACCCGGCGTAGCCGGTTTTCCCGTCGGGAGAGAGCGCGAAGACGTTGGCGTCGACCTTGGGGCCAATCTCGAAGCTCGTCGCCTCCCTTTTTCCTAGGTCGAGACGCATGACTCCGGTCATGTCCTTCTTCAAGAACGGATCCGTCGTCGTGACCAGGCCGTAGTAGACGCCCGGCTCGGGTGAGTAGAGCTCCGTGGGACGGAGCGGACCGTAGCCGGCCTCCCAAGGTGTCGCGAGCGGGATCTTTCTGACCACCTCGTGGCTCGAGGCGGAGAGCTCGTAGATGTCGCGCGCGAACGCGAAGAACGTCTTGCCGTCGCTCGAGAACGGGAGAGGAGCGGTGAAATCGGTCCGGATCTCCGGGGGGAAGCGAAAGCTCCCCTTCACCGCGTGCGCGTTCAAGTCGTACACGACGTACTCGGTGTCCTCGGCCTCGAAGCGGTCGATGTCCATGCCGACGGCCACGACCCGAAGAATGAGCTCCGTCCCCCCGGGATGGGGATACACGTTCAGAATGCGAACTCGGCGTGCCGCGGTCGAAAGGCGGAGCTCGTCGACCACCTGGCGGGTCTCCGGATCGACGACCTCCACCGCCTCCATGCGGTCGGTGACGTAGTAGAGACGCCGAAAGTCCGGGGTGTGCGGCGTCTGACCGTAACCGGTGACCGCGCCATAGCGAAGCCGGATCTGGCCGACGAACAGCTCGGTGTCTTCGTCGAGCAAGCGGAGCTCGTTGGGCCAGAGCCCCATGATGAGGGTCCGGTTCTCGGCGGCGAGAGCGGGTATAGAGGAGAGAGCGAGAGCGAGCGCAGCCGCGACAAGACACGGAGTTCGATTCATGGTTCCCTGATGTTCTTACACCGGGCAGGCCAGGGTCAATCGCCGGCGCCTGTTGAACCAGAGGAGCGAGATCCAGCTCACCGAAGGCGCGACCCGCCGGTATTTCGTACTGGCCGGCCGAACGAGGCGCCATCGAGCGCCGGCGACACCTATTTGCAACGACGATCTTTTGACCCGCGTCCGGGCCGGCGGTGCTCAGCTCAGCAGAGCCGCCACAACCGTCAGAGAACCTCGGGCGTATCCATGGAACGTTCGTGCGATGTGCGGTGCCAAGATGTCTGCCTTCGACTTACTGTTCACTTCTCACGTTGAACCCGCAGCACGCCGATTTTCCACACTTCTCCTTGACATTACGTTGTGATGACGTATCCTTCGGCGAAGACTTCAGAAAATGGGAGGGGACTGAGCGTGAAGTCAAAAGCAGGGCTGTTTGAGTTTGAGATTGCACAAGCGGTTTTAGAAACCTCTAATCTAGTGCTGTCCGGCTTCAGCCGGATCTTGCGCGTTTCGAAACCATCTTTAGGGTTCGCGCTGCCTCTCGTGTTGGCGATCGGAGGGATCGGATCTCAATCTGCCGCCGCGCAGGTACCGGGCCAGCTGTCGGAGCAGTTCTTCAAGAACATCCAGGTATTGAAGGGCGAGCCGGCCGAGCTGATGGTGCCCTCCATGCTGTTCATGGAGATCTCGCTCGGAGTCCACTGCGTGTACTGCCACGACGTCGACAACACGAAACCTGAGCTGGACACCAAACCGATGAAGGCAATCGCGCGGCAGATGATCCAGATGGTGGCGGACCTCAACAAGAGCGCATTCAAGGGACGTCCTGCCGTGACCTGCTATACGTGCCACCGTGGACACACCAGGCCGGATACCATCCTTCCGTACAACGATGAGGACGGCGAGCTGCTGCTTCCGGGCGGCGACGCAGATGCGAGACCCACGGTTGATCAGATTCTCGCCGGGAACGTCGCCGTGATGGGCGGGGATACCCTGGCGAAGGTGACCACCCGCTATGCGAAGGGCACCAGGGCCAACCTTGGCCACATCGACCAGGTTCATCCTGAACGGACAGTGGCCGTCGTGACCCCGATTGAAATCTATTCGAAGGCTTCCGACAAACGACTGGTCGTCGCGCATAATCAGGCCGGCGACGCGCTCAATTCGTACAACGCTGCTGGCGGCTGGATCAAGGCTGGAGCGACCGACGCCCGCGACATGAGAGGCTATGAGCTCGACATCGCCAGACTCGAAAACGCGGTGATCGCGCCCGCAAATTTCAGCACCATCCTGCAAAATCCACGCGTAGTCGGAGAGGAAAGGGTTAACGGTCGCTCCACTTGGGTCGTCAGGGGCCGCATGCAAGCCCTGCCGAGCGTGAAGCTGTACTTCGACAAGGACTCGGGCATGCTCCTCAGCATGGCCTATCAGCAGCAGTCATATTACTGCTGCCAGCAGTTCAGGATCGATTACAGCGACTACACCGTTATCGACGGTGTCAGGATGCCGTTGAAGTGGACTATGAATGGGCCAAGACAAAATATTCTGGTGTTCCAGCTCGATGGGGTGACGGTCAATTCAGCGATTGACGATTCGCGATTCGCCAAGCCGGCGCCTGCTTCGGCAGCGAGATAGTTGTCAGGTTAAATGCGAATCTTTCCAACAAGAGTCAATCCCGGCGTAATAGATGTCGCGGTAGGGGTTCGAAGCGAACTCGCCGCAGAACATCGCGACCAGATGCGGAGGCTTCGTGGCCCCGCTTCTCGATTGAGTCCGCTCCATTTCGAAACTGGACCGGTTGTGCCTTCCTCGCGGACTCAGACTATTCCTCGTCGCCGAAGTTCCACTTGGAACGCTCGACGGTGGCGAGAAACGACTCGACGCCCGCCACGGCCGCTTTCTCCTCGCGCTCGCGGCCTTCGAGGTAGTAGACGAAGTCGAAGCGGCGATCCTCTTTTTCCGCATCGTCGAGAAAGGACCGAGCGATCTCGTTCGCGGGAAGAGTGAGCCGTCCGGCGATGGGACGAAGCTCGAGATCGAGTCCCTCTCCCGACGCCCGGTAGGCGCGCCACACCACCTCGGTGCAGACCAGCGCGTGGTCGGTGGCGAAGTCGAAGTCGAAGTCGTAGGGCCGCTCGAGGAACGAAAAAGCCTTGAAGATCGCCTGCGCCTTCGAAAGAGGCGGCAGGCGAGGCCTCAGGGCGGCGATGAAGTCCCCCGATGCGCCGTGGAGGGAGTTCTGGATGACGCCTTCGCTCACCGCCTCGATCACCGTGAGCAGGGGCTCGTCGGGGCCTGCGACAGCGCGGCGCTCCCAGGCGAGCGGATAGCTTTCTTCCAGCCAGCGGGAGAACGGTATCTCACGGCCCGATAGGCGCCGCACCCAGTCGCGGACCTCGGGGTCGGAATCGAACCGGGAAGAAACGGCCTCGTTCGAGCCGACGTAGAGAATCGCGTGCGGCCAGAAACCGGGGAGCCCGAGGTTCGAGAGGTACCAGTTCTTTCGACTGAGAAGGACGTCTCCGGGCTCGAGGCTCTCCTCCATCGTCCGCGCCTGGTAAGCGGAGACCAGGTAGTTGCCCGCGGGGCGCTTGAGGCGAGTGTCGCCCATCCACTCCGCCACTTCCTTCTGCACCGGGAAGCTCACTCGCTTCACCCCACGCAGGATGGGCGCGAAGTCGCTCGCCGCCGACATCGAGACCGCCTGCGGGGTCGCTCTTCCTTCCGCCCGGCCCACGTAGCGCTCTATCTCATCCCAGAGCCAGGTGAAACTCTCTTCCGCCATCTCGGTTCGCGTGTGGTGCACCTGCTCGAGATAGGAGAGGTAGCGCTTGCCGGCGATGACCCGTCCCAGGTCGCTCAGTCCCGAGAGCTCATCGCGCGTCCGGGCGACGCTCCCGGCCAGAAGCCCGCGGTCGGGGCGAGGCACGTTCAAGAAACGCTCCACGTTCTCGTTGGAACCGATGAGCGACACCAGGTTCGAAGTGCTTTCGAAGAGGGCGAGCTCGCTTCCAAACGTGAGGAGAAAGCTCTTCACGTGGTGGGCGCGCTCCATCCGCGAAAGGTCGAAACGATAGAAGTCCTCGTGGAAGCGCCGGATCTCGTCGAGCGCCATGGCGGCGTCGAGATAGCTTCCCCAGACGTCCAGGAGAAGCGCCTCCTCTTCGTCCGTCGGGAGCCGTGCTTCGTCCCCTGAAAAAAGGTCGGGTCGCGACTCCATGCGGGCGACGAGCCCGCGGAGCGTCCGGTCCAGCTCGCGGAAGTAGCGGGCGTCAAGCTCCTGCGTGCGGCGCAGATCGGAATCGGCCATCGTGGTGAGGGCGGTGGGTCGGCTCGAGAGCCCGACCACACCGAGGCCCGCGAGCGCGGTGACGGCGAGCGCGGCGGAAGCCGCGGCCCGGCGGCCGATGCGGCGACGGCCGCTCTCTTCTCTCTCGATTTGAGCTCCCAGAGCGAACAGCGAAAGCCCGGCGGTCATCAGCAGGAGAATCGCCACCACCACCGTGGGGAAGAAGCGCATCTCCCAGTCGGAGGCCCAGTATCCGAACGCGATCCCGAGTCCGAGCGAAACGAGCACGTAGCCGCCGCTCAGCAGTCCGCGGCCCAGCGGAGGGCGAGGTCCGTCGTTCATGGGGTGGGGATGAGCTCGATCTTACGGGAACGATGCGCTCCGAATCAAGACTCAGCCCCAAGCGAAGGTGCTTCCCCAGCGCCGCTCGCGGCGAACCCTCTGGATCTTGGAATCGAGGTAGTGATGACTCGAGCGAAGAACTCCAGGGCATCGATCCTTGATGTTCTTACACCGGGCAGGCCAAGGGTCAATTTGCCGGCGCCTACCAGCCGCCGCCGCCACCCCCACCGGAGCTTCCGCCGCCACCGCCGCCCCCTCCACCACTGCTTCCGCCCGAGCTCGAGGGTGCTGAGACGCCCGAGGCGACGGCGCCTACGGCCGCCCCCCAGGAGCCCGTCGCGCCCGCTCCGCCGAAGGCGCCCCCTCCACCCGTCCAGGGACGGCTCGCGCTTCCGCCGCTTCCACCCGAAGAAGAGGAACCGTAGTTGCTCGACGTCGGACTCCTAGAGCCCGTCCCGTAGGCGCGGAACCAGCGATCCACCTTCGGTCCGAGCTCGAAGGCGAGGAGGTAGGGAAACCATCGGTCGTCGAGACGAGGGTCGGCCTTCGAGAGCTCGTACGCGAAGTACCGACGGGCCGAAGCGAGCTTTTTCCGGAGATCGATTGCGGCCGAGCCGTCGCGGAACTTTGCCGTGTTGAAGAGGCTCGTGAGGAGAGCGAGGACGAAGAGCTCGAAGCCGAGGAGCGCGAGAAACCCGTTCCGCTCCGGGTTGAACCAGAGGAACGCGATCGCGCTCTTCGCCAGAAGCGCCGCGGGAACGAGGAATGAGACGGAGAAGACGAAGAGCCGCTCGACCCGCTTACGGTAGAGCCCCGCGGCGATGGAGCCGAGCCCGTAAAAGAGAATGGCGCCCATGAGCCAGGGCATAATGAGGATACCGTTCGGATCGAGCATGGCTGAGACCGAGAGAATCAGGATCGATGAGCCCAGGAGACAAAGCTCCGCCTTGCGCGAGATTCGACGGGGCGCCCGCGAGCTCGAAAAGAGCCGTGAAACCCGGCGCTTCAACGGCTCGCGGATCTTGGAGGCGGGATCGAAACCGCGGTCTTTGTAGTGCTTCCGGATCTTGACAGTGTCGGTTACGTCGCCGGAGACGAAGAGCGCCTTCACGAGTTTGCCTTCGTATCCCGAAAGAGAATTCCGGTCGACGAGAAGCTTCATGCGGAGGGTCTCGCTCGATTTGAAGAGGCCGCGAGTCCGCAAGACCTCGGTCTTGAGTTTTCCCTCGGAGACCATCCGCGCGAGGACCGCCGCCACTTCGGGTCCCGCCGTCGAGTCGTCCCAGGCGGCTCCCACCTCTTCGGGAAGCATCGTAAAGACGTTGGCCTCGAGCCAGCTCTTGTCGATCGAGCCTACCGGGGTAAGAGGCACGAACCGTCCAAGGACCTCCTCTCCGCGGTGGAAAAGAAACAAGATGGCGCCAAGCGCGGCGGCGAACGAAAGCAACAGAGCCGCCCGGAGAGACGCCGGGGCGCCGACGCGAACCCCGGAGGGCAGACCCTCGCGTCGATAGACCAGAGGAGCTCTAACGACGACATCTTCCCCCGGCTGGAGTTTTTCCCGCACGATCCTTTCCGCGAGCTCTTCTCTCGGGCTCCACGACCCATCAAGACTGAGCGCGAGAGAGAAGGAGAGGATAGGGCCGGGACGATCGGGAAAGCCGAAGTCGTGATCGAGGAGATAGCCGTCATCCGTCGGAATCAGGACGTTCTCGAGGGTGTAATGGAGGACGTAAATCCGTTCGGTGTCCTGAAACGGTGGATCCGACGGAAGGCGGCTTCGCCAGCGAAGAGTCGTCGAACCGCTCCAGGCGTACTCGTCAACGCTCGATATCGCGTCGTTCTGGCGGAGAGGGATGCGGGAGTGGCTCTCGAGGTCTTCCCGCTCGATCCCATGGAGCACGACGCGGCGATCGATGCCGAGACGAAAGGCACGCTCTCCTCCATTCCAGTCGCCGGTGAACACCATCTGGTGGCGCTCCTGCACTCGAAGCCGGCCTGCGCCGTCGAGGCGAGCCGTTACGTCCAGGCTGCGCCAGTAAAGCGACCGGGGCTGGCTCGAAAGGGGAGCGGGCAGAAGAAGCAAAAGGAGCGGGACCGACGCCTTGAGGCCCATCCAATAGAGGATAAACGACGCGACGCTACGCGGTCGAGTACGTGCGGGCTTCCGTATCGTGCAGCTCTCGATCGCAGGCTCCGGCCGGTGTTCGGACCACCAGCGCTCCGCCCGCCCTTCGTCCACGCCAGCAAGGCGGCAGAGTAGGCGGTAGGCCCTTGACATAGCCAAGTGTTTTGGCCAAGATCTATCCGTGAAGCGCGTAAGAATCGGCGCGTTCCGCGACAGGGCGAGCGAGCTCATTCGCCGCGCGGCCGGTGGAGAAACGATCGTCATCCTCAACCGGAATCGTGAGGTGGCGAAGATCGTGCCAATGACCGCCGCCACCGGCCGCGCGGGAGGTCTGGTCGGCTGCCTCGCCGGCACGGCGGAGGTCCGCGGCGACATCGAGGCGCCGATCGCGCCCGCGGAGGCCTGGTTCACGGACGGCAGGTGAGGTACTTGCTGGACACGCAGGCGTGGCTCTGGTCCGTCCTCGACCATCCTCGTCTGAGTCGGCGGGCCCGCGCTCTGTTGAACGCGGTGCCCCCGGAGGAGCCCATCGGCCTCGCTGCAATCTCACTGAAAGAGGCGGCATGGCACCTCGCTCGAGGCCGGGTGGTCGTTGACGAGAGCTTCGGGCCGTGGCCGTTGTGGCTGAGGGCGGCGGCCTCATCTTCACTCCTCCAGGTGCTCCCCCTCACCGTGGACGTCGCCATCGAATCGGAGCACCTCGGTGAGTCGTTCCCGCCCGATCCGGCGGCTCGTCTGATCGCCGCCACGGCGCGCGTGCACGACCTTACGCTCATCACCTCCGATCGACCCATCCGCAAGAGCGGCGCCGCGCGCACGTTCTGGTGAAGAGGTTTCCTCCTGACCGTCTAGTCTAGTCCATGGTGAAAGGGGACAGCGTTGCAAATCGGGATGATTGGCCTGGGGCGAATGGGAGCAGGGATGGTGCGGCGCCTGAAGCGCAGCGGCCACGAGTGCGTGGTCTACGACCGCGCTCCGAAAGCGGTTGAGGCTCTGGTCAAGGAAGGTTCCACCGGCTCCTCATCCCTTGCCGAGCTCGTGATGAAGCTCGGAAAGCCCCGCCACGTCTGCCTCATGCTGCCGGCGGCCTTCGTAGATTCCTCCATCGGCGATCTCGAGCCGCTTCTGGAGAAGGGCGATACGATCATCGACGGCGGGAACTCCTGTTACCAGGACGACATCGCGCGGGCCAAG
>CAZKNR010000240.1:0-4242 GCA_964553925.1 uncultured Acidobacteriota bacterium
GGGATCTCGCCGGTGCTTACTCCCGCCGCATCAACATCCAGCATCGGCTTGTCTATCAGGTGCTCGACGAGGAGCATGCGGTCAAGATCATTCGCATGTGGACCCACTACGAGTAGAGCATCGCCGAAAGGCGCAGCAGCGGTTGCGTTGGCGTAGGTCCTGCACGCAGACACGGGAATGCTGGCTTCCCTTTGGGCAGCGTGGCAGAAGCACAGGTTGTGCGAGCGCTGCCGGCCTGTGTGAGGCTCAAACCCTGCACCTCGAACTTAGAACCTCGAGTTCGAATCGGATTGGCGGAGCGGAGTACCGGCAATCCGAATTCGCTAACGAGCTTGGCCCGGGCGATACTCCGGTGCTGCGTTGAGACTCCTGCTGCCAAAGCCCATGGCTGTGCGACGGGGTAGCGGTAGGATCCCGGATGGGCTGCAGACAAGAAGCCGGGGGAGGCGTCGGTGCCATCACTAGGGGCTGGCCTGGTTGCCATGTTGGCAGGGTGGATCATCGAGGATGTGCTCCAGCCTTACTTCGGCATGGGCCTGACTTTGATCCTTTCGTTCGCGGGCTCCACGGCGGTCTTCTTCGTAGCCCGAAAATGGCTGAGGGAGATGCGCGACGGGTAAGTCGCGGAGATCCCACAAGAATCCGCGACTCGCGGCGGAGTCAAAATGATTCAGGCAGATGGGATTTCGCGCCGCCCGCCTTCACCTGGTAAGAAGAGGAGGTCATTCCCGTGTGAAGCTGCCCCGACAGATCTCCGGCGAGGAACTGGCGAGACTCCTTCACCGCTATGGCTATCAGATCACACGTCAAACCGGAAGCTACCTGCGCTTGACATCGAAGTTCAAGGGCAGCGAACACCACGTCACGATTCCCGCCCACAAGGACCTCAGGATTGGGACCCTGAGCGCGGTGCTTGCTGAGGTCGCTTCGTACCTGGAGACGGAGCGCCAGAAGCTGATCGGCGAGCTCTTTGGTTGATAGAAGCTAATCCAAGAGGAGCGCAAAATCGAGGGCGAGCACCGTCACCAGAGGGAAGAGCGCGTTCGGAAGCGAGTGGCGGACGAGGAGCCGCGTCTCCGAAAGCCCCCGCGCCCGACCCGCGCGCACGAAGTCGAGCGAGAGCGTTGCCGCGAGAGACGCGCGGATGTAGCGGACCCAGGAGGCCGCGTAGAACGACGCCAGGGTCGCCGCCGAAAAACGAGGTGCGCGAGACGCTCGTCTCCCCCGACACCCATGCGGCCGGCCGTCGGAAGGAAGCGAAGCTCGACGGCGAAGACGAGCTGGAGGACGGCGCCCAGCCAAAAGATCGGAATCGAGATCGAAACCTCCCGGCTGGGTGACTGGATCCATGCAGAGCTGGGTATCCGCCAATCGAAGCCCCATCAGATGTTCGGGCGAGATCTTCATCAGATCGTTCAGCTCCAGCAGGGGGCGGGTGACCACGCTACCGCGCCAACCGGAGTGCCGACTCCAGTACCTGGCTGATTAATTCCAGATCGTCCGATCCCAGGTAGAACTGGTCCCTTCCGGTCTCTTTCTCGATCTGGATCCCGTCTTTGTAAAGCGTGAATTTGATGATCTTCTTGAACGGCGTTTGGACGGTCTTTGAACCGCCGTCAAAAAGTAGCCTCTTGTTCGTGATATAGAGAACCCCCGAGTCCAACTGACGAAGTTCCTCACTCGTGACCCTATTCACGCTCACCGACCCGTAGCGCCACGACAGACCCTTCATGATTCGAATCCGCCCGGTTGGGCCTTGGTAATTGACCCGCTTGGTGACAGTCCTCATCTCGTGCAAGCGTGACGAAAACTCTGCATGGCACAATTCACCCCGTTGGAAGATGACCGACGGATGAATGATGGGTAACTCACCCGCGTCGATCCTGGCCAGGAGCTTGAATCGTTCGACCGCTTGCTGACTCTTCTCGTCATGCGCAACCTTGACCCCAAGGTTCTCGCTCATCTGCGCGAGTCGAGCCTCCTCGTCTTTCGTGAGCCGTTGGTCGACGATAGCGCGGTTGAATGCCTCCTGCACGACGGCAAGGACCTCCTCCTTATAAATCTCTGCCCGCACTTCCTCCGATAGAGAAAAGTTCTTTGCCATCCTATCGAGCCGCTGCTTTTCGTCGTCGGAAAGATAGGCATCGCCCAACATCTTCTTCAGTTCGTCGCGGAATTTGGTACGAACGAGAGTCGCCTCGACCTCAACCGCGGTCACGTCGTCAAGGTAGAGCACATGCCGAAACTGCTTTAGCTCCTCGCGTTCCTCTGGGGATAGAGCGGCATCGCGGAGGTAGTATCGCAGTGCTGTGTCGTAGAACTCCGCCAGTCTCAGCATCGCCTTTTCTCGTGGAATCGCATAGTCGGACAGGATAGCGATGATCTGTCCGGCGCTTAGATCTTTGACGGCGTGGGTGGCCAGGAGATTCTGGATTTCAACAAACGCGTTCTCAGGCAACTTACCACCCATGAGACGGCGAAGCAGGCCTGGGCGCTGCGGCTCGATGGTGCGGAAAATGCTCATCTTGGGTTCGAGTTATAGGCTCCTACGCAGTCCATTGACAAGTCCCTGGGGCAGGTATACACACGCACCGCATGGTCGGACCGAAAGAAGCTAATACCGGCACCCCGCAGGTCAAGGCACAAGTCGAGCGGCTCCTGGCAATCCTCGAGTGGCCGTTGGCCGTTCTGGCGCTACTCGTCGTTCCAGCGTTGATGCTCGAAGAGCGCACTAGCGATCCCACCCTCCGCGTGCTTTGTGGCTTGATTAACTGGTTTGTCTGGTTGGCGTTTGTCGGTGAATTTCTGACACACCTCGTGATCGCGGTGAGCCGGCCGGAGTTTCTGAAAACCTCTTGGTTCGACCTTGCGATCATCGTTCTTTCGCCGCCGTTTCTCGTTCCTGATGCGTTTCAAGGCGCGCGAAGCTTGCGGGCGCTTCGTATTCTTCGCCTCCTTCGCCTTGTGCGCGGAATGGCCGTGGCGACCATCGGGCTCCGCACGGCGCGGCAACTGCTGCGACATCGGGGGTTTCATTACGTCCTGTTGATTGCCGGAGCCACGATTGGCCTGGCGGCAGCGGGAATCTACGTCGTGGAAAAAGGCGAAACAGTTAATTCCGTTGGGGATGCGCTCTGGTGGGCGGTAGTCACGGTGACGACGGTCGGGTATGGCGATGTGTCGCCGGTAACGACGGAAGGCCGCCTAATCGCCGTCGTGCTGATGTTTGTCGGGATTGGCGTGATTAGTGTTTTCACAGCGACGATTGTCAGTTATTTTGTGGAACAGGAGCAGGTCAAGGAAACCAACAGCATCGAGACAAGGCTCGGCGCTCTCGAGGAGCGTCTGGATGAGATCTTGAGTGAGTTGCGGCGAGGCCGCTGAAGTCCCGTCAGACGGAAAGACACAGCTGATCGATCAGCGTCTGACGGTCAGGACCGGGCAGCGCGCCTGCCGCACCACCTGATTGGTCATCGAGCCGAAGACAGATAGGCGGTTGCGGACGGCAAAGCGTCGGATTGGCGATGTTGGGTTATTCGCCGATCAAGCAAAGAGCGGCGGTTGGAACGGCTGGGTGCCGAGACCGACCATGAACACTGCGGAAATCGCGACCGGGGCTCCGAAGACCGCGGCTCCTTCGATGAAGGCACCGAACGAGAAGGCGGGATAAGCGCCTGCAGGCGACGGTCGGCGGAGATCGAGGCGAGCGAGTCCTTCATGATCTCGAAGGCGCTCATGTCGGCAATGTCGTAGAGAAAGACCGCGGAGAGGACGATCCGGGCGATCTTCACGAGGGCCGAAGGCCACCCGTGAAGAAAGCTCGCGCCCGCGAGAGACACGGGCAGGCCGAAAGCGAGGAGTTGGAAGAGGACGACGATCGGGAGGCTCGCAAGAAGCCTCGCTCCCCCGACACCGCAAAATACCGCGACGCGCTAGAGGCGCCCGCAGAACGAAAGACCGTCTCCCACCAGATTCACCGCGAGCACGATCCAAAAGATGAAGAGTCCAGGGAAGATCGCGAGCCAGGGCTCGGTCGCGAGCGAGGCCTGGGCGCCGTAGAGAAGGTTTCCGAGGCTCGGGTCGGGAGGCTGCACTCCGAGGCCGAGAAAGCTCAGGACGGACTCCATCACGATCACCCGGCCGACGAGGATCGCCGCCGCCACGATGAGAGGCGCCGCGGCGTTCGGCAAAAGGTGACGCCCGATCACGCGCGGGCTCGAGGCGCCGAGTGCTTTCGCCGCC
>CAZKNR010000241.1:0-10788 GCA_964553925.1 uncultured Acidobacteriota bacterium
CGTTCGGGCCGACGCTCCGGCGCTCTACCAGCTCCAGACGACCGGGCTTCTCGCCACCGAAGGAAACCTGAGGACCCGAACGGTGGTCTCCTTCCGAAGGCAAGCGGCGAACGGAGTCGGGCGAAATTTCCTCATCCAGCAGTACCTGCGCGAGGGCGACTACCAGGTGACGGTAACGCCCCAGGGATATTCGACCGGCCGGGTGGGCCTTCGTCTCGAGCGCACGGCGCTGGTCGACGGGGGTGAGCTCGTCGACGGAATGACCGCTCGCGCGACTCTCGCTCCAGGCGAAGCGATTTCGTACGCCCTCGACATTCGTGAAGAAGGAATCTACCACCTCGAGACGGTGGGACTCGAGCGGCGGTTCCTGGCGCGACTCGAGGACGACGACGGGTGGCCTATCGAGCCGCCGAATCAAGGGGCGAACTACACGCGGCGCTTCGAGCCCGGCCGTTACCGTCTGCTCCTCCTCCCCGAGCCGGTCGAGACCCGGAGAGTCACCCGTCTCGAAATGGTGCGCGCGCCCGCGCAGCTCGAAGGCCATGGACCTCATCCGCTCGGCCTCGATTCGGCGATTCACCACGTGTGGCTGGAGCCGCAGGAAGGTGCCCCGAGAGATCCCGACGTGTGGGAGTTCTCTCTTCCCGCAACGGTTCACGCTTCGATTGGGCTCACCGCCGAGATGGAGGGGCGCCTCCTGCGCTCCGCGCCGGGAGGAGCCTCCGAAGAGGTCGCTTTCATCCCCCCCGGACGAGGCTACCGGGGAGAGCTGTCCGAGGGAAACTACCGCCTCGAAGTCCTCTGCTCGCGTGAGAACAACGCCGTCGAGTACGAGCTTTCGTTATCGCCGGCGGAGCTCGTGGCGGGAGTGTCCCGCAGCATCACGGCGCCGGCTGTCATTCCCATTGCGGTCGGCCCTCAGTCGCTCTCGGAGCTGTCCTCGTTCTTCACCGCGGACGTCCGCGCCACCCTCCTCGATGCGGAAGGAAACGCGATCGCCTGGAGCGACGACCGTCCCGACGACTGGAATTTCCAAATACTCGAGCGCCTTCCCCCCGGGCGCTATTCGCTCCGGGTCGAGCCGGTCGGAACCGAGCAGGCGTCGACCGTCGTGTCCTTTCGGGCACCTCGGGAAGTGGAGCGCGAGCCTCTGGAGCTCCCGGCACGCCGCGAGATCCAGCTCGGCGATGACGTGGAGCTCATCCCGCTCGAGCTCCCCTCGGCAGTCACTCCAGAAGCTCTCGCGATCGTCCTCTCCTCGCCCGAGACGATCGGAGCGGCCATCGAAGCGGCGACCGAAAACGGTTTCCGTGCCGTTGCGAGCTCGATGGGAAATCGGGTCGAGCTCGCCGTTCCGCTCGGGAGGCAGGCGCTCCGTCTCCGCCTCTGGTCGTCGGACAAGCGGCGCTCCCGCACCCTTCTCGAGGCTTTTGCCTTCAGCCCGCCCCGTTTCTCGGAAGAAGACGCCGCTTCCGGCATCACCCTCGCCCCCGTTTCTGATGCGCTCGGAGCCGCCGGCATCACCCTCGACTCCGGCGGGATGCTCCGTGTCGTATCGAGTGCACCCGACGTTCGATGGGCTTCGGAACCGCTCCGCCCGTTCGAGCCGCCGTTCAACGGCCTCGCGCTTCCGACAGGGAACGTCGTCTGGCTCCTCGGCAGGCCGGGCGACAAAGTCGCTCTGGCGCGCGCCCGCATCGGCGCCGAAACGGTTCTCGCCCTCCACCCCGACCGGCCGGTCGAGATCGATCTCGACCAGAGCTCGTCGGGTTCGGGCGGTCCGGTCGTCGTCATGGCCCGCTCGTTCTCTGGACAGCCTTCGGTACACGCCTCCGGTTCCATGTCGGTCGGTCCCGGTTCCGCCCTGTCTGTAGCGCTCGGACAGAACCGGGCTTCGGTCTTCGTGAGCGAAGCCCCCGGCACTCGCCCGGTCGAGACCCGAGTCAGGGCCGTGTCTTTCTCCGAGCCCGAGGCCGCGAACGGGGGATGGGGAGCGATCGAGGGGAGACTCGCGGGCATCGAAGCTCGAGCCTTCGACCTTCCCGATGGCGAGAAACTCGTGAGCCTCGCTCTCGACGAGGCGACCGCGGCCGTTCTCAGCTCCGGAGGCGAAGTCGAAAGCGTTCACTGGCACGGAGGGATCTCTTTCGAAGAAACGCTTTCGACGAAAGCGTCGAGGCTGACGTTTCTTCACTACGGCGAGGGCGAGCGTTCCTTCGTGGCCCAGGTGCTTCCCTCGGGAACGGCTCCCTCCGAGCTCTCCGAAGGTGCGCCGTTCCAGGAGGAGTTCGCCCGAGCGGGCACGTATCGACTCCAAGTGGCCGCCGGTAGGAGCTCGCGCCGGGTACGAGTGAGCGGAGCCGCCGAGGACGCCACGTTCGTTGGCGCGAGCGGCCGGGTCCTGCGCGGAAGCGAGCTTCCCATCGAGGACGAGTCCGGGGTTCTGCTCCTTCATCACCGGCCCGGTACCGTCGTCACCTGGATCGAAAGTGATGAGACGAGAGCCTCGGACACGACTTCGGTGGATCCCATCGACATCGCTCTTCCCGCGCGTCCGTCCTTGAGCGGAAACGTCTCCCGCTTCCGGCTCGCGCTCTCGGAACCCGTCGTTTTCCACCTCCGAACGACGACTCCCGTCGCGACGCTTATTAATAATGATGAGCGGCGCTTCCACGCCAACGGAGCGACCGTAGCCACGTTCCTGCCACGGGGAACGTCCGAAGTCGAGATCCGCGCCATTGGCGACGGAGTCCTCTCGGGAGAAGCGGAGATGACGACGAGCGCCGTTCTCGCGATCGGCGAGGGGCTCGGTCCGGAGGTTCTGCTCCCGGCAGGATCGACCCGAGTCTTCTCCTTCGAAGTCTCCCGCGCCGGATCCGTCGGGGTGGGAGTCCGTGCCACGACCGACGTCGTTTCGACGACCCTTTTCGACGAGAGGGGCCGGACTCTGGGCCGAGGGGTCGTGCAGATGCACGAGCTTTCTCCCGGACGGTACCTTCTCGCGATCGAATCTCCGAGCGACGCGCCCGCGGTCACCGTGCGCCCCGCCGTCGCCGGAATCGAGCCTCCTTCCACCGGACCGCCGAGCGAAGTGATACGCCGCTATATCGAATCGGGGAACCCACAATGAAGCCCACGAAGAATGTTCTATCGGTGCTAGTTCTCACCACTGCGACCGCGTACGGGGAAACCCGCGTCGTTCCCGAGCACTTCCTCAGGCGCTGGGATCCGGTCACGGTATTCTTCGACACCGCCGTCGGGCCGGATAGCGCCGGCCCGGAAGACCAGCCGGATCGATTCGTTCGAGTGACGCCGGCCCACCCCGGGGCCTATCAATGGATCGATTCCAAGACCCTCCAGTTCCGGCCCGCCGAGCCCTGGCCCGCGCTCGCCCGGTTCGAATGGCGCGTCCGGGAGAAGCGCCCGGTCCCGCTCACGACCCTCATGGCGGCCGCGACGTCAACACTTCCGTCCGACGGAAGCGAGGGGCTCGAGCTCGTGGACTCGATCACGATGACGTTCCCCGAGCCCATGGATCCGGAGGCTCTCGCCCGGATGGTGACCATCGAGCTTCGCGAGCTTCCCGGAGTCGGGCCCGAACGGTCACGCTTCCTCACTCGCGACGACTTCGAGGTAAAGACCGTCGAGCGGAAGGCGCGGGCCGATAGCGCCACCTACGTCCTCGCGCTCTCGAGCCCGATCCCTTCGGGCACTCGCGCCCTCGTTCACCTCCGGCTCTCCCTCGACGACGACCGGTCGGAGTCCTTCACCGACGTCGCCTTTTCGACGGCCCAGCCGTTCCGGGTGCAGGAAGCGGGCTGCCGGGAGAACGCCTACCCGCTGACGAGAGAAGGCACGCGCTATACCCGCGATCAAGCGATCCAATGCCGAACGAGCGACCGTGCTTTCGTCCTATGGTTCTCGTCACCACCCCGAGCGCTCGGGCCGGTCGAAGCGAGAAACCTCGTGCGCTTTACCCCGCCGGTCGAGAATCTCACCTCGTCGGTTCAGGCCCGGACCCTCGAGATCGCGGGCAACTTCGACTGGGACACCCTCTACCGGGTGAACCTCGCCCCGATTCCGTTGAGTGACGAGAAGGGCCGCGAGCTCGAGATGAAGGGCCCGAGCGAGCTCTTTCTCTACTTTCCCAGGATGGAGTCCTTCTTGAGGTTGCCGGCGAGTCGCGGGATCGCCGAGCGCCTCGGTCCGCAGCGCGTGCCCTTGGAGGGCCGCGGCGAGCCCCGCGTCGATTTGCGTATCCACCGAATCGATCCTCTCGACCGGAGCTTCTGGCCCTTTCCCGCCCAGCCGATTACCGTGGACGAGTCGGAGCGCCCGCCGGGACCGGGTGAGCCGGTCTCGAACCTCGCGCAGCGAATCCAGCTCCTCGGCTCCCCGCCCGTTTCCGAGCTCGTCTCACTCCCGCTCCGCCGGGAGGGCGGTTCGGCGACTTTTGGGCTCGACCTCGAGCCTCACCTCGATCGGATCGCGGGCGCCGACCGGCCCGGCACGTATCTCATCGGAATCCGGCGCATCGGAAGCGAGTCGTTCCGGCACTGGATGCGACTCCAGGTCACCGACTTGAGCCTGAGTGCCGTCGAGGAACGCTCCGCGGTGCGATTCCTGGTGAGCTCGCTTTCGACCGGTCGTCCACTTCCAGGAGCGAGCGTTCGGATCGAGGATCTCGGCTCCATCGATCCCGTCTCGTTGTTCGAAGGCTCGACCGACGCGGAAGGAACGCTCGTCTGGAACGTCCCCGGGAGCGCGAACCCTCACCGATCGCTCGATCGCATCGTCGTGGCGAAGGACGCCGACGTACTCGTGCTCGACCCCGACGACGCTCCCGACCGCTACGCCGACAACCTCTGGTCCGAATCGAAATCCCGGTGGCTCCAGTGGGCGTTCGACGATCTCGATGGCCGCACCGCCACACCCGAAACCCTCGGGCACGTCTTCACCGAGCGTCCCGTCTATCGACCCGAGGACAAAGTTCACATCAAGGGCTATCTCCGCCAGAGGTTCCAGGGCCGCCTCCGCGCAACGGTCACGCCCGCGGAGATCGTCGTCGAAGGACCGGGGGACGTCACCTTTCGCTACCCGGTGACGGCGACCCCGGAAGGAAGCGTCTACCAGGAGTTCAAGGAGGACAAGCTTCCAACGGGAGTCTACCGCGCGCATCTCATGGTGGGCCTGGACACTCTCGCCAGCACCAGCTTCCTGATGGAGGCCTACCGGATCCCCCAATTCGAAGTGCTCCTCCACGCGCCCGATCGAGCGCCGCTCGACCGGGAATTCGAAGTCGAGCTCGTGGCGAACTACTACGCCGGAGGCAGGGTGGCCGGCCGCCCGGTGCAGTGGCGGGTGACCCAGTTCCCCCACAGCTGGACTCCGGGAAAGCGCGAGGGGTTTCTCTATTCCTCCGACGGCCGGTTCTCGAAGACGACGACCTTCACCACTTCGGCCCAGGTCGACAAGCTCGACGAGACCGACGAGGCCGGCTCGGCCCGAATCGTCCTGAACCCCGCGATCGAGCCCACCCTCGCGCCGCGGGCCTACGTCGTCGAAGCGACAGTGACCGGCGCCGACGATCAGACGGTAACGTCGACCCGCCGCGTGGTCGCCCTCCCCCCATTCGTCCTGGGCTTGAAGGTGCCGCGATACATCGAGCGGGCCCGGACGATCGAAGGGGAGATTCTCGTGGCGGGACCGAACGACGATCTCATCGCGGGCACCACCGTCACCGTGCGCCTCTTGCTGAGGCAGTGGCACTCGATCCTGCGGGCCAGCGACTTCTCCGACGGCGTCGCCCGCTACACCACCGACGTCGTGGACGAAAAAGTTTTTGAGACGACGGTTAAGAGCGCCTCGGACCCCGTGCCCCTCGCCATCCCCATCGACCGATCGGGAGTCTACGTGGTGGAGCTCGAAGCTCACGACCGGCTCGACCGGGCTCAGGTCGTCGCGGTGGACCTCTACGCCGGAGGAGACGATCCGGTGACGTGGTCGAAGCCGGTAAACGAAGTATTCACCGTCTCGACCGACAAGGCGTCCTACGATCCGGGAGAGACCGCTCACCTCGTCCTCGAAAGTCCGTTCCAGACAGCGAGTGCTCTCGCCGTCATCGAAGGGCCTGAGCGGAACACGTACCGGTGGGTCTCGGTCGAGGGAGGCGCCGCGACGTTCGACCTTCCCATCGAGAACACGTACGTGCCGCGAATCCCCGTTCATTTCGTTCTGATGCGAGGACGCATTTCTGGAACGACGCCGTCGGCGGCGAATGGAACCGATCTCGGCAAACCCGCGACGATGGCGTCGACTGCCTGGGTAGCGGTGAATCCGGTCGACAACCGGGTCGAGGCGACCCTCACCCACCCCGAGCGCGCCCTTCCCGGCGAGCGGATCGAGGTCGAGATTGCCCTCCGCGATCCGGCGGACCGACCGCTCTCGGGAGAAGTGACGTTGTGGCTCGTCGATCAGGCCGTCCTCGCACTCGGCACCGAGGCGAGACTCGATCCACTTTCGGATTTCATCACCGATGTGAGCTCGTTCGTCTCCCTTCGGGACACGCGCAATCTCGCCTTCGGCTCCCTGCCGTTCGTGGAAAACCCCGGAGGGGGCGAAGGAGCGGAAGAGGCGGTACCGCTCCTCGATCGGGTCACGGTGAGGAAGAACTTCGAGCCCGTTCCGTACTTCAATCCCCGCATTCTCGTCGATGCTTCGGGGACCGCGCGGGTCGAGGTCGCCCTTCCCGACAACCTCACGAATTTCAAGCTTCGCGCCAAAGTCGCGAGCGGCCCCGACCGATTCGGCTACGCCACATCGACTGTCGCCGTACGTCTTCCGGTGATCGTGCAGCCCGGGCTTCCCCGATTCGCACGACCTGGCGACCGCTTCACAGCTGCCGCCATAGGACGAGTGGTCGAGGGCGAGGGCGGTCCGGGGAGAGCCGAGATCGACGTGAGGGGTGCAACGGTTGTCGGAGAACGACGAGTCGACCTCGACTGGGTGCCGAACCGGCCCGAGCGCATCGAGTTCCCGGTGAACGTGGAAACGCCGCCTTTCGACGAGGCGGGAGAGCTCACTCTGAGAGAGCTCACCTTTCGGGTGGGCGTCGAGCGATTGTCGGACTCCGCCAAAGACGCCTTCCAGGTCTCGATTCCTCTGGTCGACGATCGCAAGCGCGTGACCCTCCGTTCGATCGAGACCCTCACCACCGGAGCGCCGGTGCTCGTGCCCCGTGTGGACGAGCCCTATCGACCCGGAACTCTGAGGCGCCGGGTTCTCGTTTCCGATCAGCCCGCTCTCGTCACGATGGCGGCGGGTCTCGACTTCCTTCTCGATTACCCCCACGGGTGCACCGAACAGCGCATCAGTCGGGCCCGGGCCCAGCTCGCGCTGGTGAAGTTCCGTGAGCTCCTTCACCTGAGTGAGAGTGCCCGTGACGACAAGGAGCTCGAGCGCTCGGTGCGGGAGACGATCGAGTGGATTCAGAGCTCGGTCGACGGAAGCGGCCTGACCGCCTACTGGCCCGGTGGCCGAGGGTACGTTTCGCTCACCGCCTGGGTGGTCCAGTTTCTCGTCGAAGCGCAAGAAGCGGGCTTCCCCGTCGATCGGGCGCTGCGCGATGCTCTCGAACGCTCTCTCGAGCAGGCGCTCCGCTCGGACTACAGCCGATTCATCGACGGCGAGTCCTACGCCGAGAGAACGTGGGCGCTCTCGGCACTTTCGGCAGCCGGCCGCACGAACGAAGCCTACGCGGCCGAGCTCGCCCGGCGCACGGACACCCTGAATCAGGAGTCCCGCGCTCAAGTGCTCGTCGCATTGCACCGCGGCGGCGAGACTTCAGGCCGCACCGTGGAAGGCCTGGTGAACGAGGTCTGGGGCGGTCTCGTCGTCCGGCTCTATCAAGGACGAGAGGTCTACGGCGGGCTCCAGTCGCAGGCGTCGGCACGAAACGCGTTGATCCTCCCGAGCGAGACCCGCACCCTTTCCGAGATGACCCGGGCCCTCGTGCGGACCGACGGCGACGACCCGCGCATTCAGCTCCTCGTCGACGCCCTGGTGACCCTCGGGCGAGGCGACGGCTGGGGCTCGACCAACGCCAACGCTTCCGCTCTTCTTGCCCTTACCGACGTCGTGAAGCCCCCCTTCGAGGGCGTAACGCCGCTGCGCGTCCGGGCGGAGCTCGGCTCCGAGCGCGTCACGATGAGCACTTCACCCGAAGCTCCCGTGGCATTCCTCAGTCGGGCCAGCCCCGCCGCCGGGCGATTCGTTCTCGAAGCCGGCGGAGCTTCCCCCGTCGTCGTGCGTACCGAAACGACGTACGTTCCCCAAGCCGACGGGAGCCTGACCCGGCCGGAGTCGCACGGGTTCGTCGTGAGCCGAGCCTACGCACGGCTTCGTCCCTCCGACCTCTCGACCGAAGCGCCTCCCGAGCGGCGCTCTCTCGAAGAGCCGGGAACCGCCATCGAGCTCTCGGTCGCGGACATCATCGAAGACCACACCCAGGTCGTGAACCCAACGCCGCGGCACTACGTCGCGGTCGTGGTTCCGTTGGCGGCGGGCATGGAGCCGCTCAACCCCCGGCTTGCCACATCCCCTCCCGAAGCCCGACCTTCAAAGTCGCTGACGCTTCCTCCGACCTACGTCGCTTTCCTCGACGATCACGTCGCGTTCTACTACGACGAGCTCCCGGCGGGAACGTACGATTTCTACTTTCGTACCCGGGCAACGACGCCAGGAAGCTTCGTGCAACCGTCCGCCTTCGCCGAGATGATGTACGACAGCGCCGTTACCGGACAGTCGGCCGGAGCTCGTGTGAAGATCGAGCGGACGGAAGAGTGAAACGGCGCTCGGTCAGAATCGCGGCCGGGGCAGCGCTTCTGGTTGGCCTCTTTGTCGTCGGGGTCGCGCTCTCTCGCTCGCGGCTCGAAAGTCCGGGGCCGAGTCACCTGCTCCTCGACCGAGAAGGACGATTCCTCGGCGAAGTGGCTGACCCGGAAGCGAGCGATTTCGGATACTGGCCTCTCGAAGAGCTCCCCCCTCGAGTCGTCGCCGCGACTCTCGTTCTCGAGGACCGCCGCTTCTGGTCTCATCCCGGCATCGACCCCCTCGCGATGAGCCGCGCCCTCTGGCAAAACATCCGCGGCGGCCGGCGGGTTTCGGGAGCATCCACCATCGCGATGCAAGTGGCGCGACTCCAGCGCCCCGGCTCCCGAACCTACGGCCGGAAGCTCGTCGAGAGCCTGACCGCTCTTTTTCTCACGCTCCGTCATGGACGGGAGAACGTTCTTTCGCACTACCTTCGGATCGTTCCCTACGGAAACCGGATCCATGGAATCGGTTACGCCGCTCGGTGCTACCTGGAAAAACCGGTAGAGGATTTGAGCTGGGCGGAGATCGCCTTCCTCACCGCCATCCCTCAGTCTCCTTCGCGAATGAACCCCTTCAACCCCGAAGGGCGAAGGGCCGCTCGGGAGCGAGGGCGAAGAATTCTCGATGCCCTCCTCGACGAAGGAGTCCTTGGCGCCGAAGAGCACGAGCTCGCCATCCGGCAGCTCGCGCGGCTTTCTTTTCCCGAGCGCGGCCGCCGCCCCGAAGCTGCGATGCACGCCCTGTTGAGGCTCGAAGAGCGCGTTCGCAGCGACTCGCCTCACGGGAACGTCCACATCGTCGAGACCACCCTCGACCTGGACCTCCAGGAAGAGGTCACGCAGACCGCCTGGAGCTCCCTCCTCGAGTGGGAGTCCGAGGGTGCCTCGAACGGCGCCGTCATCGTCGTCGATATCCAGACGAGCGAGGTCCTCGCCTGGATGGGCTCGACGGATTATTTCGACGAAGTGCAGTCGGGCGCTATCGACTACGCATCGATCCCGCGCTCGTCGGGAAGCACATTGAAGCCATTTCTCTACGGGCTCGCCCTCGACAAAGGCGTCATCACTCCGGCAAGCGTTCTCGACGACCTTCCCCGGGGCTCCGCCGCCATCACCAACGCCGACAAGTCCTACCTCGGACCCATGCTCCCCCGCTCCGCCCTCGGGAACTCGCGCAACATCCCCGCGGTCGACGTTCTCGAGAAGGTCGGTATCGATGAAGCCTTCGACCTTCTCGGGGCGAGTGAGCTCCACGACGGAAGAAAAGGGGCACGACATTACGGTCTCGGGCTCGCCATCGGGGCTCTGCCGGTGACCCTCGAGCATCTGGTCTCCGCCTATACCGTCCTCGCCGGAGACGGACGTTACCGTGAGCTCGTCTGGGTTCGGGGACAACCGAGGGGAGACCCCCGGCAGGTCCTGAGCGAGGACGCGGTTCGTCAGGTGACTCTCTTTCTCTCCGACCCCATGGCGAGGCTTCCTACGTTTCCGAGGATGGGGTTCAACGAGTATCCGTTCCCCGTCGCCGTCAAGACCGGAACCTCTTCCAACTATCGCGACGCATGGACCGTCGCCTACTCGTCGAAGTTCCTGGTGGGCGTCTGGGTGGGCCGCGCCGACTACCGCCCCATGAGCCGCATGACGGGATACGGCGCCGCCTCTCAGCTCGCGAACAAAGTCCTCCTCGCCCTTCATCGAGGAGACGATCGGCTCTCGCACGTGCCCTTTCCGCCTCCCCGCGGAACAAGGCCCGTGAGGCTCTGCGCCCTCACCGGAAAGCGCGCGACCGACGCCTGCGACCGCGTGAGCTCCGAGTGGCTCCCACCCGGACAGGACCCGGTGGATTTTTGCTCCGCGCACCTGCGCATCGGCATCGACATCCGCGACGGCTCGATCGCGACCGCGGCAACTCCTA
>CAZKNR010000242.1:0-4181 GCA_964553925.1 uncultured Acidobacteriota bacterium
GGCGCGAGCCCGAAGCTCGTCGTCGGTGGTCTGTGCGGCAGCGGAGAGGGCGGTCGCGAGCATGAGCGTAGCCAACGTCATCGTTCGGTCCTCCTACTGTCCCGCAGGGAGATTGGGTTTGGTGTCTCGGAGAATCTCGAGGATCGCGCGGGCCTCGGCGAGGCTCGCCCCGCTCAGAATCTCGTGGATGCGCCGGTAGACCCGCTCGCGCACCGCCTCCGGCAAGCCGTCGAAGTGCCGGCTGTATACCATGTAGCTGAGGGGATATCGGAAGAGACGCTTCTCCAGATCGAAGTCCCGCAGCGACCGGCCCCTTCGGTCGCGCGGTCCCTCGCGCGGGAACGTTTCGGTGAACGTCGAAACTCCGCGAATCGCCTCCCGCAGAGGGACCTCGTCCAGGAACAGCATGTACCTGACGACCTCTTCGATGCGCGGGGCAAGGGCGTGGTCCGGCGCGATCCGCGCTTCCCACGAAAGCCGGGTGAGGAGGTTCGTCATCTGCGTTTGATGCTCGAGGGTCATGAGCGCCACGATGTCGCTCGTCGGCGCGAGGTAGCGTTTCTCGTCGAGCAAGTCCAACCGGGGCGCCGGCATCGCCGTCGAGAACTCCGGATCCGTGGAGACCGCGTTGCCCCGATGGGTCTCTCCCGTTGTGCCGTTCACGTACCACCCGCCCCAGCGATCGGCGAAAGGGGTGCGGTGATCGGTGACGATCGAGCCCAGGCGAAAGTCCGCCCGTCCCGAGGGGCTGGTGTGGACGGAGCCGACGTAGATGCCGGGAACCCCGAGAGTCGCCGGGCCCTGATGGCAGTGGAGACATCCCTCCGAGCGGACGAAGCGGGGGCGTTCCGTCTTCCGCGCGTCGAGACTGTAGAAGACGACGCCTTTCGAGGGATCGACCGCCGCGATCTCGATCGCTTCGCTGCCGGGCACGAACCCGACCGCGACGTCGTCGCCGAAATAGATCGCCCGCGGCGTGCGGGGCGAGATCAGGGTTTCCTGAACGCTGGTCTTCGAGAACACCAAAGTCTGAGAATCGCTTCTCACGCCGAGCCGATCGAGAAGGCTCGGCAAATACGAGAGCCCGGCATCGAAGTCCAGAGTGCCGCTTCCCCTCTCGAGCTCCCGCGCAAGCCGGGCGATCGGATCGTCCGCAGGCTCATGCCGGTATTGGATCGCCGGATGCTCGAGGGGAAGATTGTCCTCGTAAACCTGAGCCGCGGCGAGCGACGCTCCGAAGATCGCTGCGCCGCCGAGAACCAGCCGGGTCATGTCGTTGCAAATGTGAGACATATCCACTATACAATTACCTAGGCTGTATGGGGAGAACGCTCTTTTTCGTGCTGCTGGCCGCGCTCTCGACGGCGCCTCTGCTCGCAAAGCCTTCGCCGCCTTCGTCTTCCGCGTCTTCCTCCATCGGCCGCAAAGCTCTCGTCGACGACTACTGCGTCACCTGCCACAACGACGACATGCGGCTCGGGGATTTCTCTCTGGAGACGGTCGACCTGAACGCACCCGGCCGTTATGCGGAGCCGCTCGAGAAAGTCGCCCTGAAGCTTCGGGCCGGCATGATGCCTCCTTCGGGAATGCCCCGGCCGGAACCGGCCGATCTCGAGGCTTTCATCGCCGATATCGAGGCTTCGATCGATGCCGACGCCGCCCAGAATCCCCAGCCGGGCCGGCCTGTGCTGCACCGCCTGAATCGAACGGAGTACAAGAACTCGATTCGCGATCTCCTCGCTCTCGACGTGAACGTCCAATCGCTTCTGCCTCCGGACGACATGAGCCAGGGATACGACAACATGTCGGACGTTCTCACCGTGTCTCCGTCGCTTCTCGATGGCTACATCCGGGCCGCGGGAAAGCTGAGCCGCCTCGCCGTCGGCGATCCGGGGGCGGCGCCCGCAGTCGAGACCTACGTCGTGCCCCAGGCGATCTCGCAGCTCCGCCACGTCGAAGGGGCGCCGTTCGGGACCCGCGGCGGGCTCGTGGTCCGGCATCACTTCCCCGCCGATGCGGAGTACGTGATCGTCGTGGCCTTCTATCACCGGAGTCTTGGCGAGATCTTCGGCGACAACAAACCGGCCGAGGGCGAGCAGGTCGAGGTCGCCCTGAACGGCGAACGGATCGCGATTTTCGACATCGACCGGAAGATGAGGGAGACGGACTCCCTTCGCACACCGCCCGTCCGAGTCAAGGCGGGTCCGCAGACGATCTCGGCGTCCTTCGTCCAGAGGCTCGAGGGGCCGGTCCAGGACTTCGTGATGCCGTTCGAGCGGGCGCTCGCCGATCTCTCCACGGGGAACGTCTCTGGCCTTACGGGGCTCCCCCATTTGAAGACCCTCGGAATCGACGGCCCTTACGATGCCACTGGAGTCAGCGACACGGAGAGCCGCCGAAAGATCTTCACTTGTTATCCTGCGAAGGGTTCAAAGGAAGCTCCCTGCGCGAGGGAGATCTTCTCGAACCTTGCGCGCCGCGCCTTCCGACGCCCGGCGACCGAACGCGACCTTCGCCGGTTGATGCCCCTCTATGAATCCGCGAGAGGTCGAAAAAGCTTTGAGGCGGGAATCACCGCGGGCCTCCAGGCTATTCTCGCCGACCCCGAGTTCCTCTTCCGCTTCGAGCGCACTCCGAAGGACGCGGCCCCGGGAGAAAACTACCGGGTGAGCGACCTCGAGCTCGCCTCTCGACTGTCGTTCTTTTTGTGGTCGAGCGCTCCGGACGACGAGCTCATCACCCTCGCGAGCGAGGGAAAGCTCCGAGACCCCGCGGTCGTCGAGCAGCAGGTTCGCCGGATGCTCGAGGACCCGCGCGCCGAAGCGCTCTCGACGAGCTTTGCGACCCATTGGCTCCACCTCCAGAACCTCGAGGACGCGCATCCCGACGTGTTTCTCTTCCCCGATTGGGACTACAACCTGACGGTCTCGATGCGGCGGGAGACGGAGCTTCTCTTCGACAGCATCGTGCGCGAGGACCGGAGTGTTTTCGACCTCCTCACCGCGGACTACACGTTCGTCGACGAGCGCCTCGCGAAGCACTACGGGATCCCGAACGTCATCGGCAATCGCTTCCGCCGCGTGAGCGTGGCCGATGAGAACCGCCGGGGGCTTCTCGGCCAGGGGAGCATCCTGACTCTCACCTCTCTCGCGAACCGGACGTCGCCCGTGATCCGCGGCGCCTGGGTTCTGGACGTCCTCCTTGGAACGCCCCCTCCCCGCCCCCCGGCGAACGTCCCCCCGCTGAAGGAGAACGAGACCGGCGGAAATCACCTTTCGGTGAGGGAGCGGCTCGAAGAGCACCGCGCGAATCCCGCCTGCTCCGCGTGCCACGCGATCATGGATCCCCTCGGATACTCGCTCGAGAACTTCGACGCTGTCGGCGCGTGGCGCTTCAAGGACAGCGGATTCGACATCGAGCCCTCGGGGACGCTCTTCGACGGCACCGAGGTGAACGGCACCGAGGGACTTCGCGCGTATTTGCTCCGTTCAGAGACGCTGTACCTGCGGAACTTCACGAAGCATCTCCTGATGTACGCGCTCGGGCGTGTGGTGCAGCACTACGATATGCCGACCGTCCGGGCGATCGCCCGAGACGCGGCGGAAAAAGACCACCGGTTCTCGTCCATCGTCCTCGGTATCGTGAAGAGCGCACCGTTTCAGCTCAGAAGAGCGGAAGAGCTCGACCGGGCCACGGACGCAGTGGCTCCGGTCCAGTAGGGAGACAAGACCAGTAGGGAGACAAGCGATGTTCATTACCCGCAAGCACATTTCCAGGCGCACCGCGCTTCGCGGCATGGGAGTCACGATGGCGCTCCCGTTCATGGAATCCATGGTGCCGGCACTGACACCTCTCCGAAAGACGGCGGCGGCGCCGAGGACCCGGCTGACGGCGATCGAGATGGTGCACGGCTCGGCGGGGAGCACCGGCGATGGCTCGCGCCTCAACTACTGGTCGCCAGCCAAAGAGGGCCGCGACTTCGAGATCACCCCCATCCTTCGTGCCCTCGCGCCCTACCAGGACTACCTCACCATCGTGAGCCACACCGATATCGCGCTCGCGACCGCCCAATCCCAGGCCGAGGCCGGCGCCGACCACACGAGATCTTCGGCGGCGTTTCTCACTTGCGCCCACGCGAAGATGACCGAAGGCGCGGACATCGAGAACTCGATCTCGATGGA
>CAZKNR010000243.1:0-50687 GCA_964553925.1 uncultured Acidobacteriota bacterium
ACCGAAATGCAACCGCGGATCGTGGCTCGAGAGATAGCCCCCGCCGGACTTCGAGGTTCGCGTCTGAGAGCGGCCACCCGCCTCGAGCATCACTCGGGCGCCGACGCCGTCACGATTCGACTCCCGGCCTACCAGGAGGATCCGCACCCAGTTCCTCCCCTTGCCGCCGTCGTTTCTCAAGAGACCCGGGAGCGAATGCATGTTGGCGACGACCACGTCGAGGTCGCCGTCTTCATCGACGTCTCCGACGGCGGCCCCGCGCCCGAGCCGCTTCTCGACGAGCCCCGAGCGGGCCGAGACGTCGCGAAACGTCCCGTCCCCGGCGTTCTCGAAAAGGAGGTTCGACTGAGCGTACCCTGTGCCGCTTTGGAAGCGATCCGCTTCCGGGTAGATATGACCGTTGACCACCAGGAGGTCGAGGTCGGAGTCGAGATCGAAGTCGGCGAACGCCGTGGCCCATCCGAGGTAAGGAAGCGTCACCTCCCCCAACCGGGCCTCGAAGCTCACATCGGTGAAGAGTCCGGAGCCGTCGTTGCGATAGAGGGCGTTGTAGTCGTCCGAGAAGTTGGTGGTATGTATATCGGGCCGGCCGTCGCCGTTGAAGTCCCCCGAGTCGACACCCATCCCCGCTTGCTCGCGGCCGCCCTCGACGAAACCCGCCCCCGAGAGCGCCGAGACATCCTCGAAAGCGATTCCGCTCTCCGCGGTCGTCCGGTTGAGAAACAGGAAGTTCCCCGAGAGGTCGTTCGCGACGTAGACGTCGAGCCTTTCGTCATCGTCGAAATAATCCATCACCACGCCGAAACCGAAGCCCGGCTTCGACGAGACCCCCGACGAGTCCGAGACGTCAGCGAAGGAGAAGTCGCCTCGGTTTCGATACACGAGATGGGTCTCCGGCCGATGGGCGAGCGGGCCGCAGGCGATCTGGATCCCCTTCCAGAAACAGGGAAGCTTCGGCGGCTCCGCGGTCTCGAAGACCGCGTGGTTCGCGACGTAGAGGTCGAGAAAGCCGTCGGAGTCGAGGTCGCCGAAGGCCGCGCTCGAGTGCCACCTTCCGTCCTCGAGACCGGCGGAGGCGGTGACGTCGGTAAAGGTGCCGTCGCCGTTGTTCCGATAGAGCACGTTCGGCCCGAAGTTTGTGACGAGGAGATCGGGGTCGCCGTCGTTGTCGAGGTCTCCCGCGAGCGAGCCTCCACCCCATCCGGTGTCGCCGAGTCCCGCGGCTTCGGTCACGTCCGTGAACCTGAACCCTCCCTCGTTTCGATAGAGCCGATCGGCCGGCGGCGCGCCCGGGGGAAGCTCCAAAGCCGAGCCGTTGACGAGATAGAGGTCGAGATCTCCGTCCACGTCGTAGTCGGTGAGGGCAGCGCCCGTTCCGGTGTACTCGATGATGTAACGCTTCTCCTCGCTTCCGAACGTGGTCACGAGGTCCACACCCGAGCCCTCGACCACGTCGACGAAGCGGAACTGGACTTCCCCGCTCGAGAGCAGAAGGAGGAGAGCTCCGAACCCCACGCCGTCAGCGTCCTCCGGGGACGTTTCCCACGCCGCGGCCGGACATCGATTTCGTCTCCTGATAGAACGAGCTGATGTCGCTCTTCATCTTCGCGAGAGAGCCTTCGTGGATATACATCATGTGCCCCGCCTCGTACTCCTCTATGCGCACGTTCCCCCGCAGTGATTCCGGAACCCCGAAATGGCTCAGGGTGTACTCGGTTCCGAAGAACGGCGTCGCCATGTCGTAGTAGCCCGAGGCGACGAAGACCTTCATATAAGTGTTGCGGAGCATCGCATCCCGCAGGGCCCGGCTGGTGTCCGGAAACCGCCCCTCGTCCCCGAAGTCCCAGCGTCCGATACCGCCGCCGAGAATCCAGTAGTGGAGATCGCTCTCGTATCCGAGCTCGTCGCGGACGTAATCGTTGAACGCGGCCGTGTACGGCGGGCGGATCGCCGCCATGCTCGGGTCGAACTCGTACTCCTCCCCCGCGGCGTCGCGATCCATGCCTACGAAGCGGGCGTCGAGCCGGCCGACGGTGAGCTTTTCCTCGCGCAGGAGCTCCTTGCGAAACCGCCCCGCCTCTACCCGAAGATCGGCGCGGTCGATGAACTCTTTCGAGAGCCCGGTGTAGCGCGAGAGGGCGGCTGCCGTTTCAAGCCTCTCCTCGGGAGTGAGGCTCGCCCCCTTCGCCAACGCCACCCAGTAACGGTCGATAGCCCAGGTCTTGACCTCCTCGAGGGTCTTCGACAAGTCGGCCTGAAGCTCGGGCTCGAGCTTCTTGTGGTACCAGGCGGTGGCTGCATAGGTAGGAAGGTACGTCAAATACGGGAGGTCGTTTCCCTCTGCGAAACGGTTCGTCTGGAAGTTCAAGACGCTCGATACGAGGATGACTCCGTTGAACGCCACTCCCGAGCGGTCCACGAGATAGCCGGAGAGCCCCGCGGCCCGCGTGGTTCCGTAGCTCTCTCCGATGAGGTAGAGGGGGGACGACCAGCGCTTGTGCCGCGTCAGGTAGAGCCGGATGAACTCGGCGACCGACTGGATGTCCTGATCGAGGCCCCAGAAGTCCTTCCCTTTTTCCGGCGAGGCGGGACGGCTGAATCCCGTCCCCACCGGATCGAGGAACACGATGTCGGTGAGGTCTAGCCAGGTGTACTCGTTGTCGACGAGACGATACGGGGGCGCGGGCATTCCGCCGTCGGCGAGCATCGGCACGCGTTTCGGACCGAGCATCCCGAGGTGGAGCCACACCGAGGACGAACCCGGCCCGCCGTTGAAAGAAAAGGTCAGGGGTCTCGAATCGCCCTGAGCGCCACCGTCGCCACCGTCGCCACCGTCGAGAGTATAGGCCATGTAGAAAATCTCGCCCTCGACCTCCCCGGTATCCTTGCGAATGGGCATCCTCCCGGTGGTCACTTTGTATCCGAGCGCGCTCCCGTTCAGACGGATCTGGTGCTCGGTTACGACAGGCGGCTTTTCTTCGACCGGGGGAGTCGCCTTCTCCTTCTCCTTCTCTTCCTGAGCCGACAGGACGGAGGCGAAAACCAGAAGGAGAGCGGCGAGAACGGCGTTGCTCATGAATGAAACCCCCTCGAATTTGCGAATTGTAGCCTACCGCGTGGTATCCTGACTTCGAATCCACAAATTCAATCGGCGTTCTCCCGCTTCGGCGGGACCTGGAGGTGATGCATGCACTCCCTTCTCATCACTCTCGCTCTGGTTCTGGGAACCAACAAAGATCAGCTTCCGGTGTCGCTCGGTGAGTACCAGTATCTCCTCGGCGGAAAGAGGATCGGGGAAGAGCAGTTCCGGGTCTTCAAGAAAGACGGCTACCGAATCGAGTCCACCCGAACTCTCTACTGGCCGGAGCCCTCGCGCCAGGAGATGCGCTACGAGCTCGATGCCTCCTTCGAGCCGAGGAAGCTCTCCATCGTTACGACCAGGGCGGGTATCGTCACCGAGCTCGAGCTCGCCCGCAAGGGCGAGAACTGGCGCTCGGAAGCGAAGGGGCAAGGCCGAGACAAGATAAAGACCGAGCTCGGCCGGAGCAAAGGCGCGGTCGTGGACTTCGACTCCTTGATCTTCAACGCGCTGGCCCTGAAGCGGCTCGCGCTCACGGCGGGCGAGGCCCGGAGCGTCGAGGCCATCACCCTCGCCCTTCCGGACTTCTCGGGCGTCCGCGCTTCCCAGACCTACCGTCGGGTCGAGGACGAAGAGATCGAGACCGAGTTCGCGGGAAAGCTCGTGACCGCGGTATACGAGCTCACCACGGGAACGACGAAGCACCGCCTCTGGGTGGCGCCGTCCGGGGTCGTCGCGAAGGGCGTCTTCGAGCACGCGGCGGGCGAACGGGAAGTGCGGCTCGTGCGGCTCGAGACCAAGCCGGGCGCCTGGCCTCCGTAGCTTCGAGGGCTCGCGTCATATAGTCTATGGCGCGCCCCGATGACTTTCGCCCGACTTGGAGTTGCCACCGCGCTGTCGCTCTTGGGGTCGCTTCCAACCACAACGAAGGCTATCGCGCAGGACCCCGACGCCGTGGAGTTGGAGGTAACGTCAGGAATCGCATCCGGCCGCCTTCCCTTCGATGTGCCGTTTCTTCTCACCGGGCGTGCTCCCGCGGGGAGCATCCAGCTTGCGCTTCAGTACCAGGACAAGGACGACTCCGACAACGAGTTCCCGCCCGAGTGGAAACCCGAGCGTCCTCTGGCCTCCGCCATCGGCGCGGATGGAGTCTTCCGGGTGCGGCTCGGGCCCTTCGACGCCGACCGAGATTTTCGGTTCCTTCTGATTTTCGACCGGCGGCTGTCCTCGAGCGAGGCGTCGGCGCTTCGACGCGAGGTCGAATCGGCGCTCGATCGCGCGCTAGGCTCCATCGAGAAAGACATCCCCCTCGACCGCGCGATCTCTCTGGGAGCCGAGCTGCGACTCGCCCTCGAGCGCGCGCTCAACGAGGGAACGCCCATTTCCTCCGCCCGGGGAACCCTCGTCGTCGAGGCGGCGGGAGGTCTCTTCGACAACGAGGCAACCCCAGCCGAGTTGGCGCGGCTGTCGAACGAGGTTCTGGCTCGGCAGGCTGAGCGTGCGGAAAGCCTGAGGCTCTACCGTGAGACCGCACCGACCCTCGAGGACGATCTCGATGCGATCCGCAGCGCCGCACCGCTCCGTGCACTGCTCGCGGAGCTCGAGCGCAACCCCGACCTCGATCCCCGAAACCCGAGAAACGATCTCTTCCTCTCCGAGGATGCGATCCGAATCGTCCGGGCGAGCGACGCTGTGCTCTCCACCCTGGCTCGCGGCCGAAGCCTCACGGACAGCCCCATCGACCTCGAACGGAGCTTTCGGGCCGAGGATGCCGGTTCGTTTCGTTCGCGATATCTCCGCACCTCAAGGGCGCTCCGAGAGCTTCGCGACTGGCTTCAGAGCCTCGTCGTTCCCGGGGCGCGAAACCGAGCCTCCTTCGACCGGCTGGCGTCCTCGGGCGCGGTGGAGACGGGCTCCGTCGACGCGCTCAGGACGCTATCGTCCTCGGAAGGAGGTGCTCTGAGGCGGGCAGAGCGATGGGCCGAAGTTCTCGAAGCATACCTCTACGATCTGGAGAAGTCGCTCCTCGGTCGCGAGCGCGCTCTCGACCGGGTGGCGGCGGAGATCGAATCCAGCGCGCTGTCAGCGACGATACGGCAAACGATTACCACCGAAGTCGCGACCACCCGCGCGAACCTCTATGTGGGCCTCGATCTGGGGGCGCTCTACTCGCCGGAGCTGGAGAGGGCGGCCGGCTACTTCGGGGCCAACATTCATGTGGTTCCGGTGAACAAGAAGGCGTCCCTGAGCGACGCAGGCGGACTCGCCAAGCGTCTGTCGGTGACTTTCGGGATCACTCTCACCGAGCTCGTGCTCGAGGACGACCCGCGCGTCGAGCCTCTTCTCGGGACCCGATACAACCTCGTTCTCGGCGCCGGCTATCGGTTCGCGCGCTCGCTCCGCGTGAGCGGAGGCGCGCTTCTGGTCCTGAAGAACGACCCGAATCCTCTGGTCATCGACCGATCCCTCGCGGCCACTCCGTATTTCGCTTTTTCCTTCGATATCGATATCGTAGGGGCGCTCCGGAACGCCGCCCGGTAGCTTCATGCGAATCGCCGCTCTAGCATTCTCGTCATCGGTCGCGCTCCTGTCGTGTACCGACCTGAACCAGATTGCAGAGCCCGACGACGTCATGGTCTTGACCGCGTCGCCCGAAGCCGTGCCGGCGAACGGGTTCTCCGTCGCCCAGATAACCGCCCGGATCAGCCCAGAAGCCGACCAAAGGCTTCGAGACGTGGTGTTCTCGACGACCCTCGGCCGGTTCCCGGCGGGGAATCCCGCGACTCCCCAGATCGTGGTGGCGACCGCAGGAGTCGAAGGAAGCGCTACCGTAGCGCTTCAGTCCTCTCCCCAGACGGGGACTGCGATCGTGAACGCCGAGATCCGCGACGGCCAGGCGGTGAAGATCGCGCGGTCGACCGAAGTCCGTTTCGTTCCCGTCAGTCCGTCGGACGTGATCTCGCTAACCGCGGGATCGACGACCGCTCCCGCCGACGGCGCAACCGCTACCGAAATCTTCGCGCGGATTGCGGAGGCGGTGCCGCTTCTCCAGCGCTCGGTTCTGTTCACCACCACCGCGGGATCCTTCGGCGCCCCAACCCTCCAGCAGATTTCCCGCAACGCCAGCTCCGACAACGTGGCTTCGGCGGAGCTCGTGAGCCCGCGCCTTCCGGGGGTCGCCGTCGTTAGCGCGACCCTCAACAACATCCAGGCCACGACCGCGGTGACGTTCGAGCCCGCGCTTCCGGATCAAATCTCGGTGAGCGTCTTCGGAAATCTGCAGGTCAAAGCCACGTTCGCGAGTCGGATCACCGTCGAGGCAAAGCTCGAGCGGGTCGTGGGACAAGTCACTCCGGGAACCGAAGTAGTCTTCCGCGCCTTCGACGAGAGCACTCAGTCGACGTTCGGATTCTGGAGCGGCGTCAACCTGAGCGATGCCACGGGAACGGTGACGGCGGAGTTCACGCCGGGGAATACCACGGAGCGCGGAGAGGCCACTATCCGGGTGAGGGTACCAGGAAACGACGTCTCCGGCCGGGTGCAAATCGAGATCGTCGATCCCTGATTTCCAAATGGATCAGTTACGGTTCAGCCGCTCGTCGAGAAGCAGGACCGTGCGGTAAAGAACCTCAGCGCCGTTCGCCACATCCTCCCAGGAAGAGAACTCCTCGGGGGAATGGCTGATGCCGTCACGGCTGGGTACGAAGATCATCGCCATCGGCGCGATCTTGGCGATTTGCTGGGCATCCTGCACGGCGCCACCGGGCAGATCCAAAGTGGTCCAGACCCAACGATCCTGCGGCGTCCCGAACGGCCGCCTGCAGGGTGACGTCCGCGCGGGCGGGAACCACGTCGTCCAAGAGCGTGCACTCGGTCGCAACACCTTCCTCTCTGTGGGTTCGTTGGAACCGCTCGCAAATGCGCTCCCACATGAGGTCGATTTTCGAAGCGTCGAGATCCCGCAGTCCCACCGGGAACTCGGCCCGCCCGGGGATCACGTTGACGGCTCCCGGCTCGGCCCGCAGGTAACCCACCGTGCCCACTTGGCGGCCGACTTCTCCGTTCACTACCTACCGCACGGCGAGGACGTCCTTCGCCGCCGCCGCCAGCGCGTCTCTTCTGCGATCCATGGGCGTCGTGCCCGCATGGTTGGCGAGGCCCATGGTCACGCACTGAAAGCGCTTGAGGCCCACGATTCCCTGCGCCACGCCAATCGGACCTTGGCCTCGTCGAGGTTGGGCTGGTCTTTCGATCCGAGCGATCCTTCATTGCCCGTTTTCAACGTCGTGAACGTCATTATCCTTCCGCGCTCGAGCGAGGATTGGCGGATGAGTCCCGGCGTTCTGGCCGCAACGAGGCGGGATCCCGATTCTCAGGCTGTGATCGTCGTGTTCTACAAAGAAGTGGAGCGCATCCTGAACGTGCGGCACCCCGTGCGACGCAGTCGCTCCAGGGTTGGCGAGCCCCCGGCAGGCGCATCGTCAACGGCGTCGCCAGGGTCGTCGTCCACGAGATCCTGCACTATTTCCTTCCGGGACGACCGCACGATGGGGAGGGTGTCTTCATGGATCACGTCGGAGGGAACCTGCTCGCCCGCTCGAGCTTCGAGATCAGCGATGAAACCAGGGACGCGTTGGTCGCGACCCTCAGAGCAGATCCAAGAGCCGGTAGTACCCGATGACCGATGCTACGTAGAGGCGCTGCAGCCCGTGGAACGGGATGGGCCGTATCTTGGTGATCGGGAACGGCAGCGTGCTGCGGTCCGGGTGCAGCAGGTGCTTTCCGATCGCCATGCCCATCGCCGTACCGAGGCCCACACCTCGTCCGTTGCAGCCGAGAAACGCCAGAAGCCCCGGGACGGGCTCGTGAAGGTGAGGCAGGTAATCGCGGGTGAGCGCGACGCGCCCGCTCCAGTGGAACTCGTACGAGACGCCCCGAAGGGCGGGATAGAGATCTTCGACCATTCGGACGAGGTGCGCGAAATCCACCGGACCTTCTGGCTCCGCGAACGGTCCACGTCCTCCCATGAGAAACCTCCCGGTGGCGTCGCGCCGAAAGTAGCGGAGAAGCCTTCGCGTATCCGAGGCCACATGGCCTCGAGGAAGGATCGTCCGCGCCAGATCTTCCGAAAGCGGTGACGTCGCCGTTTGGAACGAGTTAGCGGCGATGATCGTCTCGCGGAGCTTTGGCCAGAGCTCGTCCGTGTAACCGTTCGTCGCGAGGAGAACCCGCGGTGCTTCGATGGAGGCCCCGCACCCGGTCGTGATGCGGAAGCTTCCGTTTTGCCGGTCGATCGCAACCGCCTTCGTTCCCCCGAAGACCAGAGCACCGTTCGCCATCGCCGCGCGCGCCAGTCCCCGGGCGTAGCTCAGAGGTTGGATCCCACCGGCACGGCGGTCGAGGCCGGCGCCGTGATAGAAGTCGGTCCCGAGAAGCTCCGCTGTCGTCGCCCGATCCAGGACCTCGAGAGGAGCGCCCCTCCCCTGCCATTGATCGACGCGGCGCTTCACCGTCTCGAGCGCTTCTCTCGAGTGCGCGGGTTGAATCCAACCCACGCGCGCGGCGTCGCAGGCGATCCCGTGTTTGTCGATGAGCGCGAAGACGACGTCCGCGGTGCCGCCCGCGAACTCGATCAAGCGCTCCCCGGCCTCGGGGCCGTAGAGGGCCAGGATCTCCTCAGGGTCCTGTTTCAGGCCGGGGTTGACCTGGCCGCCGTTGAGTCCGGAAGCGGCGCCGCCCGGCTCTCCCGCGTCGAGCACGGCGACCGAAGCGCCGCCCTCGGCGAGGTGAAGCGCGGCGGAGAGTCCGGTGTAGCCGCCACCTACGATCGCGACGTCAGCCGTTCTCGATTCGTCGAGAGGCGGCGTGGGAGACGCGGGCTGCGCGGTGGCGGCCCAGAGAGAGCTCACGCTCATGGGTGGGTGACCCTCCTCAGAAAATCACGAGTGCGCTCCTCGCGCGGGCTGGTGAGAACTTCGCTGGCGGGTCCTTCCTCCAGGATGGCGCCGCGATCGAGGAAGAGCACGCGGTCCGCGACTTCCCGGGCAAATCCCATCTCGTGGGTCACGACGAGCATCGTCATCCCCTCATCGGCGAGGGTCCGCATCACCGCGAGGACTTCCCCCACGAGCTCGGGATCGAGGGCCGACGTCGGCTCATCGAAGAGGATCGCCTTGGGCTCCATCGCGAGCGCTCGCGCAATGGCGACCCGCTGCTGCTGTCCGCCCGAGAGCTGGCTCGGGTGGGAGCGCTCCTTGTCCTCGAGCCCGACCCGCGCGAGAAGCCTTTTCGCCCGCTCTTCCACGACGGAGCGGGCCTCTTTCTTCACGTAGAGCGGGCCCTCCATCACGTTCTCGAGCGCCGTCCGATGAGGAAACAGGTTGAAGCGCTGGAACACCATCGCGACCTCGGTCCGGATCTGGCGAATCGCCGGAGATTTCGGATCGACGCGCCGGCCCTCGACCTCGACTTTTCCCTGGTCGTAGCTTTCGAGGCCGTTGATGCAGCGCAGAAGCGTCGACTTCCCCGAGCCTGAAGCTCCGATGAGGCACACCACTTCTCCTCGGCTCACCCTCATGGAGACACCCCGAAGGACCTCGGTGTCCCCAAAGGACTTATGCACGCTTTCGAGCGCGATCATTTTCGCCCGAACTTCTTCTCGAGCCGGCCCGCGAAGAGGATCAAGGGCACGCTCATGCAAAGATACAGGAGCGCGACCAGCGTGTAGACCGAGGTGTTCTTGAACGTCGACGACGCGATGAGCCTCCCCTGCTGGGTCAGCTCGGCGACGGTGATGACCGATGCCTGCGACGAGTCCTTGAGCATCATGATCATCGTGTTCCCATAGGGCGGGAGCGCGATCCGGAAAGCCTGAGGAAGAACGACTCGCCGAAGAACGAGACCGCGAGACATCCCCAGGGACTGCGCGGCCTCGAGCTGGCCGGGGTCGACGGCTTCGATTCCCGCGCGAAAGTTCTCCGCCTGATAGGCGGAGTAGGCGATGCCGAGGCCGAGGATTCCCGCCTGGAGTGCCGTGAGCTCGATCCCGAACTCGGGAAGCACGAAGTAGATGTAGAACAGTTGGACCAGGATCGGAATCCCGCGAACGGTGTTCACCACACCCTTGCTGAAGTAAATCAAGGCCGGCACCTGCGAGACCCGGAAGAGAGCCCAGACGAGGCCGAGAACGGTGCTGAGCGCGAGGGCGCCCAGGGTCACGATAACGGTGAGGACCGCGCCTCGCAGAAGAAGCGGCAAGAACGCGCGGGCATCGCCCCAGAACCCTTCCATGCGGTCGGCCTCCCGTCGGAGATTCTAAGGGCGTAAGGTAGAATTCGCGAGATGAAGCCGAAACGCGAGGCCAGCCCTTTCCTCACCGTCAACCCGCCCGTGCATCGAGCCTCGACCGTTTTGTACGAGACCTACGAAAGCTATCTGAAGGCCGACCAGAAGCCGTATCACGGGAAGCTCTACGGCACGTACGGCTCTCCGGTGCAGCTCGAGCTCGAGACCGCGATGGCCGAACTCGAGGGCGGACACGCTTGCCGCGTCTGCCACTCGGGCTTCGATGCCATCGAGACCGTCTTGATGGCCTTCACCCGGAGCGGGGATCACATCCTGGTCTGCGACAACGTGTATGGACCGACGCGTGACTTCGGAGACCGGGTGCTCTCGAAATACGGAGTCGAGGTCGAGTACTTACCGCCGACCATCGGCTCAGACGTCGAGCGTTTCCTGAAGCCCAACACCCGGCTCGTGTACCTCGAGTCTCCCGGATCCAATACGTTCGAGATCCAGGACATCCCCGCCGTCGTCGAGATCGCGAGGGCGAAGAATATCGTGACCGTCCTCGACAACACCTGGGCGACTCCCCTCTTCTTCCGGCCCTTCGACCACGGGGTGGACGTCTCGATTCACTCCGCGAGCAAGTACATCGCGGGACAGTCCGACACTCTCCTCGGAACCATCACCACCAACGAAGAGCGTTTCACCGAGCTCGAGACGTTCTACGAGACCATCGAGCGCTTTGCTGCCCCGGAAGCCTGTTACACCGCGCTGAAAGGGCTTCGAACGCTCCCCGTGCGGCTCGCCCAACACCAAGCCGCGGGGCTCGAGATCGCGAAATGGCTCGAGGGGCATCCCTCCGTCGAGACGGTGATTCATCCGGCGCTCGAAAGCCATCCCGAGCACCGCCTGTGGCGGAGGGACATGATGGGAGCCTCGGGGGTCTTCGGATTCATTCTCAAACGGGACCCCTCCCGCGTGGAGCTATCGACGTTTCTCGATCCGATGCAGGTGTTCGCGATCGGCTTGAGCTGGGGAGGCTTCCAGAGCCTCATCAAGGCGGGGCGGGTGACCGACCGGGTTCAACCCTTTCGCTATCGCGACCGAACCCTCTTCCGACTCAGCATCGGCCTCGAGGGCGTCGAGCGGATGAAAGTCGACCTCGGCGAGGCGTTGGATCGAATCCGGTAGGGGCGTCCCGAGCAATTCCCAGGGAGGTCTTGTCGTCCGATTTCGTCTTCCTCCTGTAAGGATGAGTACCTACATCTTCCAATCCGCAAGGATCTTGTCGATGGTTTCGTTCCCCTTCAGTCGGGCCAGCGACTCGTTGATCCGGACGAGAAGCTCGTCGTCTCCCTTGCGAACGCCGATGCCGATCGAACCCACAATCCGAGGCTGATAGCTCAGCACCAGACGCACATCGGGGTGGGTCCCGAGGCCGAGCTGGTACCGGACGATCGGGTGGTCTCCGAACCCCGCCTCGATCCGGCCGACGCCTACGTCCCGAAGAATGTCGGCGACGGATTCGTATATCTTCACCTCCGGAAAGAGACCGGACTCCTGGAGAGCGTCGATGTAGACGGTGCCGACCTGAGCTCCGACGACTTTCCCCTTCAGTTCCTCGAGAGTCTTGTACTCGGCCCGGTCGCTCGCGGCGACGATAAGGGCCTCGCCGTAGCTGTACACCGGGTCGCTGAAGTCGACGATCAGCCTGCGGGCGGGGGTGATCACCATCGCTGCCGCGATGAGGCGAATCCTCCCGCTGGTCAGCGAGGGAATCAAGGCGTTGAAGGGAAGCACCCTCACTTCGGTCAGGAACCCTGCATCCTCCCCGACCGCGCGGACGATGTCGACCATGATCCCGCGGGGGGAGCTCGACTCCACGTCGAGGAACGTGAACGGGACACCGCTCGAGGAAGCGCCGACGACATAGACGTTCTCCTTCTCGCGGGGCGAGCAGGCGAAAGACGCCGCCAGGACGAAGACGACGAGAAGGACGTCAGTCCGCGTTTTCGCTCTCCTTGGCTCCCACAACCTCCGCGATCGCTCGATGCGCCTCGTCGATCGCCGCGTTGGTGTAGGCGGAGGCGGCGGCATCGGAGTTCGCGACGTGAATCCGGCCGAAGGGTTGTCGCCCGACCACGTTCGGGCGCTCATCGTCGGCGAATTCAGGATCGGTGAGCGCCGTGTATCCATAGGCGTAGCCGTGGGGCCAGCGGTTCACGGTGATTCCCTCGACGTCCCGCGCGGGGTCGAATCCCCCTCCCGAAAGCGAGCGTCCCAGCTGGTCGCGGATCGAACGCTCGAAGGTCTCGAAGCTCGTCTGGAGGAGATCCAATTTTCCGAGCTGGTGCTGCTCGCGGAGCGGCCGGCCGGGGGTTGCGAAGAAGCGAACCAGGTGGAGCACCATGGGCTCCTCGGGAGAACGCGGATGTCGATAGCTCCCGAGGCTCACGGGGAAGTCGAGCGTCGCGCTCGAGTGGAAGCCGCCCGGATAGTAGATGCGATCGACGCCGAGTTTCTGGAAGGAGGTCCAGTTGCGGATGAGGACGTTGGTGTAGACGAGAGGCGTCTTGACCCCGTAGGCGAGCCCCTTCCGCTGCGCCTCGGGCATCTCCGGACAGAGGAACGGGATCGCGGCGTTGTAACAGGCGAGGACCACGTTTTTCCCGACGACCCGAAAAGCCTTGCCACCGTTCACGTAGGTCACGTCGACGTCCGACGCACTCGCGGGCTCGCCCCGGTGCTTCACCTGGATCGCAGTGCTGTTCAGGCGGATCCGCGAGCTCGATTCCGCGCGATCCAGGCGGGAGTAGTCGAGCTTCGCCGTGACGACGTCTTCCATGTTGCTTCCCGGCAAGGCGTCGGGGATCAAGGAGCGGACGATCAGGCGGGCGACGGAAGCGTTTCCGTCCGGGAAATGATGAATGTAGGGCTCGCCCTTCCGTGGATCGCGCGACGGAAGTCCCATCCCCTGGAATCCCGGAAACCGCCTGGCGTAGGCGGCGGGGACGGAATCGATGCCTCGGGCCCAACCCCCCTCGCGCATCATGAAGTAGGTGAGGATCTGCGGATCGACCTTCACGAAGTCCCGCAGGAAATCGTAGTAGCTGATCTTCGTCAGGCGCTGCAGCTTCTCCTCGACACTCAGACCCGGAAGGTAATCCTTCTGGTCCTCATAGAGCCGCACGAGGTCCTTCTTCGCCTGCTCGTTCAGGGGACTCTTTTCCGCAAACTCCTTCCAGGAAATCTGTCCCTCACCGGTGACGAGCCGGTCACTTCCGAACGTCTCCTTGTCGAAGAAGACGCCGCGGCCGAGCCCGAGGGACTCGTAGAGCTTCTGATCGAAGGCGGTGTAGAAGCGCTGGATGTCGATCCCGAGATCCCGCACGAACTCCTGGGCGACGGTGCTGAACCGGGTGGTCGGGCCGTCGAGGGACTGCGTGCCTCCGTAGCCGAGCATCAATCGGTCGCCGACGCGGAACTCGTTGCGCTTGGCGTGGCCCCCGAAGTCGTCGTGATTGTCGAGCACCAGGATTCGGGCCGAGGGACCTGCCACACGGCGGAAGTAAAGCGCCGCCGCGAGACCGCTGATGCCACCCCCCACCACGACGAGGTCGTAGGTCTCCCGGGTCTCGCCCTCCGATCCCACCTCCCAGACCTTCCCGTCGCGCATCTCGTGCGCGACCTCGAAGGAGCCGGGGTGACTTCCGCGAAGTCCGGTCAAAGCCGGAGGGTAGTAGCCGGGAACGTTCTGCGCGGGCGACCCAGTGGCTTCGAGCCACGGGTAGGAGACGATCGAGCCGGTGACGGCGATTCGAACTCCGTCGAGGAAGTCCCGGCGCGTGATGGAACGATGCATTCCCAGGTCTTTCATGGCTAATACGGCTCCCTCGTGCGCGCGAGCTCCGAAACCGCCCGGTGGGCCTCGTCGATCGCGGTGTTGGTGAAGGCGGCGGCGCCGGCATCCGAGTTCGCGATGGCCACACGGCCGAAGGGTTGCCTTCCGACGACGTGGGGACGCTCCGCCTCGGGAACGTCCGGATCGGAGAGCGTGTCGGGAGTGTAGGAGTATCCGTGGGGCCACCGGTTCACGGTGATCCCGAGGATGTCCTCCGCGGGGTCGAATCCCCCACCCGAAAGCACGCGCGCGAGCTGGTCGCGGATCGAAAGCTCCATCGTCTCGAACGACGTCGTGAAGAGCTCGTGCATCCCCGCGCGAAGCTGCTCGCGCCGAGGGAGGACCCCGGGATTCGCGGGACTTCGGCTCAAGTGAAGCACGATCGGCTCCTCCGGCGTCTTCGGGCACTCATAGCCTCCGATCGAGACCGGCTGGTCGAGGCTCACCGAGGAGTGGTACATGCCGGGGGCGCTCACCCGGGCGATGCCGAGTTTCTCGAGGGCTTTCCAGTTGCGGATGAAGACGTTCGTATAGAGAAGCGGTACTTTCGCCGATTCGGCGAGTGCCCTCCTCTGCGGCTCGGGAAGCTCCGGCATCAGGACCGGGATGATCGAGTTGTAGCAGGCCAGAACCGCGCTACGCGCGCGCACTCCGAAGACCTTTTCGCCGGAGACGTAGGCGAGGCGGACCCAGTCGGCTTTCTCCGGGGGGCCCTCGTGCTCGAGGCGCACCACGGTGCTGTTAAGACGCATCCTCACGGGGCAGTCGGCCTCATCAAGATGCGGGTACAGTAGACGAGCCCGCACCACGGACTCCATGTCGTGGACGCCGGGAAGTGCATTCGGGATCAACCGGTTCACCAGGAGCCGGGTCAGAGTCGCGTTCCCATCGGGAAAATGGAACGTGTAGCTTCCCCACTCCAGCCGAGGGGTCTGTTCGAGGCCGAGACCGGAGAAGCCCGGCGCTTCGCTCCTGGCCGCCTCGAGCGCGGGACAGGTATCGATGTACTTGTTGTTCCGGAAGCTCATGTGCCGGAGGAACGGAAGAGCCTCGGTCGTTATCCCCGCGTGCTTCACCAGATAGTCCCGGTAGCTCATGCGCGCGAGCCGGTTCCTCTTCTCCGCGGGGGTAAGACCGGGAAGAAAATCCTTCGCCTGCTTTTCGTCGTAGAGGCGGAGGAGATCGGCGCGCGCCTTCTCGCTGAGAGGCGCCGACTCGAGAAACGACCGCCACCCGTCGCCTCCCCGCGACGGCATTCCCGCAACGAGGCGATCTTCTCCGAAGCTCTCGCGGTCGAAGAACATCGCGCTCGAAAGGCCAAGCTTCCGGTAGAGGTCGCGATCGACGAACTCGGAGTAGCGGTGAACCTGTATGCCCAGCTCCTCCACCAGCGCGCGTGACACGTAGCTGTAGGGAAACGGGGTCGAGATGCTCATCGTGCCGCCGTAGCCGATGAACGTCCGCCCCTGGTACTCAAACTCGTTGCGCTTGGCGTGCCCTCCAAAGTCGTCGTGGTTGTCGAGGATGAGGACGCGCTTGTCGGCCCCCATCATCTTCCGGAAGAAGTGAGCCGCGGCCAGACCGGAGATTCCCCCCCCGACCACGACGAGGTCATAGTCCTCGTGCGTGTCCACGTCGAGTCGGGGGAACGTCGCGAACTCGCCGTCCCGGACGCGGTGCGCCGCCTCGAAGGACCCGGCATGGCTTCCGCGAAGCCCGGTGAGAGCCGGCGGATAGTAGTCCGCTGGAAGCGGCGCCGAACCCAGCCGCCGCGGCAGCCCCAGCAAGGACGCTCCGGCGACGCCCACCGCGATTCCATTCAAGAAGTCTCGCCGGGTGATGGCCCGGTCGCATCCCAGCTCACGTTCTCGGCTCATTCGGCTCCTTATCTCGCCCGCGCATTCTCGCGCTCCCGCCGCGCACCCTCCTCGACGAAATCCAGAATTTCCCGCCCGAGGATCTCGTCGCCGGTATTGATGTGGAACACTTCCGAGAGGTGGTTGTGGTGGCGAAGCTGCAGGAACCTTGGACACCGCCCGTCGTCGCGCTCGCAGAGAGCGACGAAGAGCTCCCCCGTCGTCTCCACGAGATTGCGCTGATCGTACTCCGCCGCGACCAGGAGCGCCGGGACTTCGCTTCCGGGGACGTGGGCGATCGCGGAGCGGGATTCGTACTGCGCCGGATCGCTTCCGAAGTACTCGCGGATGGAGTCGAGAGAGGGATCGTCGGGGTCCCAGCGCAGCCGGTACCGCCCGCTCACCAGAACGATGCCCGCGAGCCCGTGCCCTTCCGGGGGTTGGAACCGCGCGTCGAATGCATAGCTCGCCACATGGGTCGCCCCCGCGGAATGTCCCATCAGGAAGATGCGGTCGGGATCGCCTCCGTGGGCGCGGGTGTTTTTCCGAATCCAGTCGACGAGGGCACCCATGTCTTCGGCCCCCGAGGGCCAGTTGGCCTGGGGTGAGAGCCGGTACGTGGCGCTCATCGCGAGAAGCCCGTGCCGAGCGAAGTACGCAGGGATGTTGGCATACACGAGAGAGTTCAAGTCTCGATCGCCGGTGCGGTACCCTCCGCCGTGTACGTAGACTAGGACGGCCGCGTCTTCGACTCCGCGCGGCCGGTACAGGTCGACAAGATTCCGCTCGTGCTCCCCGTAGCGGATGTCCTTTTCGATGACGAGATCGCCCTTGGGAGCAGCCGCGAGAAGAGGCTCGTAGATTGCCATCGAAGGCTCGAGAGAGGAGCCGAAGCCGATGGCGCGAAGCTTCTCTCGAATTTCTTCGGGGACCTGTGCCGAAGCCGGCAGAGAGCGCACGAGGATCGACCCCACGAGGAGGAGACCGATCCGACCGGTGGCACTCATCTGGAGTGCCAAAAGTAACGGACCTGGAGAGCTGGGTCAAGGCATGGTGTGTTCGTGGTGGTTGGGATGACGGAAGACGGCTTCGGGGTCTTCCTCGAACGGATACACGTGCACCATCCAGCCGAAAACCGCGTAGTAGAACCGCCCGCCTTCATTGGCGCACTCGGCCTCGGTCGCGATCGACGCCCGCGGGCTCAGCCCGAATCGAGAGTTCTTCTCCATCATCTCCCTGCCCCGGCCTTTCGGCGGGAGGCACACGTTGGTATGCAGGTGCCATCGGGCGACGCTCAGGGGAACCCGGCGGTCGAGCTCCTCGAGCCCGACTCCCAGAGGAGCCGCGAACATCGCGCCCGCGAGCTCGTAGTCGTCTCCTTTCTTCCGGTAGAGGAGGGAGCTCGGCTTTTCGACGTCGAAATCGAAGGCCTCGCGGGCCGCATACGCATAGTTCGTGAAGTGATGCTCGGGAAGAGGCACGCGAGGGAGGAAGATCCGATAGCCCTCCCGGAGCGCTACCTCGTGGTCGGCGTACTTCTTCAGGCTCTTCTTCAGCTTCGCCACGATCTCGCCGGCGCGCTTGCGGTCCTCGGGTGTGGGCTCCCGAAGCTTGGTCATCTTCATGTGCGGGTCCATGTCCTCGAGCCGATCGAAGAGACAGGCGGGAGTCGGGTCGGGGCTCTGTCTCGAATGGTCGTGCTGGAGGAAAACCATCGCCAGGAACAGGGTCGCGTTCAGCATGTTTCCGTCCTCATTTCTCCGTGGGGTGTCACGGCTTCGGCTCGCGTGACTGGCGAATGAGCTGCTGGAGGCGCCGCTGGATCTCCCCTTCGAGAATCCGGTAGCGCGCGCGCTGGCGGATGTCCAGGATGGCGTCGACGTCCCGATAACGGACTCGCTCTTCCGCGAGAAAGCTCTGGTGAAGCTCGTCGAGGCGCGAGAGGAGCGGCGAGAGCTCGGTCTCCCCGGCATGCTCCGAGCGAAGCGCTTGCTGCATCTGACGGAGGACTTCGCTTCTCTCCCTCCGGTACGATCGCCGCGCGTCCTGCATCTTTTTCTGCGCCACCACCATGCGTCCGAACTGCTCGTCGGACAAAACGAGCGCATCCTGGAGCTTGCTCAGGATATAGGCGTCGATCATTCCGTCGACCTCCTCGCCGCTCGGTCGCAGATCGCGCTCCTCCTGCCCCGGGGCGGCTCTGGTGAGAAGCGAAGCGAGGATCGCCAGAATCAAGACCTTCTTAGTTTTTTTCATGATGTCGAGCTCATTTCCCGCACGAGCCGCTCCTCGAGATCGTCGAGCTCACGGGAGTTGAGCTCCGAAGCGTCCGGAAAATCCGTGAGCGGAAGGGCCAGCGCGTCGTCGTCGGAAAGCTGCCGCGAAAACACCTCCAGGATCCGGTAGTCGGGGTCCTCCCCGATCGGCGCGAGAATCTGGATCTCCACCGCCACCGGGTGCGGTCCGCTCGAGGGAGCGCCCCGGTACAAGAACGTCACCGCGGCTACGATCGCGGCCGCGGCCCCTATCCAGGGCAGAAACCACCGAAAGCCCGGAGCGCCGCGCGCGTCCGCCCTGACCCTCCCGAGTGTCTCCTCGAGATCGCGGAGCTCCCGGCGGCACTCCACACAGTTCGCCAGGTGCTGCCCGGCCTCCGCTTCGACGGGAGCGGCATCGAGGAGGTCGACGAACTGCTCCGGCGTGAGATGCTCGCTCGAGACTCCGTCTTTCATCGCTCCTCCCGCAAACGCTTCCTCAGGTTCTTCAGCCCGAAAAAGAAATTCGCTTTCACCGTTCCCACCGGACAGCCCATGACCTCGGATATCTCCTTGTGCGAAAGCTCTTCGTACACCCGAAGCAGCACCGTCATCCGCTGGCGGTCCGGGAGCTCGGCAACGGCTCGGCGGACGAGCTCCGCCGCCTGGCCTTTCACGAGCCGCTCCACGACGCTCGGCCGCGGATCGGGGATCTCGGCCGAAAGGCCTTCCGACCGCCGCCGCGCGGAGGCGACCCAGTTGAGGCAGGCGTTCACCGCGATTCGGTAGAGCCAGGTGCGAAAACTCGCCTCGCCCCGAAAGCTCTCGAGCCCGCGATAGACCCGGAGCAGCACCTCCTGGACCAGATCTTCGGCGTCGGCGCGATTTCCCGTGTATCGATAGCAAATCCCATAGATCCGGGAGCGATAGGTTCGAGCAAGCTCCTCGAAGGCGCGCGGGTCTCCCGACCGGAAGGCTCGAACCGAACCCTCGTCGTCTGGATATTCCACCCGCTCCTCGCTCACCACGCTCCGATTCCAGCATCTCATCGAACCCGGGGACCCGTCCATCCAGCGATGGACCGATCCCGAGGGCGTTGTTTCCGTTGTTTCCTTAGCGTCGCCGGTCCCACCGGTTCTCGAGGCGGTCGCGACGGTTTTCGGCCCGGTCCGCCCGGTCCTCACGCCGATCCCGCCGGTCTTCGGCATGGTCGCGCCGCCCTCCGTCGTATTGCTTGTCCCGCACATCCTCGCGCCGGTCGCGCAGGTTCTCGGCACGGTCGCGGCGATTCTCGCGGTGGTCGCGACGGTCCTCGAGGCGGTCCCGCCGTTCGTTCGCCCGTGCCGAAGCGGGCGGAAGCGCCAGAGGAAGGGCGAGGGCCAGCGCCAAGGTCGGAATCAGAGTTCTCATGGCTTCGTTCTCCTTCTGCTCGATTAGACCGGAGAGCCCCAGGTATGGTTTAAGGGAGGATCCCACCCAACGTTCGCAACGCCGCGAATCTCTTCCAGACGAACGGCTGGTTCATCAAGGGCGAACATCCCATCCGAGCCTCCGATCCCGCCAGAACGCGGATCGTCGGAAACTGGCGTTTCGACTACTCGCAGCCGCCGGGAAGCGAGATCTCCCTCGTGGACGTCCCCTGGTGGAAGCTCGCCTTTCGAGTCCCCCATGCCCGCATGGACCGTGACCCCGAGGTCTGGAGTCTTGCGCGTCGTCTCATCCAGGCCGCCTGCACCGGCGGAGATATCACCGAGGCCAGAGCCATCCGAACGTCCCGGCGGTCACCAGCGCGTAGAGAAGGCCGTCGAAGACGTTCTTGAGGGTCGTGCTCCAGGCCCGCCCCATCCAGATGGATTCGACGACCCGGCCGAACCCGTGCGCGTAGAACGCTCCCGTTCCCGCGAACCGGAACACCGCTAGGTAGCTGGCTTCGGGGCCGAGCGCGCGACCGGTGAGATAGGCGACGGCGATTCCCACGACCAGGCAGAACAGGAACCACTGGACGAGCTGCTTTCCCATCGTCGGGGGACCGCTCGGGAGCACCGTCATCACCGCGATCGGCCCCTTCTTGTACTTCTCGATCATTTCGGGCGAGCTCATCTCCTTGTGGCTCGCGGGGCGGGGGAACAGGTAGTCCCCCGGAGAAAGACTTTCGCGGCGGAGCGCGTCCATGGTCCGCTCCTCGTTGGGAAGCTTCTTGAAGTCGCTGTTGTGGTAGCCCAGAAACATGTGGACGATCGAGCTCGCGATGAAGACGAATATCGCGGACAGCAGGATAGGAAGCCACAAGGCGGATATAGAGACCATCTTTTTCCTCCTCGAAAGTTCAGCCAAGACTATTCGTGAGATCCCGTCGCAATGGGAGCCACCGCCTCGAACGTTTCCCCGTCCTCGATCTCGGCCTCGAGCGAGGCCACCTTCCCCTCGGGCGAAAGGCGAAACGTCACCAGAGTCTTCCCCATGACCGGGTCGCGCCAGCGGACGAGAAACGTGTCGTAGTGCCAGTGCTCGAGGTCTCCCACCCAGGCGGTCTGTCGGCGAACGACGAGGTGTCCCTCCTCGAGGGACACCTGGAGGCTTCCGTACATCGGGTGCTCGTAAGCGCCGGCGTAGCGATCGAGGGCGAGGGAGGGGGACGTTCCCGAGACCCGGGACTCGTCGCGCTTCGTCTCTTGCTCTTGCTGCCGCTTCTCCATCGCGGCGCCGAGCTCGCGGAAGCGCGCGCGCCAATCGGTCTCTCCTTCGGCTCCGAGATACGCGTCCAGGATGTGGTACGTCACTGCCGCGTGGGCGAGAGACCCCGCGGGCGAGGTGTTGGTGAGCGCTACGATTCCGAGCTCCTCTTCGGGGGCGAGAAGTATCTGCGAGAGCATCCCGTCGATGCCGCCGGTATGGGTAGCGATGAAACGGCCGCGGTAGTCCCGAAGTCCCCAGCCGAGCCCATAGGTCGAGAAGTGCGTGGAGGGGAAGAGCTCCTTCGACTCGGCGGACATCGGATAAATGATGCTCGGCTTCCAGACCTCGGCGGCTGCTTCCTTGCTCAGGATCCGCTTTCCATCCAGCTCGCCCTCTCCCAGCATCAGGAGCATCCACCGCGTCATGTCCGAGACACTCGAGAGGATCGAGCCCGCGGGAGCGACGTTGTCGATGTTGCGATGGGGCACAGAGATCACGCGCCCGTCGATCTTCTCGTGGGGCTTTGCGACGTTCGCCATGCCCTCGAGCTCGCGGACGCTCGTTCGGCTCCTCGTCATGCCGAGAGGCCGGAGGAGGCGGCCGGCGATGAAATCGTCCCAGCTCTCCCCGCTTACTTCCTCCAGGACCTCGCCCGCGGTGAGGAACATCGTGTTCTGGTATCCCGCCTCCGAGCGGAAGCTGGAGTTGGGCTCGAGGAACCGAACCCGGCGAACGATCTCTTCGCGGTCGAAGTCCGTTCCGAACCAGTTGAAGTCTCCCCGGCGGCCGAGACCGCTTCGGTGCGAGAGCAGATCGCGCACCGTGATCTCGCGGGTGACGTAGGGGTCGAAGAGCGCGAACCACTGAAGGCGCTGGGTCACGCGGTCATCCCATGCCATCTTCTTCTCGTCGACCAGGATCCCGATCGCGGCTGCGGTGAAGGCCTTGGTGTTGGAGCCGATGGCGAAGAGCGTCTCCTCGTCGACCCTCTCGCCCGCTCCGAGCTCTCGCTCGCCGAAGCCTCTGGCGTAAACCACCTGGCCGTCCTTCACCACCGCGACCGCGAGTCCGACGACGCCCCACTCCTTCCGAACGTCTTCGACGTAGAGGTCGAGGTCTTTCGGGAGAGCGTGGAGTGAAGCGGGTGTGAGGCAGAGCGCGAAAAGCGCGAGCCGACCGACGAGACGGATCATGATTTGCTCCTCTATCGAATGACGTCTGCGGGTGCGCGAAAGACGAGGCCGCCCTTGACCACAACAACGACTTTTTCGAGAACCGTGATGTCCTCGAGGGGATCGCCCTCGACGGCGATGAGGTCCCCAAAGCGTCCTTTCTCGAGAGCCCCAACGCGGTCTTCCCAGCCCATGTAACGGGCGGCGACCGAGGTCGCGGCGCGGATGGCGTCTATCGGCTCCATCCCTCGCTCCACCATGATGCGGAACTGCTTCGCGTTGTCGCCGTGGGGATAGACGGCGGAGTCGGTTCCGAACACGATGGGGACGCCTGCGTGGTAGGCCTTGGTGAAGCCCTGGCGCTGCGCCTCGGTGGTCTCCTCGTTCTTCCGGAGGAACTCCTCCGGCCAGCCCTGTCGCTTCCCTTCGGTCGCGATGTAGTCTCCGTTGTAGACGTCCATGGAGAGCGCCACTTTCCGCTCCGCGGCGAGAGCGATGGCCTCGTCGTCGATGAGCGACGCGTGCTCGATGGTGTCGGCGCCGGCGCGGATCGCTTCTTTGATCGAGCGGGCCCCATGGGCGTGCGCCGCGAGCTTCTTCCCGGAGGCGTGCGCGACCTCGGCGACGGTGCGGATCTCCTCTTCCGTCATCTCCGGCTCTCCGGGAACGCCGCCGTAGGCGAGGACCGCTCCCGAGGCGATGACCTTGAGGACGTCGGCGCCACCGTCAATCGCCGCCTGGGCTTTCCGACGGAACTGCTCTTCGCCCCGCGCGATTCCCTGGCGAACGCGATCGGGAATGTCCTTCTCTTCGAAACCGGGAATGAGGAGGTCGCCCCCTCCCCCGGGGATAGTCAAGTAATAGCCCGCGACTTGCATGCGAGGGCCGATCGCGCGCCCTGAGTTGATCTCATCGCGGAGGGCCTTGTCGAGGAACCCGATGTAGGTTCCCACGTCCCGCACCGAGGTGAGACCGGCATCGAGAGTCGCACGGGCGTTCTCCCTCGCTTGCGTGAGCTGCTCTTCGGGCGTAATGCGGAAGTAGACGCTCAGATCCTTGGTGCTTCCCGGCCGGTCGGCGAGGTGAGTGTGCATGTCGATGAGTCCGGGAAGGACGGTGAAGCGCGAGAGGTCGAGAAGAGGCGTCGCGTCCGGCACCTCGAGCTCTTCCCCGACGGGCCCGACGGCCTCGATTCTCCCGTTCGCGATGTAGACCTCGACTCCGGTCCTCGCTTCATCCGAAGTCCCGTCGATGAAGCGGCCGCATCGGACGAGCAGAGATCCGGAGTCCGGTTGATGCGCGCCCGCGACCAGGGCGGGTTTGGGCGCCTCGGAGGCGCAGCCCGAGGCAAGCGCCGCCAGAAGAAGAAGCTTCCTCATGGCGCGAGCCTGTTGTACTTCCGGAGCGCCTCCCGCAGTCGATCGTGGGGAAGGGCGTAGACCTTGAGCCCGTTTTTCCCCGTCATCGTTTCCGCGGCCACCATGGCATTGATGACGGCTTCTTCCGAGGCTTCGACGGTGGCGCGAAAGATCGGGCTCAGGTCGGCGTTCCCCAGCATCTTCAGGTCGTAGAGACCGCCCTCCTCCGTTCCAATGTTCTTGTGAAACGTGGAGAACGCGATGAAGATGTCCCCCGACCCATTCGAGGCGATGCTCCCGTTTCGGCCGAGCCCCAGGCTCGCGCGTTTCGCGATTCGCTTGAGCTGGTGAGGAAGCACCGGAGCGTCGGTCGCGACCACGATGATGATCGAACCGTCTCTATCGGCTCTATCGGCTCTATCGGCTCTATCGGCTCCATCGGCGCCGTCGTCGTCGCCCGAGTCGCGCCCCTCGGGCATGAGGTCGGGTATCTCGAGACCCACGGGAGCGCCCGCGACGCGGAGCTGGGGTCTCAGGCCGTAGTTCGCCTGCACCAGCACTCCCACGGTGAACCGTCCGTGAGGGGTGTCGAGAATCCGCGACGACGTCCCTATGCCGCCCTTGAACTGGTAGACCTGCATCCCGGTGCCGCCCCCGACGTTTCCCTCGGGCACCGGACCGCCCGCGGCGTTCTCGATCGCGGCAAAAACATGCTCGGGCTTCACGTGGAAGCCATTGATGTCGTTGAGGCCTCCGTCCCAGGTCTCGGCGACGACCGGAAGGCTCCAGATCAACCCTTCGACGTTTCTCACCGACCACTCGATGACCGCTTGATGCACGGTCCCGACGCTGTGAGTGTTGGTGATGGCGACGGGTCCCTCGAGGATGCCCGACTCCTCGATCCACGTGGTTCCCGTCATCTCGCCGTCGGCGTTCAACGTGAACCAGCCGGCGAAGACCTGGTTCTTCGCGCGCTTTCCCTCGGGAAGGACCACGGTGACTCCGGTGCGGACGGAGTCGCCCGAAATCAGGGTCGTGTGGCCGACTTCGACACCGGCGACGTCGGTGATAGCGTTCAGTGGGCCCGGCGTTCCCTCGAAGGGAACGCCCAAATCTCGGGCGCGAAGCTTCTCACTCTGAGCGTCGGCCCGCCCCAGACAAAACGTTAGAACCGCGATGGTCGAAAGGAATTTCATCATTCACGAGCCTCCAGAGGCTTGAGCCACCAGTCGAAAATCGGGCGGGTGTCGACTCCAGTGGCCTCGGCGAAGATTGTCGGGAGCTCCTCGATCTCGAAAGCTCTCTCGTTTTTTCGAGACCAGGAAACCAGATGGCGCAGGGCATCCCGCAGCCGGTGCGTGCCTCGGGTCTCCTTCTGGATGCGGTCGTCGATTTCCGCGGCCATGAGCCCTCCGCGGGAGAAGACCGTTCGGCCCGTGCGGAAGTCCTCCGAGTAACGAGTCGACGCCACGCGGGACAGCTCGACGAGAGGCATCCTTCGAATGAAGGCGGGAGCGGTCGCGACGTTCTGGCGAAAGCGCCGCTCGAGGAGATTCTCCCGATAAGCCCGCGCCTCGTCTTCGGGAAGACCGCCGGCGATCGCCTCGATCGCCGCGTACTGCGCGAAACCCTCGCTGAACCAGATGGTATCGAGAACCGGGGCGAGCTCCCAGGTGAATGGATAATAACCATTACCGTAGGACCGCTTCGGAATCCAGGCATGGGCGAAGTGGTGGGCGAAATTGTAAAGCACGCGGGCGCGATCGGAAGCGGGAGACGTCGCCGTGAGGCCGCTGTCCTTCGCGAGGTAGAACGTGGCGCTGTCGAGGTGCTCCATGCTGAATCCGTAACGGTGCCGCTCCGAGAGAGGCTCGAGAAGCTCCGAGAGAACGGTGTAGTGGTGAAAGGACGCCTCGCCGAAGTACTCGATGGTGCGCCGCAGCGCCTCCCCCGCGAGCTCGCTCAGAAGCCCGATATCGGTCTCCCCCTCGGCGTAGAGGGCGAAGTACGCGGGAGGCTTCGTCCCGAGCGCGCGGACCTCGAGCTTCGGACCGGCGACGATCTGGGAATCGGCAAGCGCGTAGAAATTCAACGCCGAGGCCGAGTCTCGTCCTCGCGGAAGCGGCAACCGCGGAGCGAGAGTCGTGAGAAGCGGCCAGCTCTCGGGCAAGTCGAGATCCAGGCGAATCGCGCTCTCCTCGAGCCCCTCGACGTAGCCGAAAACGGAGTAGCCCAGGAGGCTCAGGTATCCTTGTCGCGCCTTCGAGGTATCCGAGGCGGCGACGACCTCCTGCTCCATCCGGGCGATATCGACCTCGTAGTCGATCCGGGCCACGATCGAATCCGGAGTCCCCAGAAGCCACCGCGGTCCCTCGCCCCTCTCGACCGCAAGCGCCGAACCGTCAGAGGAGGACGCGGTGACGGAAGAGACGAAGCGGTCGAAGGGCTGTTCGCCATATCCCATCGGGATCGCGCGAGGGATGACGAAAATCCGAGATCCCGGGGACCCCGGCGGAAGATCGATCCGAATCGAGATCACGCCCGGACGAGACTCACGGTAGGTGAGCGAGTACGAGACATCGGCCGGCACCACGGTCTGCGCCAGTAAGAGCAGAAGGGCGGGAAGATCGAGCATCGCGCCAAAGGATAGTCCGCCTGGGTGCTACTCGGCCAACGCAAACGCCAGGAGGTTCGGCCCGGAGGCGACGGCGACGAACTGCTTTCCGTCGAACTCGTACGTCATCGGTGAAGCCTTCCAGAGCTGATTGGTCTGGAACTGCCAGAGGACGTCGCCCTGTGCCGCGTCGACCGCCATGAAGGCGCCGCTGTCCTCGCCGAAGAACACGAGCCCTCCCGCCGTCGCGAGCGTCCCTCCCCACGAGTCGGCGGGCCCGATCTGCGGGAGCTCCCACGCAATCTCCCCCGTGCGAACGTCGATGGCGCGCAGGATCTTTTGTGGCGAGTCCTCGGGCGGCGTTCGCGTCGAGCCGCTGTAATAGGAGCTTCCCGCCTGCCACTCCGAAGGGTTCTTCGTAAAGATGTTGCACTTCTCGAGAGTCTGCACGTAGTAGAGACCGGTCCCGGGGTGAAACGAGGTCGAGAACCAGTTGGTCGCGCCCTCGACGGGCGGGCAAACCCAGGTTCCCTCGAGGGACGGCTCCTGCCCGGGATTCCGCACGGGCCTCCCGTCAGGCCCGATCTCGCGGGCCCAGGTCAGCTTCTTCACGAAGGGGGTTGCCCGGAGGAGCTCTCCCGACACCCTATCGAGCACGTAGAAAAAACCGTTGCGGTTCGCGTGGAGAAGGAGCTTTCTGCGCGCGCCCTGCCAGTCGAGATCGACGAGCACCGGCGGCTGCTGCGCGTCCCAATCCCAGACGTCGTGAGGCGTGTACTGGTAGTGCCACTTCAGCCGCCCCGTCTTCACGTCGAGGGCGAGGATCGAGTCCGAATAGAGGTTATCGCCGAGGCGGTGGTCGCCGTCGTAGTCGGGGCACGGATTCCCCGTCGGCCAGTAGAGCGTGCCGAGCTCGGAATCGTACGTTCCCGTAAGCCAGGCGGTGGCGCACGGATGCTCGATGTCCTTTCCCCGCCAGGTCTCGGAGCCGGGCTCGCCGCGCTTCGGCACCGTCCAGAAGCGCCACGCTTCCTCGCCCGTCTCCGCGTCGAAGGCGGCGAAGAAACCCCGGACACCCTCGTCCCCACCCGACGTGCCGGAGATGACAACGCCTTCGACGGCGAGCGGAGCCGAAGTCGCCCCGTAGTTCTCGCGCCAGTCGGCCATCGTCGTCTCCCACAGCAGGCGACCCGTGAAACGGTTCAACGCGATGAGGTGCGCGTGATCCGTGACCATGAACAGTCGGTTGCCGGAAACGGCTACGCCGCGGTTGATCCCCGCGGAGGCGTCGCCCACGAGAAGACCAGGGGTCCGCGGCCGCCGGTAGTGCCAGAGCCTCCGTCCGTTTCCCGCATCGAGGGCGTAGCACTCGTTCGGACCGGTCACGTACAGGATGCCCTCGACCACGACGGGCGTCACCTGGAGGCGTGGGGCGCCGGGAAGGGCGAAGATCCATTTCAAGGCGAGCCGGCCCACGTTCGTCTTGTCGATGCCGTCGAGCTCCGAGTAGCGATTGCCTCGGTAGTCTCCGTGGTACGTGGGCCAGTCGGCAGACGACGTCACCTCGCGGTAGCGCTCGCCCGCTTTTCGCAGCAGATGGATTCGGTCATCGTCCGTTCGCAACTGAAGGTCGAGCGAGCTGCGATTGAGCACGACGCCATCGAGGATTCGGCCCTCCGCGGTCGCGACCCGCTCGCGCCTGGGAGCTTGGGTCCGATCTGGTTGTAGAGCTCGCAGGAACCCGACCAGGTCCCGCATCGCATCGTCGGCCAGGCCGAATCCGGGCATACCCGGAAGCCCGACGCGCACGATCTCGGAGAGCTCCTCGTCGGTGCGGGCGGCGATCCGCTCGGTGATGGGCGGGCCCATCTCGCCGCCCGCTCCATCGCCGCCGTGGCAGCGCGCGCAGAGAGACTCGTAGCGCCGCTCGCCGGCCTCGGGAGCCTGGGCGGCAAGAACGAGGATTCCAAAGAGCGGGCCGAGACACGGCATCGACGTGAAAATATCACGGAGCGGCAGCGAGAAGAACCAAAAGGACCGGCGCCTCAGGGAGCTCCGGTTCCTCGCCGGGCCCGTGGTACGATCGCCCCGCCTGAGGAGGTCCGCTGATGCACTTTTCCCGAACGTGGACGATGGGTATCGCCCTCGAAGTCGTTCTCACCCTCGCTGGCTGCGAAGCGCCAAAGGAATCAGGAACGGATGAGGCGAAGCCTCTCGACTCGCGAGGCATCTCCGAGGAAGCTCTGCGTGAGCACCTGCGCGAGCTTGCGTCCGACGAGCTCGAGGGACGCGCTCCCGGCTCTCTGGGAGAAGAGAAGACCGTTCGCTATCTCACCGAGGCCTTTCAATCGATGGGGCTATCGCCCGGGAATCCCGACGGCACGTTCGTGCAGAATGTACCTCTCGTTGGAATCACGCCGAAACCCGAGATGAGTCTCTCCTTGAGCAAAGACGGGGAGAAGAAGGTGCTCGCGCCCGGAGACGATTACGTGGCGTTCACCAAGCGCGTGGTTGCGCACATCGACCTCGACGGGGAGCTGGTTTTCGCCGGCTACGGAGCGGTCGCCCCTGAATACCAGTGGGACGATTTCAAGGACGCCGACGTCCGGGACAAGGTGCTGCTGTTTCTCGTCAACGACCCGCCGGTGGAAAACCTCTTTGGTGGAAAGGCGATGACCTACTACGGCCGGTGGACGTACAAGTTCGAGACCGCGGCGGCTCGCGGGGCCCAAGGCGCCCTGGTCATCCACGAGACCGGCCCCGCCGGTTACCCGTGGGGAGTGGTCGGAAGCTCCCCCTATGGGGAGTCGTTCGATCTGGCGACAGAAGACAAGAACATGGGCCGCGCCCGGGTAGAGGGATGGATCCAGAGGGGCGCCACCGAGGAGATTTTTCGCATGGCCGGCCTAGACTTCGAAGCGGAAAAGCAGAAGGCGGCGACGAAGGAGTTCCGTCCGGTTTCGCTCGGGATTCGCGCACAGACCTCGTTCGGAAACGACCTTCACACCGTGGACTCGCAGAACGTTCTCGCCAGCGTCGTTGGCGCCGAGGCTCCCGACGAGGTCATTATCTATACGGCCCACTGGGACCACCTCGGCAAGGACGAGACCCTCACCGGAGACAAGATCTACAACGGCGCCTACGACAACGCTTCCGGCACCGCGGCTCTCCTCGAGATCGCGGCGAACTTCGCGCGACTCTCCCCGGCGCCTCGCCGGAGCGTCTTGTTCCTCGCGGTCACCGGCGAAGAGCAGGGCCTTCTCGGCTCACGCCTCTACGCGCAAAACCCCCTCTACCCGCTCGAAAAGACGGTGGCGGTCATCAACATGGACACGGTCAACGTCTGGGGACGCACCCAAGACCTGACGGTCGTGGGGATGGGTCAGTCGTCTTTGGACGATCTCGCCGCGCGCATCGCCTCCGAGCAGGGACGAGTGCTGAAGCCCGATGCCGAGCCCGAGAAGGGCTTCTACTACCGCTCCGATCACTTCGAGTTCGCGAAGGTGGGCGTCCCGAGCTTCGACCCCGACGACGGCATCGACTTCCTGGGGAGACCCGAGGGCTGGGGTCTCGAGACCCGGGAGAAGTACACCTCGGAGGACTACCACCAGGTGTCGGATGAGGTAAAGGACGACTGGGATCTCTCGGGGACGGTGGAAGACTGCGCCCTGTTTTTCCGGATGGGCCAGGAGCTCGCTTCGGGAACCGACTGGCCCGAGTGGAGCGCCACGAGCGAGTTTCGGGCGAAGCGTCAGCCGCGGAAAGATTGAACCAAAGGGGGTTTGTATCATCCCGGGGAGGTCATCATGCGAGCTCTTCTTCCCTTTCTTCTCATCGCCACCTCTCTCCATGCGCAGGAGAACGTGCTTCATGAAGGCAGCCCCGGACTTCAGTTCGAAAACGGCGCCCTGAAGCTCGTCGTCCTTCCGCACGGAGGAGCTTTCGCGAGCTTCACTCTCGACGCGGACGAAAGCCGCACGAATCTCGTCTGGGATCCGGCGCGTATGGGGCGCGAGCGGGGCTCGGGGGAAGCGTTCGGCCCGAGCAAGGGTCATTTTCTGTGCGTGGATGGGTTCGGCCCGGTCACGCCGGCCGAACGGGCCGCCGGGCTCTCGGACCACGGCGAGGCGAACAAGCTGCCGTGGGAGGTCGTTCGCTCGACGGAGTCCTCCGCGACCTTCCGCGTGCGGCTGCCTCTCGTTCAGGAGACGGTCACGCGCACGATCACCATGGCACCGCGGGAACAAGTGGTGCTCGTCGAAACGGAGCTCGAGAGTGAGCTCGCGTTCGACCGGGTCATTCTCTGGGCCGAGCATGCCACCATCGGGGCGCCGTTTCTCGCGCTCGGCAAGACCGTGGTGGATCAGTCGGCGACGAAATGCCAGACGAAGCCCTACGACGACCCGGGTCTATCGAAGTTTCCCGGCGGCGAGAGCTTCGACTGGCCGAACCTCCCGGATCGTGGAGATCTGCGCATCGCTCCCGCGAGAAGCGGCCTTTGGGAGCACATCGGCTGCCTCATGGATCCCGCGCGCGAGGACGAGTTCATCACCGCGATCCATACGGAGAGCAACCTCTTGATCGGCTACCTCTTTCCGCGCCGGGACTTCCCCTGGGTGCAGCACTGGATGCACTATCCCGAAGACGGCTCCTACGCCTGGGGGCTCGAGTTCGGGATGCAACCCTACGACATGACGAAAGCCGAGGTCGTGGCGCTGACACCGATGTTCGACACACCGACGTTCCGCTGGCTTCCGGCGAAGTCCAAGCTGACGACGCGTTTCCTGCTGTTCGCCACCAAGGTTCCGCCGGGGTTCGACCGGGTTACCGACGTCCGGCTCGAAGACGGAAAGCTCGTCATCGAGGATGCGTCGAGGCGCCTTTTGCTCGACTACTCGGGCAAGTGGTGAGCCGAAGGTCAGGTTCGAAGGAACTCCGCGAAGAACTCGTCGACCGTAACCCTTCTTTTCGTCAATCCGTCCTCGAATGCCGACTGGCAAAATGCGTCCACCTGGGAGCGGTTTTTCACGAGCCCGTGGGCGAAGTGGTCCCGCCCCATGACGAGATCCGTCTCCTCGACTTCGGCCATGAGCCAGGGAGAGGCGTAGGGAAAAAGGTGCTGGTTCTCCTGGAACCGCGCCTCGCACTCGTTGAGGGCGGCGACGAGACGCCCGCCCATCGAGGGATCCCTCTCCCACACTTCCTTGCGCAGCACGATCACGTGCTGCGGCGGGTAACAGCGCGTCTCCTCGAAATAGCGCTTCTCCATCGGCCGGAAGTCGGGAACCAGCCGGGCGATCGGACCGTCCCCCTGGTACTTCTTCGGAGGGAGCGGGACGAACATCGCATCGATTTCACCCGCGAGCAGAAGATCGCTGAGCGACCGGTTGGCGGGCGCATCCTGGACGTGCGGCGGAAAGGGCGCTCTCTGATCGACCTTCCCCCCTTGGTCGGCGCCCCCCACGAACCACGTCATTTTCGCGGGCTCCTGACTGAGATGGCGCAGGAGGTGCCGATACCAGACCGAGCCGCTCGCGGCCCAACTATAGACGCCCACCCGCCGGCCGTTGAGGGCGGCGGGGGTCACATAGGGCAATGAGTCGCCCTTCCTTATATAGATGTCGCGCGCGGTGAAGTTGCGGAGGGGGAACACCGGCACGGCGACCAGGGAGCGGTCCCCCTGGTCAACGCGCAAGAGGTGCTGCAGCATCGAAGCTTCCCCGCCGCTGATTCCGGGATCCGTGGCCGCGCGCCGGAGCATCTCGTTTCTGTCCCCACGCAGCCACGTGAGGTCCAAGTCCTTCGGGCGGAAGTCGCCGGTCGCAAGGGGCGTGAAGCGAAGGTAGTCGGCGCAGGCGAGGGTCAGCTTCGGTAACGCCGCGGCAACTCCAGTCCGGGCAAGAGCCAGAAGCCCGGCAGTGTCGAGAAACGTACGTCGGTTCATGTGAGCCTCCTACAGCGTGCAGTCTAACTCCGCTCGGCTTGGGATACGATTGGAGTATGAAAGCGATCGTACGGCTCCCACCGACGAGCGCGTCGCTTCTGGACGACGGAGCGCGGCCCTATTTTCTCTGGTGGACTCAGTCCACGGTGGGGGAGCTCAAAATGCGCCTGCAGTCGGAGGATCTCGATGAGCGCGCCTACTGGCTCGGAGCCCTCCTCCGTGAAGCCAACACCCGAGACGTTTGGCTATTCACTACGGAAGCCGAGATCCGTTCGCTTTGGGGACGTTTGATCCGTCACCTGGGAAGGTCCCGCGACATGTGGGCCTGGCTCCTCGGCCTCGAAAGGCCGATCTGGCCGCCGCCGGAAGCGGGACGTGCGTAAGAGCTTCGACCGGCGTGTTGTTCCCGAGCCCCTGCTCGATTTCATTCGGCGATGCCAGGAGCGTGTTCCCTGTCACCTCGGCGGCGGCGCGGCACTGTCTGGCGCCTACCTCGGACACCGCACAACCGGGGACATCGATCTGTTCTTCCACGATGGTGAAGAGATGCGCATCCTGGTCGGTGCCCTGCCTGACATCGCCACCGGAGCCGGAATGAGCAGTGAGATCTTGAGGGACGCTCGCTCGTTCGTACGGGCGAGGATCGGCTCGGGCGAAGGCGTGACCGAGCTGGATCTGGTGCACGAGCCTCAGGAGGACCTCGAGCCGCCGCCGGACCCGCTCGAAGGCATCATCGTCGAGTCGCTGGTCGACCTGCGCGCCGCCAAGCTCACGTGCATCCTGTCTCGCTCGGAGCCGCGCGATCTCGTGGATCTCTATTTTCTGGATCGGGCTGGCCACGCGCCCGAGGGAGATCTCGGCGCAGCGCTTCGCAAAGACGCGGGAATCGATCCCGGGGTACTCGCCTGGCTTCTCGCTTCCTTCCCTACGGAGCCGTTGCCTTCGATGCTGGTCCCGTTGTCTACCGACGAGCTTCTCCGGTTTCGGGACGAGCTTGCGGAGCGGATGAAGCGGGCCGCGATTCCTTAAGCCGGTGCTCCGATCAGGTCGCGTCGCCTCGCTCGCACTCTCCCTCTTTTTTTCCGGCGCTGCCGCGCTCGTCTATCAGGTGGTCTGGGTGCGGCAGCTCACGACCGTCCTCGGCACGACGCTCGAAGCAGTCTCGATTGTTCTCGGTGTCTTCATGCTGGGACTCGGGGTCGGAGGAGCTCTCGCCGCGCGCTTCATCGACCGCATGCCCGCGTCGATCCTTCCACGCATATACGGGGCGCTCGAGATTGGAATCGCGGCGTTCGCGCTCGCGTTCCCCTCCCTCGTCGCCGCTTTCGCCCCGCATCTCCCTGTCGCCCCCGCCATCCTTCTCGTCGTGCCCACGACCCTCATGGGCGCCACCCTCCCGACGGCGGTTGCGCTCCTCGACCGCGCTTGCCGCGATTCGGACGGGGCGGGACCGACCGCCGGATTCCTCTACGCCTGCAACACTGTGGGCGCCGTAGTGGGCAGTCTCGCAACCGGGGTCGCGCTCCTTCCCTGGATCGGCATGAGTCTCACCACGCTCGGGGCCGCATCTTTGAATGTCCTCGCCGCCGCCGTGGTGCTTCTCGGAATCCGCGGGGAGAACGAGCCGGGCGAGCGCAACGCGCGGCCCGCGCGATTCTCAATGGCTTCGAGAATCGCCCTCGCCGTCGCCGCGCTCTCGGGATTCGCCGCCCTCGTCAGCGAAGTAGCCTGGACGAGAAGCCTGGTTCTCCTGATTGGACCGACGACCTACGGGTTTTCCTTCGTCGTGAGCTCGGTGATCCTCGGGCTCGCTCTCGGAAGCGCCGCGGGAGCGCGCTTCCGCCGCCGCGAAGGATCGCGCGCTCTCTCCTGGGCGCAGCTCGGAGCGGCGCTCTCATCGCTCGCTCTCCTTCAGATCCTAGGGCGTCTTTCGCTCCCCGTGGGACACCTCGTGCACCTTCACGCCGACGACATGGTCGCGCTTCTCGGAATCGAGCTCGCCGCCGTCGCCGCGCTTCTTCTTCCCGCGAGCTTCTTCTTCGGGGCCACGTTCCCGCTCGCGGTCGGAATCGTCTCCCGCGAGGGAGCGGGGCCGGCGGCGGCAACGGGTGCGACTCTCGCCTGGAACACCGCGGGCGCGCTCTCCGGCTCTCTCGCCGCCGGATTCCTGCTGATTCCTCATCTCGGTGCGGAAGGCGCTCTCTACACCGCGTTCGGGGTGCACCTGCTCGCGTCGGGCTTCGCCTTCTCCCCGAAATCCCTCGTTTCGTCACTCGCCGCTCTCGGCCTCGCGGCCGCGATTCCGTTCGTGCTTCCTCGCTGGGACCGGGAGCTCCTCTCGGGAGGGCTCTACAAGTACGCCTCTTATCTCGAGCCCGGCGAGTTTCTCGACTTCCTCCGTCAAGGCGAGCTCTTGTTCTACCGAGAGGACGAGGTCGCGACGGTCACCGTCAGGAAAGTCGCGTCGAGACTCTCCCTCGCCATCGACGGCAAAGTGGACGCGACGAACGGGGCCGACATGATGACCCAGAGGCTCCTGGCGCACGTTCCCCTTCTCCTTCATCCCGCGCCGAAAGACGTTCTGGTCATCGGGCTCGGAAGCGGGGTCACCGCGGGCTCCGCGCTCACGCATTCCATCGAGAGCCTGGTGGCCGTCGAGATTTCGGACGCCGTCGCCGAAGCGTCGAGATTCTTCGACGAGGTCAACCACCGGCCTGCGGACGACCCGCGCTTTCGTCTCGTCGTGGGCGATGGACGAAACTACCTGCTGATTTCCCCCGAGCCGTACGACGTGATCATCTCCGAGCCCTCGAACCCATGGATGGCGGGAGTGTCGGGTCTCTTCACCCGGGAGTTCTTCGAGCTCGCGCGGGGACGGCTCGCGCCCGGCGGGCTCTTCTGCCAGTGGGCCCACATCTACAACCTGAGCGAGACGGAGCTCTCGACCATCGTGGGAAGCTTCACCGACGCCTTCGACAGTACTGCTTTGTTCCTGCTGAGCGAGAGCGACCTCTTGCTCCTGGGAGCGAAGGACGACTTGCCTTTCGTGAGTGCTTCGGAGCTCGAGCGCCGCATGGAACCGGACGGCGTCCGTCGGGACCTCCTCGACGTCGGCGTCCTTCGAAGCTACGGGATCCGCGCGCTCTTCGCCGCCTCGACGCCTCCCCTCTCCGAGTGGGCGCGGGAGGCCGACCGGCACACCGACGACCGACCGCTCCTCGAGTTTCGAGCGGCGAGGACTCTCCACCAGGACACGAGCCGTGAGAACCGGCGTGCCATCGAGTCCATCGGTTTCGGCGAGGTCGTCCTCGACGTCGATGGCGCTCCAGCGGTCGAGGATCTCATCGCCCGAGCCGAGGCGCTCGAGCGAGCCGAGAGCTTCGAGTGGGCGTTCGAGACATTCGTTGAGGCTTCCGAGCGGGAGCCGCGGACTGCCGATGCCCTCGAAGGCCTCGTTCGTCTCGCCATTCGCGCGGGCCGAGCGCAGGAGGCTGAGCGGATGCTGAGCGCGATGACAGAGCCCCTGTCGCTCGGCCGACTTTACCGGCAGCTCGGCCGTTTCGACGAGGCGTTCGAAGCCGTCACGGACGCCATGGAAGTATTTCCCGAAAACCGCGAAGCTCTCCTCCTCGGCGCCGAGGTGTCTTCCGATCGGGGGGACACGCCCGCGATGGTGCGCTTCGGCGCCCTCATGCTCGCCCGCGATTCGGGCGACGCGGAGGGAGCGGCGCTTCTCGCGGAAGCCCAGCTTCGGTCGGGGGAGCTCGAGCGCGCTTCCCGCGAAGCCTCTTCGATCCTGGCGTTGCACCCCGGGGAGACACGCGCGCTCCAGGTGCACGCCATCGCTCACGCGGAGCTCGGAAACCGGAACCTCGCGCGCGAGTCGTTCGAGAAGCTCCTCGCGAACGACCCCGAGGACTGGATCCAGCTCAATAACTTGGGAAAGCTCGAGCTCGCCGCCGGCAACGCCGCGCGCGCCGCGGAGCTCTTCGAGCGCGCCGTGGACCTGAACTCCCGAAACCTCGAAGGCTACCGCGGCCTCGAAGAATCCGCCGAGCGGATCGACGACGGAGTCCGGCTAGAGAGGGCCAAGGCGATGGTCCGTTTTCTCTCGAAGTAATCCAACTCGATGGATTTCCGATCCGATCCAGTGGATGAGCTCCCGTGCCCCACCCCGCTGGCTTTCTGCGCAACCAATTACGAAACATGGACTTATCCTCTAGGAATGACGCCCATCGCTTTGAAGAATTGAGGCATGACAATTGCTTTACTCGGTGTTACGTCAGTCTGATTATGCAGGAGGGATCTCTATTATGAAGATGTCTGGCAGGTTAGTGACTTGCCTGTTCGTCGCTCTGGTTTTCGCCCTGGGCACCGCGGGCGCCCAGGAGCTCCGAGGCCGCATCGATGGGGTGGTAACGGACAACACGGGAGGCGTCCTCCCGGGAGTCACCGTAACCGTCTCGGGTCCGGCTCTCATCCAGCCGCAGGTCACCGTTACCGGGGCCGACGGCAACTATCGTTTCCCGGCTCTTCCCACCGGTGTCTACACGCTGGTGTTCGAGCTTTCGGGTTTTCAAACCGTTCGGCGTGAAGAGCTGAGGGTCGTTCTCGCCACGACGATCACTATCAACACTCAAATGCCTCTCGCTGGCGTGGAGGAGACCTTGACCATCACCGGGGAGTCTCCGGTGGTGGACATCAAGAACACCAACGTCGGCACCAGCTTCACCAAGGAGCTGATGCAGGACATCCCCAACGCGCGCGACATCTGGGCGGCCATGGCGCAGGCGCCTGGGTTTCAAATGACGTCCTACGACGTCGGGGGCTCCCACACCGGAACCCAGACCGGCTTCTCGACCTACGGCTTTGCCGGCCAGAACAAGACCCTCCTCGAGGGCATCAACGTCACCGAAGGTCAGGACGCCAACGCCGGCTACTTCGACTTCGGAAGCTTCGAGGAGTTCTCCATCGGCGGCGCCGGGAACATGGGCGAGCAGACCGGCCCCGGGGCCTTCCTGAACCTCACCATCAAGTCCGGCGGAGACGCTTTCTCCGCGAGCGTCTACTACGACTACGAGAACTCCGACACCGTGGGCGATAACGTCCCCGACGAGTTTCGGACCGGTGGAGGGACCAACGAGGACGGGTTCAAGGCGCCCGCCAGCGGTCTCAGCGCGGGGAATCCGATCACGAAGCAGTACGACTTCAACGCGAGCGGCGGAGGCCCGATCGTGAAGGGCAAGGCCTGGTTCTTCGCGAGCTACCGCGACAACAACCAGTACAAGGTCATCCTGGGGATTCCCGATACGGCCCAGAGCCAGCTCGTCAACTACACGGTGAAGGGCACCTACCAGATCAACTCGAAAAACCAGGTCATCGGGTTCTTCAACCAGAGGACAAAGCTGCAGCCGCTCCGCAACCTCTCGCTCGCCGTTCCCACCGAGACCGCCTGGTGGCAGAGCTCGAAGAACCGCCCGATGAAGGTTGAGTGGACGAGCACACCTTCGACCGATCTGTTCCTCGATTTCCAGTACGCGCACTGGGGGAACTACTTCCCGCTTTTCCCGAGCTCCACACAGTCCAATTCCACGGAAGGTGTGCCCATCGGCCGGATCGACCTCGGGACCAACCAGTACTCCGGAGCCCAGTCGTACTACCACGACCGGACGACGCTCAAGCCTCAGTTCTCGGGAAGCGCCTCCTATTTCAAGGACGACTGGGCGGGTACGCACAGCTTCAAATTCGGGACCGAGATCCAGCGCGAGCGCAGGGGGTTCTTGCGGTTCCAGCCCGGAAACGTCTGGTACCGCGATCGAAACGGCGTCCCCGAGGAGGTCTGGATCTACAACACCCCGAACGAGGGGATCGACGACACGTTTGGAACCGCGTTCTACGCTCAAGATTCTTGGACGGTCAATAACCGGCTCACGTTGAACCTCGGAGTGCGCTTCGACCGGTACGCGATCAGCTATCCCGAGCAGAGCTTCACTCCGGAGCAGAGCGACTTCTTCCAGCCCGTCTCGACCAGCGCGACCGACATCGTGACCCTCACCTCTCTGGGTCCGCGCCTCGGTTTCGCCTACGACCTGACCGGCAAGGGGAAAACCGTCGTGAAGGGCTTCTACGGCCGGTTCTACTACAACCCTTCGACAGAAATCGGCTCGGCCGAGAACCCGGTGGGTGAGGCCAGGCGGGTCTACCGGTTCAACGACCTGAACGGAAACCAAGTCCTCGATCCGGGACCGAATGGCTCTCTCGCCACGTCGCCCGAGCTCGGAGCCTTCCTGAGAACGGGGGGAGGCGCGGGATTCGTGAGAGTCGACCGAGGCCTCGAGCCCGCCTACGGCGACGAGCTGTCGTTCCACGTCGAGCACGAGCTCCAGGAGAACTTCTCTCTGAGGGGCTCGTACGTCTACAAGAACCAGAGGAACGGCTGGGGCGAAGTGGACATGGCACGCTACAACCAGTACACCATCCCCTTCCCATTCAATGACGTCGGCGCCGACAACACAGCGGGCACGGGAGATGATCAGGTCATCAATTTGCTGGACCGGCCGGCTGGGCTTCCGAGCGATCGCACCCTCACCAATCCGGGGAACGTTCCCGATATGCCGGACTACTACGGGAATTACCACACCGTCGAGTTCGGCGTGAACAAGCGGTTCAGCGACAAGTGGCTGCTCCTGACCTCTTTCGAGCATAGCTGGCTCACCGACTGGAGGAACAGCGGCAGTTCTACCAGCACTCTCGGCGTGCTACGCGCCACACAGCCAGGGATTGCCGGCTGGCTCTGGCGGCCCAACCAGCGCTACCTTGGTATAGGGGAGACGTCGATCTGGAACTACAAGCTCGTCGGCCGTTACATCTTCCCCTACGATATCGGCGTGAGCGCGTCCTACAAGCTCCAGAGCGGCTTCAACTACCCACGTCAGCTCAGCGTCAACCTTCGGAACGCGGGCGCCGAGGTGGTTCCCGCCGAGGCCTTCGACGCCAACCGAGCGCCCAACGTCGGCATCTTCGACGTCCGCGTGGAGAAGGCGTTCGCGCTCGGAAGGCCCGGAAGCGTGACCGCCATGCTGGATATGTTCAACCTCACGAACTCCAACGTGGTGACCAACGCTCGCAACCGGTCCGGGAGCCGGTACAATGAAGTGATCTCGCTTCTGGACCCGCGAACCGTGCGGTTCGGCATCCGCTGGGAGTTCTAGGACCCTAGAAGCTTCTCTACTCGCATCGTTGATACCCCCGGGGGCAGTCCCCCCGGGGGTTTTCGTTTTCGGGGCGCCCGCCCGCGCTTCGCAAATCCGCAAGAACTATCAACCACTGGGGTGAGCCACTTGGGCTAGAGTTTGCGGTGTGTCCGCCGCCAAACGCGAGTCCACGAGGCGCGACTACTACGAGGGTTCGTTCACGGCGTACCACCCTACGTGTCGAGAACCTCGAAGATGGCGCCTTGGTGTCCCAGTTCGTGGAGTGGTTTCCAGGCGTCACCCTCGATCAGGTTCGCGCCGTGCTGGAGCACGCGGCGCGCAGCGCCTTGGCTCCAGCCTGAGTGCGAGTACTCTTCGACCAAGGTACGCCTGTTCCGCTGCGGAAAATACTGACGCAGCACGAGGTCGTGACGGCTCACGAGCGCGGCTGGTCCAAGCTCGGCTCGACCCGATGAGCGTTCTTCGCGCCGAATAGCTCCCTGCGTCTTTTTTCAGCACCCGCTCGTATAGCATGTGCATGTCGGTGGTATGCGCTATTGGATCGGAGGACTGGATGGCGGCGGATAGCGAGCCCGCGCGGCTCCGCCGCGGAGACCCGGACGCCTTCGATGCGCTCCTCAACCGCTACCAGAACCGGCTCTTCCGCTACCTGGTAAGGCTTACGGGGAATACCGCTCAGGCCGAAGATCTCTTTTAGCAGACCTGGCTCAAGGTGATGACCGGAATTCACCGGTACGACGAGCGGAGACCCTTCGAGCCCTGGCTCTTCTCCATCGCCCGCCATCTCGCCATAGACCACCTCAGGAAAGTGTCGCCCGAGAGTCTCGACGAGCCTTCGGCCACCGGAGAGCCGCGGGTTGCGAGCCTGAAGGCGGAGGAGCCGGGAAACCTCGAGCGCCTTCTAGACCGGGAGCGCCGGGCCCCTCTTCTTCAGCCCTGCGCTGCCTGCGGGGCGACGGCGCGGCGCGATTTCGCGTTCTGCCCGCAGTGCGGCTCTCCCCTGCCCCGGATTTGCCCGAGCTGTCGCCGCCCGGTCGAGCCCGTCTGGCCCCACTGCGCTCATTGCGGCCAGAAGCTCCACGCGCAGCCCGAGGGCTCGATCCACACTCCCTGAGCTGACTCCCGAATCGCTGCGCTATAATCGCGCCGCATCATGGCCAACGATCGTCAAATCATTTTCTCTCTCGTCGGTGTCGGCAGGGTGTTTCCGCCGAAGCGGCAGGTCCTGCGGGACATCTATCTCTCGTTCTTCTACGGCGCCAAGATCGGGGTGCTTGGGCTCAACGGCTCGGGAAAGAGCACTCTGCTCCGTATCATCGCCGGGCTCGACGACGGCTACCAGGGCGAGCTCACGTTCTCCAAAGGTTACTCGGTCGGCTATCTCGAGCAAGAGCCCAAGCTCGAGTCGGGGAAGACCGTTCGGCAGATAGTGGAGGAGGGAAAGAAGGAGGTCGTCGCCATCCTTCGTGAATATGAAGAGGTGAGCGACAAGCTGGGGACGGACGTCTCACCGGAGGAGATGGAGAAGCTCCTGGAAAGACAGGGGACGCTCCTCGAGAAGATCGAGTCGGTCAACGGCTGGGGCCTCGAGGCGGAGCTCGAGTTCTCCCTGGACGCGCTCCGTTGTCCTCCGCCCGACACCCAGGTCGACGTACTTTCCGGGGGAGAAAAGCGCCGGGTCGCGCTCTGCCGGCTCCTCATCCAGGAGCCGGATATCCTCCTCCTCGACGAGCCCACGAACCATCTCGATGCCGAAACGGTGCAGTGGCTCGAACAGCATCTGCAGCGCTATCCGGGGACGGTCATTGCCGTCACCCACGACCGGTATTTTCTCGACAACGTCGCTGGATGGATTCTGGAGCTCGACCGCGGCCACGGCATCCCCTTCGAAGGGAACTACTCCTCCTGGCTCGAGCAAAAAAAGGAGCGGCTCGCGATCGAGGAGAAGTCGGAGACGAAGAGGCAAAAGACGCTCGAGCGCGAGCTCGAGTGGATCCGCATGGCGCCCCGGGCGAGGCAGGCGAAGAGCAAGGCTCGCGTCGCCCGCTACGAAGAGCTCCTGTCCGCGGAGCACGAGAAAGCGTCGGAAGACCTCGAGATCTACATTCCTCCGGGGCCGCGTCTGGGCAAGCTCGTTCTGGAGGCCGAGAACCTTTCGAAGGCGTTCGAGGACCGCATCCTGATCGAGGGCCTCTCGTTCCAGGTCCCTCCGGGGGCAATCGTGGGCGTCATCGGCCCGAACGGCGCCGGGAAAACGACGCTCCTTCGAATGATCGTGGGGAAGGAATCGCCGGAAGGCGGAAGCCTTCGCCTGGGAGATACGGTGAAGCTCGGCTACGTCGATCAGGACCGGACGCTCGACGGCGAGAAGAGTGTCTTCGATGTGATCTCCGGCGGATACGACAACGTGGTCCTCGGAAAGCGCGAGATCCCCTCGCGGGCTTACGTGGCTCGCTTCAACTTCAGCGGCTCCGATCAGCAGAAACGCGTGAAGGAGCTCTCCGGGGGAGAGCGCAACCGCGTGCACCTCGCGAGAATGCTCAAGGAGGGCGCGAACTTCCTCCTCCTCGATGAGCCCACAAACGACCTCGACGTCAATACCCTGCGCGCTCTCGAGGAAGCGCTCCTGGAGTTCGGGGGAAGCTCCTTCGTCGTGAGCCACGACCGGTGGTTCCTGGACCGCGTCGCCACCCACATCCTCGCGTTCGAGGGCGAGAGCCAGATCGTCTGGTTCGACGGGAACTACAGCGACTACGAAGCGGACCGAAAGCGCCGGCTGGGGAAGGACGCGGAGACGCCGCACCGCATCCGGTACAAGAAACTCCTTCGAAGCTGACGTTCAGTCGCGCTCTCGGGCCTCGAGGATTTTCTCGAGCTCGGCTATGGCTTCGAAGTCCTTGGGACGCCCGGCAGCCCGCTTCACCTCTATCAGGCGCTCGAGGCCCAGTACGTAACACGGGGTACCGTATACTTCGATCGGCTGCGCATGGTCGAGGAGCGCTTCGAAGTTGCCGCCCCCGGCAATCTCGCCCAAGAGGTCGAGGTCCCCCAGATCGGTTACCAGCGTAAAATTCAGACCGCGCTGAAGAGTTTCGGCGTCGAGGCGAAACGGAAGGCCCGCGGGGGCGCCCCGCAGGTAAGGATGCTGCGGCGAGAGCGCTTCCGCGAGGCGACGCAGGTTTTCGGGGGCTCAGAGGTAAACGATATCCAGATCCTGAGTCAGTCTCGACGAGCCGTGTACCGTGGCCGCCGCGCCCCGACAAGGATGAACTCGACCTGCTCCCGCGCAAGCAGGCGCAGGAGGGATTCAAAGTCGGTCAAGGATCTCCCCGAAACTTCTTGCCCGCCCGTCGGAGCTCCTCGGCAAACCTCTGTATGGCCATGAGCTTCTCGAGACGCTCGTCGACGGTGAGCCTGAGATTCTCCTCGAGGAGAGTCAGGTCTACGTCCTTCTTATAGGCCTCGATCACTGGGTCCGGTGGAATCGTCCTCTTCGCGCGAGGCATCCGAGCTCTCCTCGAGAGAATTGTAGCACTCGGACTCTCAGGGCGTCCGAAAGAGCGGGAAGATCTCCTCGAAGAGCTGCTCTCGTACCCGCGTGAGCACCTTCTGAGCGTCGGGACGGCGCTCACCGTCTCTCTCGATGCCATCGGTGTTGAAGGCGGCAATCGCCGCAGTCCGCGCTCGCGGATCCACGTAGAGAAACGACTGGAACGCCGCCTGGCTTCCGGTGTGGCCGACGAGCTTCATCCCGTCTCTCTCGGAGACGAAGAAGATGAGACCGATCGACTCGCGGGACGTTCCGGTCGTCTCCGCGACCGGGTCGGTCATCGGAAGCCCGGGCTCCCACATCTCCTCGAGGGACGACCGCTTCAGCACTCGATCGTACTCCCCCTGCCGCGCGGGATCTCCCATGAGAAAGGCGACGTAGAGTCCGAGGTCGGAAATCGGCGCGTTGAGGCCGCTGTTGGAGACGGTGATCCCGGTGTCGAAGTCGAGCCCGTTGGCCTGAGGTGAGCCGTCGCGGACGGTGTAGTTGTTCGAGCGGAACTGGAGCAGGTGGTACGGCGTCCGATCGAAATAGCTCCGGTGCATCCCGAGAGGTTTGAAGACGTTCTTGTCGACGTAGACCTCGTAGTCCTCCCCGGCGAGGATCTCGATGATGCGTCCGAGAAAGATGATGGCGGGATTCGAATAGCTGAAACGGCTCCCGGGCTCGAACTCGATCCGGGTGTAGGGGAACATCGCGACGAGCTGCTCCCACTCCGTAGGCTCGAACGGCTGCCACGGCTCTCCCGTTCCCCAGGGCCAGGTTCCCGCGCGAAACCCCGCGGAGTGAGTCATGACGTGGCGGAGGGTGATCGTCTCCATGTCCCCGTAAGGGTTATGAACCTTCCGAAGTTCCGGGAGGTACTTCACGAGGGGATCGTCGAGGTCGAGAAGACCCCGGTCCCGGAGCTGCAGGATGGCGATCCCGGTCAAGGTTTTCGTCACCGAGCCCCAGTGAAAGATCGTGTCCTCGTCGACCGAGCGGTTCTGCTCGATATCGGCCATGCCGTGCAGGAGTTTCGCCGAGGGACGCCCCTCGTGGAAAAACCACACCGCGCCCCCGACCATCGGCTCGTTCTTCATAAGGTCGGAGAAGAAGGTCTCGAAGCGAGCCCACGACGAGTTGAAGTCTCCGGCAGCCGCCGCGAACGCCGAAGAGGGGGAAAGCATCGCGATGAGGAAAGTAGCACAGGACCTGGACAAGATTTCGACCTCCGGAAATATCCTATCACCACGCCTCCGGTGGCGATTTGTCTCCACGACCAGTCGAATAGACTGTCTAGTCGACTGACTACGCCTTCATCCCTCTGCCGCTGATCTGGAGGGAGTAGCCGTCTGGATCCTTTACGATGAAACTGTCGTCCGTATCCGGCCGGAACTCGAGCCCGCGCCGCTTGAGCTCGGCCTCGACGGCGTCCTTGTTCCAGGTGTCGATGGTGATGGCGAAGTGATCCACGAGCGGCTTGCTGTCCGCCTCGCGGCTCTTCCGGGCGACGATGAAGCTGTCGCCAAAAGCAAGAGTGCACTGTTTCCCGTCGTCGTTCGCGACCTTCATGCCGAGGAGGTCGGCGTAGAAGTCGCGCGTCCTTCCGTAGTCGGCAACGCCAAAGGAAATATGATTGACGGCAACTGCCTTGAAGCCTTGACCCTCGGCGGTCGGCGCGGCGGTTGCGACAGACGCAGCCGTCACCGTAAGTGCCAGGCTCCGAATGAGCTCCCGCCGGCTCAGCTTTCCGTTCTCGAAGTCGCGAAGCAGATTTGCGATCACATGTTCCATTCTGGATCTCCTTACTCAATCCCTCTGAATTGTTCGAAACTCTGACCGCTCGAAAGGAATATCAACGACCCAATGAACAAGCCCACATTGACGGCGACCGACAGGCTGAGAATCGCCCAACCCACCAGCTTGCGAGAGTGCAGATGGTAGCCGATGTTGAGAAAGGCTGGCACGGCGAGGGGCAGGTTGTGAATCCCCCGAGCCAGGAGTGCGATCGCCAGCCAGGCGTTGAGAACCACTGTCGCCCGCCCGTGCTTGTCGTCAGAGGCGAGCACCTCCCGCGTTTGATATATGAGCCCCCAGGAGGGTATCGCCAAGACGGTGCCGATCCCGTAGAGCACCAGGATGGAGCCCTGAAGCCTCCCCAATGCGAGCTTGGTAGTCACGGCCAGAAGGTGACCAAAAGCCATGGTTCCGATCGTAACCCCGAAGAACAAATGCATCGCCGCCAAGATCCCGCGTCGGGCGGCCCTCTGTGGGAGACCCGAATGGCGGTGCCTGTAGAGCTGCGTCGAGACAACCAGAAAGGCCAAACCCATCGACGCGGTCAGCCATTTGCTTTCATCCACAATGAGCGCGACAAGTCGATCCATCATCCCCTTGCGCTGCCTGTGAACGACGTTGAGCGGCGGGCGAGCGCCCTCTGTGCCTCGTTAGGCTTCGTCGTCAAAGGCTTCATCACCTTCCAGGCCGAGAATGAATGACTCGAAGTTCTCAGCCACCATGGTGATCCTGTAATCAAACTCCTGATCCACATGAACGACCTGTGGCTCCCCGTTCGGACCACATTTTCGATAATCGAGACAAATCATGTCGTGTCCAGCAGACGGACAATCAGCGAAGTAGACGCCGATTGGGGGATATCCCCATTCACGAATCCAGAATTGACTGCCAAACCCGCCGCACAGCGAGCAGGGCTTCCCGCTGCCGATTGAGAATATCCCGGTAATCGCGATGTGATCCTCGGCCCAGGAGGTCCGCTCTTTGGTCCGATGGTTCGTCTTCTCGGGTGTCCCTCCATTTTGATACTTCATCAGTTCGACATAAGCCTTTGGAAGCTTGTAACCAAGCTCGCCTTCCACGGACAGAACCTGCTCCTCTGTGAGCGCGTCGCCCACGTATTCCTTCTTCGCATAGTCCGACGGCTGCCAGAACTGCTGAACATCGAAGTTGTCACCGAACGGAAGGCTAGGTTTCATCGCTCCAGCAAGCGGGGGATGCCAGTCCATCTTGCAATGCTGACACTGCATTGCGCGCGGTGTTCGAAGCGGCTTCCCACAATAGGGACACGGGGCTGTCGGGTCAACGTTCTTTGGACCTTTGGGATGAAGAATCCATAATTTGGCCCACGGCAGAGAACATCCAGTCAGCGCCCGAAGGGTCTTGATCGTCTCGAGGGTGCGTCCTTCCGACCTGAGATCGCGGAGACGTTGTTCGTCGTGCTTGCTCAGTTCGGCAAATACTGGAAGATAGCTTCGGCACTTCGGACAAAAGGGTCCCCTCTCCGGTAGCTTGCTACCGAGCTTCCGGATCTCTTTGCGAGTGTAGGGACGCAACAAGCATCACCTCCCGAAGCGAACTGGCTCAGGCATCCTCCTTCAAGATTTGGCGGGGCGGGGTGTCGCAAATCCCGTGCAGGTGTCGCCGCATCATCCTGCTTCCATGCTACCTGAAAGGGATGGCCACGTCTGCTCCATCGCGAAGTTAGAGGTCACTCTTTCTGGGACTTGAAGAGGAATACCACGCGACAAGATCGTTCTGCTCGGGAACCTCGGGACGAGAACCTGCACTCTCAACCGAACGGATTGCTGTAGCAGTTTCTAGACCGAGCTCGAGCAACACGCACGTCGCAACCGTACCGGTGCGGCCGATGCCCATCCGGCAATGGATGAGAACGGTCTTGCCTGCGTGCAGCTCTCCGGCGATTTGTTGGATGAAGTCTCTGAACGCCGGCCTCTCCTCTACGGAAGGCACACCAAAACCCTCTATCGGGAAATCCCTCGTCTGAAACGGAAGCGTCCGGCTGGAACGAGCAGCAGAATACGCTGGAGATTTGCTTCGAACTTCACTCTCGGACGCCAAACATATCACGACGTCGAGCTTCACCCGCTCAGCCTCGGACACGAACTGTTCCAGTTTCTCATGCCGACCGGGCATGGAATGGAGATAGAGACGACCGGAGACCTGGTCTGGCAGAATTACTTGACGGAACATATGAGCTCTGGGGTCAGCGCAATGTCGCTCGGCTCGTGCAACTGACCGCCTCCCGATTCGCTCACCGCCAGCCCACCGGGCTTCAGCGCATCACGACCCGACGCGCGCGGCGGCCTCGCCATGCCACGACCAGCGCCCCGACCAGGATCACGACCCAGCCGCTCGCGATGACCGTGAACATGCGTTCCGCTTCCATCGTGACGGTCAAGAAGTCGAGGTTTCCCGTTTCCCAGAAGACCCACTCGCCGGCCAGCCGCGTGGCCAGCAGGCGATTCCCGGTCTCCAGGATGACGATGCCGTTCCCGGTCGCGGGGTTGAGCCGCACCGCGGTGTTGATGGCCGGCTCGTTGTTGCCGTCGTGACCGACGACGAAGCCCCCCGCGCTGTTGGGGGCGTACAGCATCGTCCCCAAGCCCCAGATCTCTTGGCCCAACTGAGACGCGTGCGGCTCCCGCATCAGCTGCAGGGCATTGGCCGTGAGCACCCCGCGCCCGACCGGCTCCCCCCGGGCTCCCGGCAGGTGCGCCTGGAGGAACGTCGTCATGTCCCCCACTGTCGTGTACAGCGAGGTAGCCGCCAACGACGTGAATCGCAGGTAGGGGGTGGGCGTCGAGTCCACGCCAAAAGAGGGGGCGAGCTTGAAGCCACGGGTCTCGTCCCAGACGAACGTCGAGTGATCCATGCCGAGCGGCTCGAACACGGCGCGCTGCATGTAGGCCTCGAACGTCTCGCCGCTGACCTCTTCGATCAGCAACTGCAGCAGCGTGTAGCCACCGCCCGAGTACTCGAACCTCTCGCCCGGCGCATAGCCCACCTGCACTCTGCCGCTCGCGCCCGGCGATGCGTCCGCCGCCTGTGTCAGTGAAGCCACCAGCGTCTGCACCGGTGAGACGGGCGCGAAGCCCGCGTAACCGAGGCCGTCCGTCAGGCCCGCGGTGTGACTGAGCAGGCGACGGATCGTGACGCCGTCGTTGTCGAAGCCGGTCTCGGGCAACGCCCAGCGCGTGAGGTACCGGGAGACGGGCGCCTCCAGATCGAAGCGGCCCTGCTCGACGAGCGCCATAACGCCCCAAGCGGTTATCCACTTGCTGAGCGACGCCACCTGAAAGACGGTGTCCCGGTCCACCGGCTCGCCGACCGAGCTCATGTGCTCCGCATAGACGGAGCCGTCCTCGATCAAGGCGAGGCCGACGTTTCCCGCGCGGGTCGTCTCGACCTCGCGTACGAGCGCGTTCATGAACGCCTGCGTGTCACCCCGCGGAACCAATGGTGACCGCCACCAGCCTTCCAAAAGGCCGATCCCGACGACGGCGGTGCACATCACCAGAATGCCCAGTGTCGCCAGGACGAATCGGATCAGTCTTCGCATGTCTGCCCTTGGTCCCGCCGACGCTTCCGATTTTACCCGAAGACCTACGGCCCCCCAGAGCCTAACGCGAACACCGCGCGAGTGGTAGTAGACGGCAGAGGCCGATTTAGTCGAACAAAAGCACCGGCGATCGTGGCATCGGCTCGGCGGGTATGGTCCTTCACGCGCAACTCCTGACCAACCACCAGCACGACGATCTGCCAAGCCAGGTCCGCGCCGCTCGGACACTCTTCTCCGCCCGCTAACTGTCTAGGACCGCAGACGACCTGCGATGAGCGGCGTGGCCAAGCCCGAAGCGGTAGCACGACCTCGCTCGACGTTTACACATTCCGACACGGACTCCTTCGTTAATTAAGCTTAAGTAAAAGCAATGCGGGCTTTAGCTTCGATTCGACTTTCGTCGGTGGACCAGTTGTTAGCCGCCATAATGGACCAGTTTCAAACCGGCTTCGACAAACCCTCGTGACCAGCAACTTCTGTAGCCCTCAGCTTCGCGGAGCCGAACTTTCGGGTCACCCCTCTCCGCGCCATGGTGGGAGTCAAGTTCTCGTTCTAGCCATGATTGGCAAGACCGTTTCCCACTACCGCATCGTCTCCAAACTGGGCGGCGGAGGCATGGGCGTGGTGTACGAGGCGCGCCTTCATCCTCGGTCGTTCGCACCGTGCTCCGCTCCAGAGGCGCTTACCCGAGGGCTACGGAGTGCTTCCAGAAGCCGCCGCTCTACCCAGGTCGTGACCGGGAGCCGCTCCAGCCTCGCATGGGCCCGGAGGCGCACCAGAAGATCAACGGGTAGTCGCCAGGTGACGATCTCTCGCCGCGTTGGTCCTGTCGGCGGCCTGCCCGCCCCTGTTCTCCTGCCTCCTCTTGCCAACAGCGTGATCCTCCTGCGTGGTCTCCGCTTTGACCATGCCCTGCTGTACGCCGAGCTGCAGCCACATGTCTTCCAGTGCGAGGTAAAGCGGGTCCGCGATTACCTCAAGGCGAGATTTCCGCTCGGAGTAGAGCGGGGACATTGGCCCGAAGACAAACTCTTCGAAGACCAGCCAATCCACGTTCTCGCGAAATTTCCCAAGGGCCTGACGATAGAACTTCGTCTTCTCTTCCGTCAGCCCCGTCAGCTCGATCTCAACGTCCGTATCCGAGTTTACATACTTCATTCTTTTTCTCTACTACGTGCCGCTCAAAGCTCAGTGCGAAGGCGGCCCGGTCAGCTCTACTTCACGAGCTCAAAGAACACCGGGTGATGATCGAGGTACATCACCGTTTGCCCAAATCTCTTACGCCCTTCTCTCAAAAACTCTCGAATCTCGATCAGCTTTTCTTCTCGAATCACAGTCATGATCCACCGGCAGCGGTCTTTCTGTTCTCGCCACACTCCACCGGCGACGCCCAGTTCCGAGAAGTCGACGTCGAGCGACTTCATCTCTCGCTGCCACCATCTCCAGGTCTCTCGATCGAAGGGATTTCCATCGTTATCGAGAGGGGAAAGAAAAGGTTACCTTGATCCTGTTTGGCGTTTTCGCCATCGATTTTGCACCATACCTACTACTTTTACTTGAAGCATAGCGTCGAGTTTTGAAAATGTCAATACATTTTCAATTGCACGAGCGGCAAGCCGAGCCCTCCTATCGCGCCACCGCCGAGCTCGTGTTTTTTCCCTTTCCGGTCTTCGAAAGAATGTCGCGGCACCGAAGTTCTTGATGGCAAGGCTTTTCGCTGACCGGCATGCGTTGCCGCCGAGACGAGCCTCGCGACCTGGAAACTCCGACCGCCCAACTTCGAGAAGCCGGACTTGTTCGTCGAACCACTCCGCGCCATGTTGGGATTCATATTCTCGTTCTACCCCTACTCTGAGAACTTTGAGCTTCAGCGCCGCTGCCGGTCCAATTCCCGAAACGAAATGAGTAAGGATCGGGCGTCCGTTAAATGTGGCCTTCGAAAGCCGAGGGGACTGACGTGATTGGCGAGACGGTTTCCCACTACCGCATCCTCTCTATGCTGGGCGGGGGGGTATGGGAGTGGTCTACGAGGCGGAGGACCTGAACCTGGGCCGGAAAGTGGCGCTGAAGTTCCTCCCCGACGCACTCGACAGCCCGGAGGCTCTCGAGAGGTTCAAGCGGGAGGCGCGTGCCGCGTCGGCGCTCAACCATCCCCACATCTGCGTGGTGAACGACCTCGGAGAGCACGAGGGGAAGCCCTTCATCGCCATGGAGCGGATGCAAGGCAATACCCTCAAGCACGCTCTCGCGGCAGGGCCGATGCCTCTCCGGCGTCGAAGCGATCAGAATAGCGGTCATTCTCGCACGTCCTCCGCGCGTCGTCCCCGAGGCGCGATTTCGGCGCCTCGGCCGGGACCTCCACCCGCTGTGATACTCTCCACGACCATGGCCCCGCGGCTCGCGTTCGCTCTCCTGCTCTCGCTGA
>CAZKNR010000244.1:0-10077 GCA_964553925.1 uncultured Acidobacteriota bacterium
CTGCCCCACGCGTTTCCGCGCGAGGGCGTGAAGCAGATCTTCGACAACGAGCGGGTGACCATCTGGGATGTCACCTGGATCAAGGGCAAGCCGAGCCCCATGCACCGTCACAAGTACGACCTCGTCGGCGTCTACCTCGTCGGCTCGCCCATCAAGGTGACCATGCCCGATGGCACGAGCCGGGAGTCGAAGGTGGAGGAGGGTTTCGTCCTCTTTCAGCCGAAGGGCGTCACCCACATCGAAGAAGGTCTCGTCGACGAGAACCCGAGGCACGCGATCCTCATCGATCTCAAGGACCATAGGGCGCCTCCCATTCCCAACACCTCAGGGCTCCCGAGCGCCTTTCCTCGAGAGGGCGCGATGAACCGGCTCGAGAACGAGCGCGTCGCAATCTGGGAGTACCGCTGGACGGATAAGCCCTCGCCCATGCATTTCCACGACAAGGACGTCGTCGTCGTGGTCATGGAGGGAGGCGAGATCGAATCGACGACCGCGGACGGCAAGAGCCGGGTGACCCGCGTGGCCCGCGGCGAGGCGAGCTTCAACCCGGGGAACCGGTCTCACACGGAGAAGCTCGCCTCCGGCGCGGCGCGAGCCATCCTGGTGGAGCTCAAGTAGAGCCGGTCCCATGGCATTCCGCAGCGTAGCTTCACGCCTTCTGTTCTGGGTGGCCGGAACGACGGGGATCGTCTTCGCCCTCGCCCTCGTCTACTCCTTTCTCGTGTCCCGTGCTTTCGTGCTCGAGGACGCCTCTCGGATCGCGCTCCGAACGGCCGAATCTCACGCCCGCGAGATCGAGGAAATTCTCCGCTCCGTCGAAGAAGGCACGCGTCTGCTGGCATCGACGATCGAGCATACCTCCGTGTCTCCCGATGAGCTCGAGCGAGTGATCCGCGCTTTCGTCGAAGGCAATCCCAGACTCTATGGATCGGCGGCCGCCGTTGCGCCGGACCGACAGGCCTACGCGCCCTACTTCTACCGACAGGGGAAGGAGACGAAGAGACTCGATCTGGCCGCGGATTCCTATCGATACTGGGAGAAGGACTGGTACACGGCCGCGGCCTCTTCCGGGCAGCCTCGTTGGTCGGAGCCCTACTTCGACGAGGGCGGGGGCGACGTCTTGATGGTCACGTATTCCGTGCCCGTTTTCCGGGGTGAAGGCGGAGAGCGGAAGCTCCTCGGCGTCGTGACCGCCGACCTCTCGATCGAGTGGCTGCGGGAGGTCGTCGAGTCAGAAGACCTCGAAGGCTCGGCCTACGCCGTGGTCCTCTCGCGAAAAGGCCGCATCCTGGCGCATCCCGATCCGCGTTACGTCGTCTCCGACAAGACCGCTCTCGAGCTGGTGCGGCCGGAAGCGGATCCCGAGACCAAGGTGATCCTGGAGATGATGCTTCGTGGAGAGGAAGGCTTCGTCCCCTATCGCGACCTGTATCTGGGGAAGGAGGCCCGGGCGGCGTTCCGCCCTGTGGGCGGGGCGGGCTGGTCGTTCGCCGCGATCTATCCCGAAGACGAGCTCCTCGCCGAGGTCCATCGGCTCGCGCGCACCGAGCTCTTGATCCTCGGAGTGGGGCTCGTCTGCCTGGTGGCGCTGGTGGCGGCGCTCTCCTCCCGCCTCACCCGTTCGCTGACCGAGCTCTCGGCGAGCGCGGGTGAAATCGCGACCGGCAACCTCGACGGGGCCCTTCCCGCGGTTCGCTCGGCCGACGAGATCGGAGCCCTCACGTCCGCCTTTCACCGGATGCGCGATTCTCTGAAGACCTACATCAAGGATCTGGAAGCTACGACCAAGGCGAAAGAGCGCCTCGAGAGCGAGCTCCAGATCGCGCGCCGCATCCAGGTCGACATGCTTCCCGCCGCGAGCGCGGGCGGACGGCCTGGAGACGGCTTCGAGCTCCACGCCATCCTCGAGCCCGCCCGCCAGATCGGCGGCGACCTCTACGAGCATTTCCTGGTGGACGGCAAGCTCACGTTCGTCGTCGGGGACGTATCGGGAAAGGGAGTCGGCGCCGCCCTCTTCATGGCCCGCGCGAAGACCATGTTTCACGCCATCGCCGCGCGAGAGCCCGATCTCGCCGAAGTCCTCGGCGCCGTGAATCGCGGACTCTGCACGGAGAACGAGCAGGGGATGTTCGTGACGCTCTTCGCCGGAGTTCTCGATCTCGCGACGGGAGAGCTCTCGTACGCCTCGGCGGGACACGACCCGCCGGTGCTCGTTCCCGGGGCGGCCCCCGAGCCGAGATTCCTCGAGGTCGATGGAGGACCGGTCCTCGGCCTCATCGAAGTTTCCGAGTATCGGGCGCAGAGAACGACTTTGACGTCCGGAGACGCTCTCGTGCTCTATACCGACGGGGTGAGCGAGGCGCTCGACGAGAGCGGCGACTTCTTCACCGCCGAGCGCCTTCAGGAGCACGTGGCGAAGACCGGTCATGCAAAGAACACCGAGCTCGCCCGAAGCGTCTACGACGCGGTGAAATCCTTCGCCGGCCGGGCGCCCCAGTCCGACGACATCACGGTGATGGCGGTGCGTTACACGGCGAAAGGTAGCTGACGCCGGCCCCCTAGTCGTCAACTGCGCGGGAATCGACTCCCTCCGGGTGAACTGCTCGCACTCGACCTTGAGCGCCTCATTCAACCCGAGGTCGTCGAGCACCGAGGGATGGAGCTGGTAGGCCAGAGCGTGAACGTCGTCGCTCAAACGCGAAAGATCCGCTCGCATCGTCCGGGCCGAGTCCTTCTCCGCCGAGGGAGAAATCGACCGCTCCACCCGGGCGGCGTCGATCGAGAGACGGGCGAGCCGCTGGCTGAGATCGTCGTGGAGCTCTCTGGCTAGCCGTCGCCTCTCGTCCTCTTGCGCGGTAAGCAGGCGATGCGCGAGTGCCCGGGCCTCCTCCTCGGCGACCCGGCGCCGCGACCGCTGCACGAGAAGCCCGCCGATGAGGACCGCCTGCAAAGACAAGGCGCTGAGACCGATCGCCAGAGGCCAACCGTACTCCCTCCACAACGAGGGCGGCCGAAACAGAATCGTGCTCGTCGGAGGTAGCAGCGACTCCCTTATGCCCCACCGCTCGAGCTCGCGGAAGTCGTAGACCGGTGCTCCCGCCGCCAGCGGTTCCGTCCGTACGCTTTCGGGGGCTTCGCCCCTCAGGAGCCGGAGCGCGATCTCGGCCGCTCGGCGGCTCGTCTCCGAGACAGAGATCAAGGGTCCGCCGACGATGCCTCGGCCCATCTGGTTATCGAAAACCCGAAGATAGGCGCATTGGAGACGTCGCGCAGCCGTTCCAGGGCCTCGTCATGCTCCTGGGGAACCCCGGCGCCATCGACGGTGACCAGCCCGTAGAAGATGGCGGTATTTGGTGGAAGGTCGGATACCCGCTCGCGCATTTCCTCGAGCGAGAGCTCGTGCAACCAGGTGAAGCGGATCCGGTCCGCGAATCGCTGGAACTCCCGGCGAAATTCCTCGACCCAGAGCTTTTCGTGGGCGGAACCGCCCATGACCACGAGGATGTCGGTGGTATCGGGGAGCAAGTTCAGGATGTGATCGATGGCCCCCGGCAAATCGAGCACAACCGTGACCGAGGCGGCACGGGCCACTGGCGCCCCCTCCGTCAGTAGCCGCCTCTCAAGGCCCGCCGTGAGAAGAGGCGTGGACGGGAAGAGATGCTCGCGGTGAGCGCGGCAGAAGCGCGCCGCAGGGCCACCTATGGAGACCACGAGATCGATGCCGCTCTCCAGGACGAGAGCGCTCAGGTAGTCGGCGAGAGGATCTTCGGAATTCGTCTTGGTAAACCGGGCCGTCTCGAGGGACGCCTCGAAGAACTCCACCGGCGTCGGCGAGAGACGCGCCAGCTCCTTTCGCAGCCCGGAAACAAACACGTCGAAAGGCGCGTAGTTCGGACCGAACGAGTGCAGGATGAGCACCCGCTTGTGGGGCTCTTGCGCCGCGCTCGGCACGGCCGGAACGAGTGCGAAGCCTGCGAGGAGAACACCGCACGCGCGAATCCTCGAGAGCTTCCAATTTCCTGGCATCAGGGAACGCGCGGCTCGAAGGGACGGTACTCGATCTCCCCTCGTTCGACGATCGCGACGGTTTTCTGAGGAATCTCGGTCCAGCCCGCGGCAACCTCTCCCGGAGGCTCGGAGACGATGGCCCGGGCGTCCGCGGAGAAACGGTCGCGAAGAGCCGGGTTGAGCCGGTACAAATCCTCCATCGCCCGGCTGTGATAAAGCGTCGGGGCATCCCCGTCGGTCGCGTAGCGCACCGAGTACAGCCTCTGCCCGTCGCTGAATCCGAGCGTCATCCAGATCGGGTCGGCGACACCGTTCGCTCGCGACACATCCTCCACGAAGCCCGCCATCCGCTGAACGGCCTCGACCGGCTCGCTCTCGAGCCCGAACGTGAGGGCGAGGAAGAACATCACTTCGGAATCGGTGGTTCCCGAGACCTCGGGAAAATACCGGGGATCGATGCGGAACAGCAGATCGCGGCGGATCTTCTCGATCCCCTGGATCTCGCCGTTATGGACGAAGAGCCAGCGGCCGTGCCGGAACGGATGACAGTTCGTTTCCTGGATCGTGGCCTGGGACGTCGCGCGAACGTGCGCCAGGAACAGAGGAGACTCCACGAAGGCGCAGATCTCCCGCAGGTTGAAGTCGTTCCACGCCGGGCGAATGCTGCGAAATAGCCCCGGCCGCCCTCGCCCGTCGTACCAGCCGACGCCGAACCCGTCTCCGTTGGTGGGCGTATCCAGCGAATGTGAGCTCATGCTCTGATCGATGAGCGAGTGCTTGGGCTTGAACAGAAGCTCTTCGAGGAGCACGGGAGAACCGGAGTAGGCCATCCAACGACACATTGTGGCTAGATGCTAGACCGACCGATGCGCGCAGACAACTCCGTTAACGGCGCTCCGTGAGGTAGGAGCTTCGGCCGCGACGGCACATCGCCGATTTCGCGTTCTTCGTGCCTCTGCTTCGGCTTCGAGGTCCTTTTCATCCGGGACGGCTCCCGCCAGACGCTCGAGGAGGACTTCGACACCGCCGCCAATATCGTGAATGCGAGGCTCAAGATCTTCTTCCGAAGACGAGAGATTCACTCAGCGAGGGCGTTGAATGGCGAGCTTCTTCATCCGGAAGTAAAGGGTCATCGGCCCCGATCAGGCCGCGCTCGAGCAGATGTTGAACGGCATGACGGGGGCGTCGCGGTAGGCGCGGCGTGCGCCGGAAGCTCAGATCGCCGACTGCCCGAAGGCGTTCGCCAGCTCGGCGGCCGAGGTGCGGGCCCAGGTCTCGTTCACCTGGAGGGTGAACCGTCCCGTACCGCCGTCGGGAAGCTCGACACCGCGCTCCGTGAGTCGACGAGCGAACCCGGCGGGATCGCCCCGCTTCACCGTGACGTGCGCAAGGTTGGTGCCGTACGGGGCGCGCTCGACGGAGAACGCCGGGTGGCGGCCGATGGACGCGTAGAAATCCTCGGAAATGCGCACGGCCGCGCGCAGCCGGTCGAGGAATGGGCATGAAGACGGCCCGCTCCTTCCCCAGAAGCTCCGCCCAACGCTTCTCGAACCGCTCGATCTCGCCGCCGAGGAGGTAGTCGTCTTCGACGATCTCCACCCGCTCCGTGATGTCCGCGAGGAGCGAAGCGTATGCCCGTGGCGAAAGTCCGACCCCGTCGCCCCACATCCGCACCACGCGGTCCGGTGATACCGCGGGCGATCCCGGGAGTGACGGTGTTATCACCTCAGTCCATCTCAAATCGCGGTTGGGAGCACGGGATCTTCGAGCACGCCAACTTACTTGTCTATTTTGTCTATTTTATCTAAAATATGACACGGGGTTGGATTCTGATGCGCTCTGTCTCTGCTACCGAGGCCAAGCAGCGTTTGGCGGCGTTGCTCGATGCGGCGCAGCGTGAGCCGGTCGTGATTCGCCGTCAGAAGCGCGACGTCGCCGTGCTGCTCTCCGCTCAGGAGTATGAGCGTCTGCGCGGGCTCAACGCCGCGGAATTTCAGCGCTTCTGCGATCGCGTGGCGGGAGAGGCCGGTGCGCGGGGCCTGACCGAGGAAGTGCTGGCCGAGATCCTGTCGGATGAAGATTAGGGAGCGCGTGGTCGTCGATACCAACGCTCTCATCAGCCGCCTCCTCCTGCCAGACTCCGTACCCGGTCGCGCGGTCCGGAGGGTCGTGGACGAAGGGCAACTCCTCATCTCCGAGGCGACCATGATCGAGCTCGCCGATGCTCTCGCCCGCGCCAAGTTCGACCGCTATGTCACGCTCGCGGATCGCCAGCAGTTCCTCCGCCTCCTCGGGCGCGTCGCCGAATGGGTTCCGGTCATCGCTGCGGTTCAGGCGTGCAGAGATCCCAAGGACGACAAGTTCTTGGCGCTCGCCGTGAGTGGCGAGGCTCAAACCATCATCACCGGGGATGACGACCTGCTGGTTTTGAATCCGTTCCAGGGAATCAAGATAGAAACTCCGGCCGACTATCTGACGCGCGATCGAACAAGCCTGTCCACCGAATGACGGGGACCGCCCATCCCGCGCATCTTCACCAGCGGAGGTGCGTCTCGAAGAAACCTCTCTCCGGTTGCAGTCGTACCGGCTCGCTTCAATCTCGATGTCGTGGCGCTCCATCGGGTAGACCATCACCTCGAACGGCTTCTCGAGCTCGATGAGCTTCTGGATGAGCCGCGCCGCGTCCTGGAACTGCACGTTGTCGTCGATGAGCCCGTGCACGATGAGAAGGGAGTCGCGAAGGCCTTCCGCGTAGCAGATGGGGTCGACCCGCGGTAAGCCTCGGGATCCTCGTGCGGGCGGTTCAGGATGCGGCTCGTCCACCGATCCTGATAGTGCGCCACGAGCTCCCCTCCAGTTGCTCGGGCGCCATGTATTGCAAAGTTCCTGGAATCACCCCGTCCGCGGTTAGACCCCGCGACTCGGTAGGCAAGGAGGAAAGCCCTGAGGCTCCCGATGTCTCGGCGCGAAACTTGGCAAGACCGAAGTCCAGAAGCTTCACGCCGGCCTTGGTGACCATCACGTTCGCCGGCTTCAGGTCGCGGTGGACGACGCCACGGTGATGCGCCTGCTCGAGGGCTTCAGCCATCTCCACCGCGTAGCGGAGGACCAGCTCCAGGGGCAGCGCTCCCCGGCTGAGGCGCTGCGCGAGCGTCTCGCCTTCCAGGTACTCCATGACCAGAAAATGGACGCCGCGGTCTTCGCCGATATCGTGAAGAACGCAGATGTGAGAATGATTCAGGCTTCCCACCGCGCGGGCCTCGCGCTCGAACCGCTGACGCCTCTCGGGATGGGAGGCCAGCTCCGCCGGGAGGATCTTGATGGCGACGCGCCGCTCGAGCCGGCTGTCGCGGGCAAGATACACCTCGCCCATGCCGCCCGCGCCCAGAAACGACACGATCTCATAGGGCCCGAGGCGGGTTCCGGAATCGAGGTTCATCAAGTTCCTCAGGAGCAATCCGGGCTCGGCGCTAGCGGGGCAGTGCAGACTCTTGATGACGGCTGAGCTCGTCGCGTCGTGAGAGAGATATTATGTCACTCCGTGTCGAAGAGAAAACGGACGACCTCCACGGTGAGCCGGCGCTTCCCGAAGACGGTTGGTACGGTGTCGGCGAGGAATGCAGTCTGGGCAGTGGACTTTACCGAAGGCGGAGCTCTCTACGGCCCCACTCGGGCTCAGCTGAGAGAAGGTAGCGAGCGCCTGTACTCCGGCGCGCCGTGGGCGCGTGCCAAGTCCATTCTTCGCCTGGCCATCACCACGCTCTCACCGGGCAAATTGCCAGAATGGACTTCGGCCGCGTCACCAAGCTCGGCCAGGGACTCCCTCGTGACGTCTTTGGCGCGGCCGTCGAGGTCTCGCCCGATCCCTCGGCCTCTCCGGAGGCCTACGTCGTTCTGCTCCCCACTCGCGACGCCGCTCTCGACCTCGACACGCGCGCGAAGCAGGAAATCCGTCTTCTTCGGGCTACTCCGCCAGGAGCCCTTTCTTCGCCTCCGCCAGCTCCTTGAGCTTCTCCTTGCCGACCTTCGGATAGTGGAGGTCGAGAGAGGCGAGAGCATCGATGATCGCGGCCGCCACCACGACCCGAGTGAACCATTTGTTGTCGGCGGGGACCACGAACCACGGAGATTCCTTGGTCGCGGTGCTCTGGATCGCGCTCTCGAAGGCCTTCATGTAGTCCTTCCAGTGGCCGCGCTCGCGCGCGTCCGCGGAAGAGAACTTCCAGTTCTTCTCGGGTTCGTCGATGCGCTCGAGAAAGCGCCTCTTCTGCTCCTTCTTCGAGACGTGGAGGAAGAACTTTCGGACGAGGACGCCGTTTCCCGACAGATAGCGCTCGAAGCACCGGATGTCCCGCAGGCGGTCTTTCCAGATATCTTTGGCGATCAGGTCAGGCGGGAGCTTCTGCTTCTGAAGGATCTCCTCGTGGACCCGCACCACCAGAACTTCCTCGTAGTAGGAACGGTTGAAGATTCCGATTCGTCCCCGCTCGGGGAGGTGCTTCTGGCAGCGCCAGAGGTAGTCGTGATCGAGGTCTTCGGAGGAGGGCGCCTTGAAAGACGCGACCTGGCAGCCCTGGGGATTGACGCCGGACATCACGTGCTTGATGGCCCCGTCCTTGCCGGCGGCATCCATGGCCTGAAAGACAAGGAGAACTGCCCATCGATCCTGCGCGTAGAGCATGTCCTGGAGCTCGGCGAGCGCCTCGATGCCTGTCTGGAGGGCTTCTTTGGCCCGAGGTTTATCCTCGGCCTCGAGACCTCCGGTATCGCCCGGGTCCACGTCGTCGAGCCGGAACTTCTCTCCGTCGGTGATGCGGTACGGGCGCGCGAGCTCATGGGCGCGTTCGATGACGTTTTCTAGTTTCATTTCACAGCCTCGTCGGGGGGAAGTGCCGTTCTCCTCGGAGCACATCTTCTACCGCGGGCAGCAGGTCCGTGGCAATCTCCCGCTTGTTGACGAGTCCCTCGATTCCCGCTTCCATGGCCGCCCTGGCGACTGCCGGCTCGTCGTGAGCGCTGAGCAGGATCACCTTCAATCCCGGACAACCGAGTCGAAGTCGGCGGATCAACCCGCAGATGTCTCCGTGGGCGAGCGCCAGGTCCACGACCGCCAATCGGGGCTCGAGTCGCTGCGCGCTTTCGCATAGCGACCTCTCGTCCGCCACCATCACGACCGCGTCGAACGCCGTTCCCAGAAGCGACCGGATGCCCTCCGCGAGGCCGTGGTGCGGAGCCGCCAGGAGGACGGAGGACGTCGATGAGACCACGAACCGAGACTAATGGAGGCGTCACGCGTAAAGAACTTGTAAAACTACCAGGGTTGTTACGAAAGAAATACGAACTCCGACGTCGCTACCGCCTCCGACCGCCGCTACTACGGCGAGCGCCGCCGCCGCTCGAGCGGTAGCTCCCCGTCGACCTGCTGCTTCCGCTTTGATAAGAGCTGTAGTCTCGAGTCCGCTGCGAGCCCTCGGCACGCGTCGAGCGATCCCGCTCGAGCTGGCCGTAGGTCGAAGAATCCATCGTCCGGGTCGTTGTCGAGCGCGTGGTCGTCGACGGCGTCCTCTGGGGGGGATCGACGTTGTTCCAGCTTCCGCCATCGTTTTTCTGCCAGCTGCCGTCCTCCCGGCGGTACACGTTTCCATCGCGCCCCGCGTAGACGTCCCCGCCGGAGCCGACAGCCACGGTCCCGCCGCCCGCGCCGCGCCGGCTCGCCATGGCTCCCTCGTCGGTCCGCGTCACCCGTGTCGTCGTTCCCGTCGCCCGATCCGTCACCCGCGCCGTCTGCGCCCAATCGTCGCCGCGCTGGACGGAGGTCGAGCCCCAGCTCCCGTAGACGTTCGATCCCTGTCGCGTCCGCCCGTAGGTGCCGGTTCTAGGATTCCACGCCTCGGCGACGCCGCGCGATCCGTAGGGTCCCCATGCGGAAGCCCCTCGGGCGTATGTTCCCGTGCGCGGGTTGTAGCGCGCGCCGGCACCAGCCCCGCCGTAGGGACCGTAGGCCACGACTCCACGCCCGTACGCTCCCGTCCACGGGTTGTACCGGGCGCCATAGCCGTACGCTCCGTA
>CAZKNR010000245.1:0-2428 GCA_964553925.1 uncultured Acidobacteriota bacterium
GCGCTCTCGGGCGACCCCGAGGACATCCGCCGCACCGACCGCGCCGTCCTCGAGACGTTCCCCGGAAACGACCACCTCGCTCGCTGGATCCAGCTCGCGGGAGAGAAGGTCCACTTCCAGGGGCTTCCCGCGCGCATCTGCTGGCTCGGCTACGGCGAGCGGGCGAAGATGGGTCTCGTCTTCAACGACCTCGTTGCCCGAGGCGAAGTGAAGGCCCCGATCGTCATCGGCCGCGACCACCTCGATTGCGGCTCGGTGGCTTCGCCCTATCGCGAGACCGAGGCGATGAAGGACGGATCGGACGCCATCGCCGACTGGCCGATTCTGAACGCGCTCCTCAATACCGCCTGCGGCGCCACCTGGGTGAGCGTCCACCACGGAGGGGGAGTCGGCATCGGCTACTCCCTCCACGCCGGCCAGGTGATAGTGGCCGACGGGACCAAAGACGCCGCTCGGAGGCTCGAGCGGGTCCTGACCGCCGATCCCGCGATGGGCATCTTCCGCCACGTCGACGCGGGGTACGATCGGGCCGTCGAAGTCGCGCGGGAGCGACACGTCCGGATTCCCGGCCGGATTCCCTGAATGTTGCTCATCCGAAACATCGGAGCGTCCAACACGTGCCTTGCCATCGAGGATGGCCGGATCGCCGAGGTCGGCGTAGAACGTAGGGCGGATAGCTTTCTCGACGCTTGCGGGGGCGCGGTCATCCCCGGGCTTATCGACTCCCACACCCATCTCGTATTCGCGGGAAACCGCTCCGAAGAGTTCGTGATGCGCGCGAAGGGGATGAGCTATCTCGAGATCGCGAACGCGGGCGGCGGAATCCGGCGAACGGTCGAGGCTGTCCGAAGCGCGAGCCTTGAGGAGCTCGTCGAGCTCGCGCGTCCGCGGCTCGCGCGGATGCTGAGCTACGGAGTCACAACCGTCGAGGTCAAGAGCGGCTACGGTCTTACCGTCGAGGATGAGATCAAGATGCTGCTTGCGGTGAGAAAGCTTCGAGAGCTCCAGCCGATCGAGCTCGTTTCCACCTATCTCGCCGCCCACACCCTCCCCCCCGAGTACCGCGACCGGCGCGAGGCGTACGTCGACCTCTTGGTGAGCGACGAGCTCATGGGTCGTGTCGCGGCGGAGGGACTCGCCGAGTTCGTGGACGTCTTCTGCGAGGAGTCCGCGTTCACCGTGGAGGAGTCCCGTCGGATCCTCGAGGCGGGACAAAAGCGCGGGCTCGGGGCCAAAATTCACGCCGATCAGATCACCCAGATGGGAGCCTCGCGCCTCGCGGCGGAAGTCGGGTGCGTCAGCGCCGACCATCTCGAGCGGATCGACGAGGGCGGCATCGCCGCGCTGAGGTCGGCGGGCGTCATCGCCGGGCTCCTTCCCGGGTGCTCGTTCTACCTGGGCGTGGCGCAGGCTCCGGCGCGGCGTCTTCTCGATTCCGGAGTGCCCGTCTCCTTCGCCACGAACTACAACCCGGGGTCTTCCATGGTGGAATCTCTTCCGTTGGCCCTTTCGATCGCTTGCACCCAGATGAAGGTGACGCCGTCGGAGGCGCTCCAGGGCGCGACCGAGACCGCGGCGAAAGCACTGAAGCGAGGCGACCGCCTCGGGCGCATCGAGACCGGAATGGACGCCGACCTCGTAGTGCTCGACGTTCCGAGCGTCGACCAGTGGCTCTCGGAAGTCGGTAGAAGCGCGGTGCGAACGGTCCTCAAGCGAGGACGGGTGGTTTATGAGAATCCTGGAAGCTGATCTCACCTGGCGCAGGGGCCGGTTCGAGAGCGGCGTCCAGATCGAGATCCTGGACGAAGGGACCATCGGGCGGGTGGGTCCCCGGCTTTCAAAAGAAGTCGAAAGGCTCGAAGGCGAGGCGCTCCTTCCCGGATTCGTGAACGCACACTCTCATGCGTTTCAGCGAGGGCTCCGCGGGAAGGCGGAATCGTTCGGTTCTTTCTGGAGCTGGCGAGAGGAGATGTACCAACTCGCTCAGTCCCTCGACGTAGAGCGCTTCCGGAAGCTCGCAACCCTCGCCTTTCGCGAGATGCTCGCCTCGGGGATCACCACTGTCGGCGAGTTCCACTACCTCCATCACCTCGAAGGGAGCTATGGGTACGAGCTCGATCAGGCCGTCGTCGACGCGGCGCGGGAAGCGGGAATCCGCCTCGTGCTCCTCGACGTCTGCTACATGACGGGAGACGTGGGAAAGCCCCTCGAAGGGGCCCAGGTCCGCTTCGCTTCGCGCTCCGTTAACGAGTTCCTCGAGAGCGCTTCGCGCATCGAGGCTCAGGGCCTCGTCGCCCACAGCATCCGCGCCGTTCCCATCGAGGCGATGGTGAAGATTCACGAGGAAGCCCGGCGACGAAACCTGGTGTTCCACATCCACGTCGAAGAGCAGGAAAGAGAGATCGAAGCCTCTCTCGCTCACTATGGG
>CAZKNR010000246.1:0-43274 GCA_964553925.1 uncultured Acidobacteriota bacterium
CGGTAGTCGGAGCGCGACATCTCGGAGACGAGCTTCAATCGCTGGGCTTCGCCGCCCGATAGAGTCGAGAGCGGTTGTCCGAGCCGCAGGTAGGAGAGGCCGACCTCGGAGAGGGTCTGGAGGGGCCCAGTTATTTTTGACATTTTCGTCCGTCCGGAAAAAAACGCCAGCGCTTCGGATACCGTCAAAGAAAGCACGTCCTGGATGGATTTTCCGCGATACCGAACGGAGAGCACCTCTTTCGTGAACCGGGCGCCCTCACAAGCCTCGCAGGTAACGTAGACGTCCGAGAGGAACTGCATCTCGATCTTCTCGAACCCCTCTCCCGAGCACCGCGGGCACCGGCCGCGATCGACGTTGAAGCTGAAGCTCGAAGCAACGAGCCGGCGCCGCTTCGCTTCCGGAGTCGCGGCGAAGAGCTGCCGGATGTGGTCGTAGACCTTGAGGTACGTGACGGAGTTGGCCCGCGGAGTGCGTCCGATGGGGGATTGATCGACGAGGACGACGTCGCTCAGGAGATCGAAGCCCGAGATCGAATCGCAGTCGGAGGGTCGGCTCGAGCTTCCCCCCTTCGAGCGCCGGAACGTCTGGTAGAGGACACTCTCGACGAGCGTGCTCTTCCCCGACCCCGAGACTCCGGTTACCGCGGTCAGCACTCCCAGAGGGATCTCGACCTCGATCGACTTCAAGTTGTTCTCGCGCGCCCCTCGAATGACGAGGGCGCGTCCTGGCTCCGGCCGCCGCCTTCGGGCAGGAAGAGGAATGGCGCGCTTTCCGCGCAGATACTCGCCGGTGAGCGACGACCCCTTGAATCGCGGGCGCGCGAGCTCCGCGGTCGGACCGAAGAAAACGATCTCGCCTCCGCGTTCCCCCGCGCCCGGCCCGAGGTCGAGCACTTGGTCGCAGCGACGGATGACCTCGGAGTCGTGCTCCACCACCACGATGGTGTTGTCGGAGTCGCGGAGCTTTTTCAGGATGTCCATGAGCCTCGCGGTGTCGCGCGGGTGGAGTCCGATGGAGGGCTCGTCGAGAACGTAGAGCGCGTTCACGAGGGACGACCCGAGGGCGGTCGTGAGGCTGGCTCGCTGCACCTCGCCCCCCGAAAGCGTCCGCGACTGCCGGTCGAGCGTGAGATAGGACAGGCCCACCCGCTCGAGATAGTCGAGCCGGTTCTCGATCTCGTCCGCGAGCATCGACGTCGCGGGGTTCTCCTCGGGCCGGGGGAGACCCCGGAAGAGCGCGAGAGCGCTCGCGACGTCGAGGGCGTAGATCTCGGCGACGGTTTTCCCCGCGATCCGGTAGAGGAGGCTGTCCTTGGAAAAGCGGGCGCCCCCGCAGTCCTCGCACTCGCGATAGCTCCGGTACTTCGAGAGCAGCACCCGGACGTGCATCTTGTACGTCCGGCTCTCGAGCCATTCGAAAAAGCCCTTGATTCCGTAGAAGCCCTCGTCCCCCTCGTAAATCCGCTCCCGGTCTTTCGGGGGGAGCTCCTGCCACGGCCGATCGAAGGGGATTCGGAGACGGCGGCAGAAGGCCTCGAGATCCTCCTGGGCCTCGCGGTAGCTCGGGGTCGTCCAGGGTTTGACCGCGCCCTCTGCCAGAGTGCGCCTTCGATCGGGAACCACGAGATCCATGTCGATCCCGATGGTCCGGCCGAACCCCTTGCACCGCGCGCAGGCGCCGAGAGGGCTATTGAACGAGAAGAGGTTCGGAACCGGCTCGGAGTAATCGAGGTCGCATGAGGCGCAGTGCCGCTTGTCGCTGAACTTCCGCTCGGCGAAGACCGAGGGCCCGGTCTCGAGAAAAACGCTCGCTCGTCCCTTTCCGTGCCGCAGGGCCTGCTCCAGGGATTCGACTAGACGGCTTTCCGCGCGCTCTCGCATCTCGAGGCGATCCACGAGAACCATCGGTTCGGGGGCGGAAAGCGCATCTGGCGTGAGATCCGAGATTGCGCCCGCGGCCGAGACGAGCCTGCGGAAGCCCGTCTGCGCGAGCTCCAGAGCGACCTCCTTGGGAGAAAGCCGGCCTAGATCGAGAGGAAAGCCGACGAGCGCGAGCTGTCTTTCCCCCGTTCGCTCCGCCGCGAGCTTTCTTGCGATTGCGGCCGGGTCGTCGTTTTCGACTCTCTTCCCGCATCCGCGGCAGAAGAGCTCCCCCATCTTGGCGAAGAGGATCTTCACGTGGTCGTTGATCTCGGTCATCGTGCCCACGGTCGATCGCGAGTTCTTGACCGGGTTCGCCTGGTCGATGGCGATGGCGGGCGGTATTCCGTCGATCTCGTCCACCTGCGGTTTGTCCATGCGATCCAGGAACTGCCGGGCATAGGTGGAGAAGCTCTCGACGTAGCGCCTCTGTCCCTCGGCGTAGAGGGTGTCGAAGGCGAGGGAGGACTTTCCCGAGCCCGAGACTCCGGTGACGGCGACCAGGCTTCCGAGAGGGATATCGAGGTCGAGGTTCTTCAGGTTGTTCTGCCGGGCTCCGCGGATCCGGATGACCTCGCGCGACATCTCAGTACGTCACCTTCATTAGATGAAGCCCCTTGGCGGGTGCGGTGGGGCCGGCCTGGCTTCGTTGGCGCGAGGCGAAGACCGACTCGAGAGACGAGGGGGCGCGCTTTCCCCGTCCGACCTCGAGGAGGGTGCCGACGATGTTCCGGACCATATGATGGAGAAAGCCGGTCGCCTCGATCTCGAAGACCAGCTCCTCTCCCTCATCCAGGAACATCGACGCCGTGCATCTTCGAATCGTCGTCCGCGCCGCGCACGAGGAGGCGCGGAAGGCGGCGAAGTCGCGCTCCCCCACGAAGCGCGAGGCTCCGTCGTCGAGAGCGTTGCGGTCGAGCGGGTACGGGTAGTGGAGGGTAAAGCGGCCCCGAAAGGGCGAAGGGACGGCCGAGCGATCGAAGTAGTAGCGGTAGGTCTTCGAGCGCGCGTCGAAACGGGCATGGAAGTCGTCCTCCGCCTCCCACACCTCGCGGATGCGAATATCCTCCGGCAGCATCGAGTTGAGGCCTTCGAGGATGCCGCGCGGCGGTATCGGCCGCGGAAGACGGAAGTGGGCGACTTGCCCGAAAGCGTGGACGCCGCTGTCGGTCCGTCCCGCGGCCGTCACCCGGACCGGCTCTTTCGCCATCTGCGAGAGCGCCGACTCCAGCCGGGTCTGGATGGTGTCTTCCCCGGGCTGCAGCTGAAATCCGCGGTACGCGGTCCCGTCATAGGCGAGGGTGACCTTGAGCGTCGGCACGGGCCCTCATTCTAGAGCGCTTCGCTCTGCGACAGCCGAAGGCTCTCGCCCGAGGTAGAATGGCGCTCGCCCCGGAACTTCGAGCGCGGGCTCCGCGTAGATCCTTTCTACGAGGTCCGTTCGCTCTTCCGGGAAGAGAATGACGACCTTGAACCCGCATCCATTGAGGACAGGACAGGACACGCTATGAAACCCAACCGGCCTTTCGTTCTTTTCTGCATGTTGTGCTTCAGCCTGGCCGCCGTCGCGGCAGCGCCCCAAGAGCCCGCCGCCACCCAGGAGGCGCCGCCGGCCCAAACTGCGGACCCAGGCGCAATCCAGCTGACCCTCCAGCAGGCCATAGAGATGGCCCTCGAGAACAACCTGAACGTGGTGGTTTCGAGACTCGACACCCAGGTCCAGGCCGAAGGGGTCGCTTCCGCGAAAGGGGTCTACAAGCCCTTCGTCTCGGCGAGCCTCAACAACCTCGATAGCCGAAGCCCGGCGCAAAACCAGTTCATCGGCGCGAGCCTCCTCGCGAGCACCCAGACGAACTACAGCCTCGCTTGGAACCAGGAGCTCACGACCGGCGGCAACTACAACGTCTCCTGGCAGAACCTGCGCCAGACCACGAACAGCGCGTTCTCCGGGTTCAACCCCCTCTACGACGCCGCTCTGAGCGCCCAGGTCATCCAGCCGCTCGCGCAGAACTTCCGGCTCAACCCCAACAAGCAGAGGATCCTCGTCGCCCAGAACTCCGAGCGCATTTCGCGCCACCAGTTCGAGATTCAGGTGATGGACACGGTGCGCGACGTCTCGCTCGGATACCTCGATTTGGTCTTCAGCATCCGCGACCTCGAAGTCGCCCGCCAGTCCTTGAAGCTCGCCCAGGACCTTCTGCGCAACAATCGCATCCAGGTCGAGGTGGGGACGATGGCGCCGATCGACGTGCTCGAGGCCGAGGCCGAAGTCGCGGCGCGCGAGGAATCGGTCATCCTCGCCGAAGCGTCGATCCTCGCGTTCGAAGACATTCTCAAGAGTCTCATCAACGACCCCGAGTCGCCCCGGTTCTGGGACACCCGCTACGTTCCGGCGACGGCCCCCACCATGGAGGAAATCCAGATCGACCTCGACGAGGCGATCCGGGTGGCGCTCCAGAGGCAGCCGGTGCTGCAGCTGTCCCGCGTCGAGCTCGAGACCCGCGACTACAACGTGCGCTATACGAAGAACCAGATCCTTCCCCAGCTCGACCTCGTGGGCTCCTTCGCCTTGAGCGGCATCGGCGGCGACCAGATCCTCCGCGATGGCTTCGTGGGTCAGCCGAGCGCTGTCGTTCCCGGCGGATACGGGGACGCTCTCGGTACTCTCTTCGGCGGCGATTACCGGGATTGGAGCCTAGGGCTCAACGTGTCCTACCCCCTCGGAAACTCCCAGGCGGAGGCGCAGCATTCCCAGGCCCAGGTCGCAGCCCGCCAGCAGCGCGCCCAGATCGACTCGAACGAGATCTTGATCTCGCGGCAAGTCCGGCAAGCGGCGCGGGCGGTCGACACCAACCGGAAGCGCATCGACGCCACCCGGGTCGCCCGCGAGCTCGCGGAGAAGCGGCTCGAGGCGGAGCAGAAGAAGTTCGAGGTGGGCATGTCGACGAGCTTCCTCATCGTTCAGGCGCAGCGGGATCTGGCGCAGGCCGCCGCCAACGAGCTTCGGGCGCTCATCGACTACAACAAAGCGATTGTGGCCTTCGAGCGCGCGCGGGGAACGATTCTCGATCGCGCGAACGTGACAGTTCGTTGAGAGGTCGCTGAGTCATTGACAGATTCCGGCTCCCTCGCATAACGTTGTCGGGACGTTACTGCGAAAGGGGTCCGACATGGCTAAGTCCAGAAAGTCCCAGAACCCGGAGTTCCTGGAGAGGCGGCGAAGCGCGATCGCGGAGCTGGCGAAGCGGCTGGGGCATCGACGCCGGCTGGCATCGCTCGTCGCTGCCGTCGATCCGAGGAACAAGGTCGCCAAAGTCATGGCACCGATAGGGTTCTCGGTTCGCCCGCAGCCCCACCACTAGTTCCCCTCTCCAGATTCGTGCTGCGGGGTCCACGACACCTACTGGCGCGTCGTCAGGCGCAGTCCTGATACACTGGCGCGCGGGAGGGGTGTTCATGTCACATTCGAACCGAAAGAAGAACGTCGCGATCGGCGCCGCGCTCCTGACCACGCTCGCCGGCCTAGGCCTCGGCCAGCTCGCGCTCGAGCGGGTTCTGGCGGCTCAGGAGAAGGGTGTCGAGGCTCCGGCGTTCGAGGTGGACCCCTTCTGGCCGAAGCCCTTGCCCAACCAGTGGGTGATCGGATCGACCATCGGCGTGACCGTCGATTCGCGGGATCACGTCTTCGTCATCCATCGGCAAGCCACCTTGAACCCATTGACGGAAGTGAGCGCCGCCACCAATCCGCCGACGGCCGTCGAGTGCTGCGTTCCCGCTCCTCCCGTTCTGGAGTTCGATTCCGAGGGGAACCTCGTCGGTCACTGGGGCGGCCCCGGCGCGGGCTACGACTGGCCGGAGTCGAACCACGGAATCACAATCGATCCCATGGACCACCTGTGGATCGGCGGCAACGGGCAGGGAGATTCCCACATCCTGAAGTTCACCAGGGATGGAAAGTTCCTGAAGCAGTTCGGACACCCCGGAGCGAGACGCGACAAGAGCTCGTCCGGAGCGGAACCGAAGTTCGCCGGCGGGAGCCACGATAAAGAAAGCTTCGGGCGAGTCGCCAAGATCTCGTTCGACTCCAGCGGGAAAGAAGCCTTCGTCGCCGACGGTTATCTGAACAAACGCGTCGCAGTGCTCGACGGGTCCACGGGAGAGTTCAAGCGGTATTGGGGCGCCTATGGAAAAGAGCCCGACGATCGGGACCTCGGCCTCTACGACCCGAAGGCTCCGCCCTCGCCCCAGTTCCGGAATCCCGTTCACTGCGCCGAGCCCTCCGAGGACGGGCTTCTGTACGTCTGCGACCGTGCGGGCAATCGCATCCAGGTTTTCCGCCTGAGCGGGGAATACGTGAACGAGCTCGTCGTCGCGAGGGAGACCCTCGGAAGCGGAGCCGTCTGGGACATCGCCTTCTCCCGCGACCCGGGTCAGCGCTACATCTACCTCGCCGACGGCAAGAACGAGAGGGTCTACATCATCGACCGAAAGAAGCTGGAAGTGCTCTCGAGCTTCGGCGCCGGCGGCCGGCAGCCGGGTCAGTTCTTCGGCGTGCACAGCATCGCCACCGATTCGAAGGGCAACGTCTACACCACGGAAACCTACGAAGGGAAGCGCATTCAGAAGTTCGTCTACAAGGGAATGGCGCCGGTCCGATCGAAGGACCAGGGCGTCTTGTGGCCGGCGAATTCGAGGTAGCTCGTCGCCTATACTTGCCGCGCGCGCTTGACGCTTCGAATGGATCCCGCATGATGGCAACCCATCAAGTCAGATCCGGTTGACTCCATCACTCGTAAACGACGTCGGCCACCCAGATGTCGCCGAGGCCTTCTTGCCAGGCGAAATAGAGGTAACGCCCGTCGGTGGCGCACGCGGTGCCAACAAGGGTTCCGCGCTTTCCGTCCAGGTCCGTTAACGAACGCGTCCGGCCGCCATCGACAGGCACGGCCCAGAAGTCGCCCGCGCTCTCACCAGAGCCAATGAAGTAGATCCACTTTCCATCGGGCGACCAAAGGGGCTTCGAACCTTCGTTCTCACTCACCTGCCTGGGCTCGCCACCGTCCGCGGGCATTTGCCAGATCCGTGTACTCCCTGAGCGTGTCGATGAGAAAGCCAGCCATTTTCCATCGGGGGACCAGTTGGCGCCCCTTTCGTCGGAGGGATGGTCCGTTACTTGACGGAGCTCGCCGCCAGTCGCCGGGATGGCCCATATGTCAAGGTTCCCGGTCGAGTTCGACTCGAAGACGATCTCGAGGCCATCGGGCGACCAGGAGGGGTACCAGTTTTGAGCGTCGCCTTTTGTTACCTTCCGGGCAGCGCCGCGACCGAGAGGCTGGGCCCAGACTTCCCGGTTACCATTCCGGTAAGCGTAAAAGACAATTTCGCTTCCATCTGGAGACCACCTCGGAGCCCAGTCCGGGGTCGAGTCGGTCGTCACCTGCTGCAGCTCGCCTCCCTGGGCAGGCAGAATCCAGAGGTCCGGATTCCCGGCTCGATCCGAGCTGACAATCAGGCGACTTCCGTCCGGCGATACGTCGAGCATCTCGATGTACGCCTCATCGAACGTGATCTGCCGGGCGTCCGCCCAGGTCGCCGGCCGATCGGAGAAGATCGGAACCTGCCACACGTTCGATACGAGCCTTCCCTTCGAGTAAGCCAACTTTTTGCCATCGGTAGAGAAAGAAGCGCTGGTGACGCCGACCCCTGCTGTTATTGGCTGAGGATCTCCCTGGGGTTTTCCCTCTCGAATCCTCTGCCGCCATAGATCCATGCTTCCGCCGCGGTTCGAGACGAAGTAGAGGTAGCGCCCGTCGGTGGACCAGAAAGGACTCCACTCGTTCGTGCGACCTTCGGTCACCGTCTGGGCCAATCCATCCTCCATGTCGACAACGAGAAGCTGGGTCACCTGCGCCGTGTAGTTCCATCCATCCACATAAGCGAAGTAGCGCCCGTCGGGGGACCAGGCGAGATCGAGACGACTGTTTCCGCTTCGGCCGGGAAGAGCCCACCTTCGGGAGTCGCCGGATTCGATCGATACGACCTCAACGTACGGGACACCCTTATCGTAAAAAACCGAGGCCAGTTGCTCCGCATCGGTAGACCACTGCGGCCGGGTTGCCCCGATTGCCTCCCAGGGGGTACCGACGACTTTCGCTTCCAAGAGCTTGCGGGGCGCTCCTCCAAGCGCCGGCATCATGAAATACCCCCCGCCCTCGCGATCTGACCAGAAGGCAATCCAGCGCCCGTCGGGAGACCAGCTTGGCAGCATGTCCATCCCCGCGTGGTCCGAGGTGAGATCGACCGGCTGTCCACCGCCGATTTGTGTGGCCCAGATATCAAAGTTCCTGCCGTCGCTCGCCTGATCGAGGTGGTACGCCAGTCTTCCCGCTTCCGGCGACCAGGTGGGGTAGCCTTCCGCCCCGAGAGCCAACGTCACCTGGGTGGGGTTGACGAAACGCGGTAGTTTCTCCTCTCCGGGGACAAAGAGATAAAGAAGTACTCCCGCTGTCAACGTAAGCATCAAGGAGCCGGCGAGAAGCCAGAGCTTGAATCCGCCAGTCCGTGCAGCTCTGGTGACCGGCACCAGGACCTCGCGACCGGACTCGCGATGGACCCACTTGAGATCCAGAATCAGATCCTTGACCGTCTGATACCTCTCCTCCCTATCCTTCGCGAGGCACTTGTCCAGAATCCGCTGGAGTCTCGAAACCGACTCTTCCGGAGCATCCACTTCCGCGGCGGTGAGTGGACGAGGTATCTCTTTGAGGATGGCGCTCAGAGTCTCCGCCGCGCTCCCCCTCTGAAACGGGCACTTGCCGGTCGCCATCTCATAAAGCACGACACCCAATGTAAAGATGTCCGAGCGGGGGTCCACCTTGTCTCCGCGCGCCTGCTCCGGGCTCATGTAGGAAACCGTCCCCAGCATGACTCCCGAGTCCGTCTCGAGACGCAGCGCAGTCTCGACACCGCTTTCGTCGCGAGTCTTCAAGGGCTCAACCAGCTTCGCCAGGCCAAAGTCGATGATCTTGGGGTGTCCGTCCTCGGTCACCATGAGGTTCTCGGGCTTGAGGTCGCGGTGGACAATGCCTTTTTGATGGGCCCGGCCGAGACCCTCTGCGACTTCGATTGCGAACGAAAGAACCCGGGCAAAAGGAAGCCTTCCTCGGGAAAGAGTCTGTCGGAGCTTTTCGCCTTCGATGAGCTCCATGGCGATAAAGGTCGTCCCGTCCGCGTCATCGATCTCGAAGACCGTCGCGATGTGAGGGTGGTGAATGGCGGCTGCCGCCAGCGCTTCCTGGATGAACCGCGCCTTTCGGTCTTCGTCGGCGACAAGCTCGGGAGGGAGCACCTTGAGGGCGACTTCGCGGTTGAGCTTCAGGTCCACCGCGCGGTAAACGATCCCCATCCCGCCCCGGCCAATTTCTTCGATGATCTTGTAATGGGAGAGCTTCTGTTCGACCATACGGAAACTCCGAGCGGGCGAAAAGATACGTCAGCAGGCGCTCTCAAGTCAAAAGCGCGGACTCCGACGAGTTACTGGAGAATCCGCCTTGCGTACGGCGCTTTCGAGAAATCCCAGAACCCGGTCCGCGGCCGGCGCGAGTCCACTTCCTCGTGCTGGCTTCGGCGATGAAAGCTATCGGTTTTTCCTCGGCACGGTCTTGACCCGTGCGTACGCATATGCAATTATATAGACGTGTGCGAGGTCGAGTTTGCGCCCTCGGTGGGAGAGGACCTATCGGAAGTGCGCGCTTTCGACCGCTCACGAATTATGGACGCCATTGAGGAGCTGCTAACTCACGAGCCCACGGTGCCGACACGGCACCGGAAGCTCTTGCCTGATCTTGAGCCACCATTCGAATGGTTCCGCCCATCTGGGAGCTGCGGGTCGGAGAGTTTCGGATTTTCTACGATGTGGCCGAAGAGGAGAGAAAAGTGTACGTGCGCGCGGTGCGTCGCAAGCCGCCGCATAAGACGACCGAGGAGACCCTATGAAGTCAATCAACGTGCGCGACTTTCAGAAAAAGATCCGAGAGTGCGTCGATGCGGCCCAGAAGGAACGTGTGGTGGTTACACGCCACGGGCGGCCGGCGGTGATCCTGATCGGAGTCGAGGGCCAGGACTGGGAGGACATCGTCTACCGGACCAGCCCGGCCTTCTGGGAGATGATCGAGGAGCGCCGGAAGGAAAAGCCAATCTCGCTCGGGGAGATGCGCCGGCGGCTTGGCCTTCCGAACAAGCGTAGCCCTGCCAGGCGCTGATTCACGAGTTACTGGAGAAGGCCGCCTCGCGGGCGGCTTGACCTGGAGCTCATCCGTACGACGTTTTTGAGAAATCCCAGAATCCGGTCCGCGGCCCAGAAATACCCCGGGGCCTTCGCGCGCCCGACGAATCCCACGTGGCCGGCGCCGTCGACGATCTCCAGCGAGACCGCTTCGGAGCGGGTCCACTTCCTCATGCTGGGTTCGGGAATGAAGGGATCGTCCGTCGCCGCGAGGATGAGCGTCGGTCGATCGATCGTCTCGAGGCGGGGTCCGGGACTCACCCGCTGGTAGTAGTCCTCCGCGTCTCGGTAACCGCCGTAAAACGCGGTGATCCTGTCGTCGAACTGACGCACGGTCGAAAGTCCCCGCTCTCGATTGGCTTCGTAGGCTTCCGGGAGGAGCTCCCGCCGCTTGCGGTACGAGGCGTTGAGAGAGGTCACAAACTGGAGCTGGTAGAGGCGGTTCGCCCGGCGCTCGAGTGCGTCGGCGCAGGCCGACATGTCGAGCGGCGGACAGATCGCGGCTACGCCCGATAGCTCCTCGGGGAGACGCTCGCGGTCTTGGGCGAGCGTCAAAAGCGCGAGGTTCCCTCCGAGGGAAAAGCCGGCGACGGCGAAGCTCGAGACCCGGCTCGCGAGCCATTGGAACACCGCGACGAGGTCCGACGTCATTCCCGCGTTGTAGAGGCGGGGACAGAGAGGAAGGGAATCTCCGCAGCCTCGCAGGTTCATCCGCACTACGTGCCAGCCTGTGCGATAAGCGAGGATGCCGGTGCTGATCACGTTCGGCGAGCGGTCGCATCCCTCGAGGCCGTGGATCACGAGAAGAGCGGGCCGCTGTTTCTCCGCCTGCCACGAGGCGCGAAGGAGAATCCGGACCCCATCGCCGGCCTCGACGACGACGTCTTCCGTGGGAAGTTGCCACCGCAGAGCCGCGCGCAGTAAGTGTCCGCCGATCGTCTGGAGGTGGCCCCCTGGAAGAAGCGGGAACGGACGGAAGCTCGAAACCGTCACGGCCGCTTGCGGGCCTTGGCTACGATCGCGAGTCCCCCGGTCACGTCGCTGGGTGCGGACTCGAAAGCGACACCATGCTGTGTCAGCTCTTCGATCGTGCTCTCGAAGTCCTGCGCGCTCCCGTAGGCGAGAAGGAGGCTTCCGCACTCGTCGCACGTGGCGACGTCGCGCGCCCGCTTGAGGGACTTCCGGGCTTCGGCAAGGCAGCAGGACTTAATGGCCTTCATGTGGCGAGAGAGCAGAGCTCGCAGTCACGAGCCCGCAGGTGTCTTGGACAGCCCTCGAGGATGCCGAGGCGCGAGAGGGCGAAGTCGTACTTCACCGGATCCTCGGGGTCGAAGCGGGCGAGGCTTCGGGTGATGTCGAGAGCGGTCCGAAAGCCCGGAGTCTTCCTTGCGGTCCATCCCAGATGACGTCCGATGCGGAAGATGTGGGTGTCGAGCGGAATCACGAGGTCGCGCGTGGGAACGAAGGGCCAGAGGCCCAGATCCACGCCGTCGTCGGGGCGCGCCATCCACCGCAGATACATATTCAGGCGTTTCGCGGCGCCGGTGAGAGGATTGGGGAAGAAGAAGCGCACGCCGGCGTCCTTCGGAAGCGCCCGGGATCGATAGAGGCCGCCGTGGTCGAGTGCTATCGCGCGCTCCGAGAAACGGCGCAGGCTTCCCGCCATGTCCCCTTCGGCGTAGCTCTCGGCGAAGAACGCGCCGATTGACCCTCGCTCCTCGATCATTCGGCCGGCGAAGGTGAAGAGGCAGGCGACGTCTCTCGCCCTCGTCCAGCGATGCTGGAAGCCGCGAAGCTCCCGAAATATCTCCTTCGCCTCGGTTCTCGTCACGCGAGAGCCGGGGTTTTGCCCCAGGAACGAAAGCACGCGCTCTACGCTCCTTCGGATGATCTTGACGTTTCCATAGGCGAGAGAGGAAGCGACGAGGCCCACCACCTCGCGATCCAGTGGATCCGGGTAGCGGTGGGGGAACTCGAGAGGGTCGGAGGTGAGGTAGCTCGCGTCGTAGCGGAGTCGCAGGCTCTCGAGTCGATCTCGAAGCCGCTCGTTCACTCCGGAAGCGACCATACCGTCACCCCTCCGACGATCGTCCTCACCGCGCGCCCTCTCAGCTCCCATCCCGTGAAGGGCGTGCTCTTTCCCTTCGAGAGGAACGATTGGGGCTCGACGCGAAACGGCCGCTCCAGGTCCAGAAGCGTCACGTCCGCGCGTGAGCCGGGAGCGAGTGTGCCGCCCTCGACCTTCAGGATCCGCGCGGGCCCGGAGGATAAAAGCTCCACCATTCGGCTCAAGGTAATGATTCCCGGGCCGACCAGCCGGTCGAGACAGAGTGAAACCGCGGTCTCGAGCCCCACGATCCCGAAGGGCGCGGAGTCGAAGTCGTCGTCTTTCTCGTCCTGGTGGTGAGGCGCGTGGTCGGTGGCGATCGCGTCGATGCCGCCGTCTCTCAGGCCTTCGAGGAGCGCCTGCCGATCCTCCTCGGTGGTGAGCGGAGGTTTCATCTTGGCCTGGGTGTCGTAGCCCGAGACGCGCTCGTCCGTGAGAAGAAGATGATGAGGCGTGACCTCACAGGTGACTGAAAGCCCGCGCGCTTTCGCCTCGCGCACGGAATGGAGAGCGCCCGCGGTCGAGAGATGGGCGACGTGAAACCGGGCGCCCGTGAGCTCCGCGAGCCGAATGTTCCGCGCGACCGCGATCTCTTCCGACGCCCGGGGGATCCCCCGAAGCCCGAGGGCTGTCGACCAGTAGCCTTCGTTCATGACTCCGCCGGGATGGAGCTCCAGGGTCTCGCAGTGCTCGATGACCGCGATTCCGAACATCTTCGCGTACTCCATCGCGCGGCGCATCACGTTCGGATCGGAGACGGGCCGCCCGTCATCCGAGACCGCGACGGCGCCCGCCGCCACCATCTCCCCGATCTCCGCGAGCTCTCGTCCTTCCATCGCTTTGGTGGTGGCGCCTACGGGATGCACCCGCGCCTTTCCGGCGGCGGCGGCTTTCTTCAGGATGTACTCGGTCACCGAGGCGCAGTCGTTCACCGGGTGGGTGTTCGCCATCGAGGCCACCGCGGTGAATCCGCCGGCAGCGGCCGCCGCGGTTCCCGAGGCGATGGTCTCCTTGTACTCGAAGCCCGGCTCGCGGAGGTGAACGTGCATGTCCACGAACCCCGGGACCGCGACCTGTCCTCGCGCCTCCAGAACTTCCGCACCCTCCCTGGGTAGGGACCCGCCGATGGCTCCGATCTTTCCGTCCTCGATCAGGATGTCGGAGATGCGATCCAGGCCCTGGCTTGGATCGACGACACGGGCTTCGCGGATCACAAGCCTTCCCATCACGAGACTTCCCCCGCCGCCGCCGCCCCCGCTCCCGTGAGGAGGTAAAGAACCGCCATCCGCACCGCGACTCCGTTCGTGACCTGCTCCAGGATCAGAGAGTACGGCCCGTCGGCGACGGCGGACTCGATCTCGAGCCCTCGGTTGATGGGACCCGGATGGAGGATGATGACGTCGTTCTTGGCGCGCTCGACCCGCGCCCGAGTCAGGGCGAAGAGACGGAAGTATTCGCGAATCGACGGGAAGTAGGCGCCCTGCATCCGCTCCTTCTGGACCCTCAGCATCATGATCACGTCGGCGCCGTCGAGCGCGTCGTCGATCGAGGAGGCGACCTCGACGCCGAGCCTTTCGACCTCAGGCGGGACGAGCGTCGGCGGGCCCGCGACCGAAACCGCGGATCCCATCCGGGTCAGGAGCTTCACGTTCGAGCGGAAGACACGGCTGTGGAGGAGATCTCCCACGATGGCGATCTTGAGGCCCGAGAGAGTTCCCTTACGCTCGCGGATGGTGAAGGCGTCGAGAAGGGCCTGAGTCGGATGCTCGTGCATCCCGTCGCCGGCGTTCACCACCGCGGCCTCGAGACGGCGGGCGACGAAATAGGGAGCTCCCGACGCCGGGTGCCGCATCACGATCGCGTCCGGCGCCATCGCCTGGAGGTTTCGGACGGTGTCGAGAAGCGTCTCGCCTTTCGCAACGGAGCTTCCGGAGACGTTCACGTTGATGGCGTCGGCGGAAAGGCGCTTCGCGGCGATCTCGAATGAGACCCGGGTCCTGGTGCTGGGCTCGTAGAACAAGTTCACCACCGTGCGTCCCCGGAGTGTCGGCACTTTCTTGATGGCGCGGGTCCCGATCTCCTTGAACGACGTCGCGGTGTCGAGCACGAGGGCGATTTCGTCGGCCGACAGGCTCTCGATGTCGAGGAGGTCTTTGCTTCGGAGCCTCATTCAGAACCGTTTTCTACCAGGACCACTTCGTCGCGCCCGTCGTGCTCGGCCAGAAGAACCTGAACGGTGTGCTCCCGCGCCGTTTGAATCGCCCTCCCCACGTAATCCGCCTGGATGGGGAGCTCCCGCCATCCGCGGTCCACCATTACCAGAAGCTCGATTTTCCGCGGCCGGCCGAAGTCGATGAGCGCGGTAATCGCCGCCCGCGCCGTACGACCGGTGAAGAGGACGTCGTCCACCAGGACCACCCAGGCGTCGTCCATCGCGAAGGCAAGCTCGGTCTTTCGAACGACGGGCTGGGCCGCGACCGAGGTCAGGTCGTCGCGGTAGAGAGTGATGTCGAGCGCTCCGATCGAAGGCTTCGCTCCCGTTCTCGATTCGATGCCCTGGGCGATGCGGCGCGCCAGGGGAACGCCGCGGGTGCGGATCCCGACGAGAGCGAGGCTTCCTTCGAGCCCGCGCGTCCTTTCGACGATCTCGGACGCGAGGCGGTCGAGCGTCGCCTGGAACGTGCCGCTATCCATGACGACTCTCGGCTTCGGCTTCATCAGGGTCGAGCGCGCATCGTATCGTGGATTACTCGGCGCTTTCCAGGAGCCCGGGAAGCGCATCGAGGGGGGACCCCTCGAGGAGCCAGTCTTCCGTATAGGACTCGATGAGGAAGTTGCGATAGGACGAGATGAACGTCACCGGCTGGCTTTTCTTGAGCTCGTCGTCGAGGACGTCGGTCAGGAGGCTTCCATCCATGTCCTGTCCCAGGGGAAGCCCCATGAGATAGAGGAGCGTCGGCGCCACGTCGACGACCGATGCGCCCTCGAGCTTCCTTCCCGAGGCGATCCCGGCGCCGTTGAGGATGAGAAGGCCGTCGGGGGCGTTCTCGTGGATTCCGGAGAGGTGCGGGCTCCCCTGGAGAGGGGCGATGATGCGGCGCGCGAGGGACAGCGCGTCCATCCCGTGTCCCGACAGGATCACGATGGTCTCGTTCGCCGCGCGTTTCTGCATGTACTCGCCGACGAGGGTGTCGAGGTGCCGATAGTAGGACGCGACCACCCGTCCGTAGCGGCGAATCTCGGCGTCGCTCACGTCGCCGAACTCCTCGGGCTTTTGATATCGCGTGAAGTAGTGGCCGATCCCGTCGAGCCCGAAGTAATACGTCGCAAAGACCTCCGGCTGGAACTCCTCGCGGAGCCGGTTCCCGATTCTCTGATATGTCAGGTCGTCGGCGAGGGCGCGGGTGAGCTCGGCCCTCCAGGGGAAATCGTCGTCCTCGAGGTGAACCGAGGTGTCGACGAAACGCTCGATCGTTTCCTCGTCGATGGAATCGGGGAATACGACCTCGTAGCTCAATCGCGAGAACAGCTCCTCGGGGTAGGTCAAATGGGGGAGAGGCGGCTCGAACTTCTCCCGCACCTGCCGATGGAAGTACTCGGAGACGACGAATCCCTGGACCTCGTCCGCGGGATAGCTCCCCCACCAGCGCACGATTCCCACGTCGACCCCGAAGCCGCTCAGGATCGTCCAGAACGACTGGGTGCGCCGGAGCGCCGAAGTCGCTGCGCTCCGCTCTACCAGTCCCAGGCGATCGAGGCTGCGGAAGTCGAGCCCCCGAGGGCGGAGGGAGAAAGGCGTCTCGACTCCGGGAAAGCGATAGCGATAGAAGCCCTTGAGCCCGTGCTGGCGCGGAAGCTTTCCGGTGGCAATGCTCGTCCAGACCGCGAGGGACTCGGTGGGATAGAGAGTCCGGAGCGCCCCCGAGGCTCCCGACTCGATGAGCCGTGCGAAGTTCGGAAGCGTTCCCTCGGCGACGGCGCCGAGCACGTAAGACATCGAGGCCCCCTCGATTCCGATGAGAGTCACCTTCCGCGCGAGCGGCACGTCCTTCAGGGGCATCTGCGGAATCGAGGCCTCGGGTGCGGGCCGGGACCGCAGGAGAAGGGGAATCGTCACCGCGGCGGCGAGCGTGACGGTCGAGAGCAGGCCGCTTACGACCGCTCCTCTTCGGCCGAACGAGTAGTGGAAGAGACCCATGACGAAGAACGCGGCCGCGGCCGTGGAGACGATGGTCGCGGCGACGGCGAGAAGGCTCCGCGTCTCCGAAGGAAGATAGGGACGGAGGTTCACGAGGTTGTGCCAGAAGAGGACGGCCGCGGCGGCGAGGCTCAAAGCCAGGAGCCACGTGAGAACGCGCAACGAAAGCCACGCGGGTCCGAGCGGCTTTCCGCGAACGACCTCCGCGAGGGAAAGGAGCAGCCAGAAAGCGACTCCGGCAGCGATCCCATAGGTGATGGCGAACACTCCAAAAACCGAGAGGACGCTCGTCCAGGTGTGCGGCACCTCGGGATTCATCAGGAACAGGAGCTCCGTCGAAAGAAGCGCCATGAACTGCCCGGCGACGAGGCTGTTCGTCAGTTTTCGCATGGATCCTGGTGTAAGAAGGGGGATAGGGAGATTTCGGGGATAGGGGGAAAAGAAAAAAACCATTTCATCCCCTGATCCTCTCCCATCCCTCTTATCCCCCTTGCATTATCTTCCCGTCGCGAATCGAGCGGAGCTCGTCGAGTAGACGAGCGAAGTCCTCGGGAAGAGGTGCCTCGTAGCTTTTGGCCTCGCCGCTTTCTGGATGAACGAAGCCGAGGCGGAGAGAGTGGAGCGCCGGCCGCGCGAAGTCCCGGAGCGGGCGAATCGCTTTGCTCGGGGAGCCGTAGTCGCGGTCTCCCACTACCGGATGACCCGCCTCGCTCAGGTGCACGCGGATCTGGTGCGTTCTTCCGGTGAGAATGCGGACCTCGAGGAGGGAGCAACCGGGCAGCATCTCGAGCCGCTGCACGTCGCTTCTCGCCTCTCGCGGCGACCGTGTCCGGCTCGACATCTTTGTCCGGTGAGAGACGTCGCGGCCTATAGCGCGCTCGATCGCGAGCTTCTCGGGGGTCGTCCCGTGCGCGAGAGCCAGATAGACCTTCGAGATCGATCGCTTCTGGAACTGAGCCTGAAGAGACCGATGGGCGCGGTCGTTCTTCGCGACCACCAGCACCCCCGAAGTGCCGGAGTCGAGCCGATGGACGATCCCCGGGCGCATCACGCCCCCGATCCCGCTCAGATCGGTGCTATGGGCGAGGAGGGCGTTCACGAGCGTGCCGGAGGCGTGGCCCGGCGCCGGATGAACCACCATGCCCGCCGCCTTGTTGACCACCACGATATGCCGGTCCTCGTAGAGGATGTCGAGAGGAATGGCTTCGGGGACGGGGGCCGCGGGCGCGGGGGGCGGGATTCTGACGTCGACGCGCTCTCCGCCGCGGCAGATCCGGGACGCCCGTACGGGCCTGCCGTCGACCGTGACCCGGCCCTCCTCGATCCAGCGCTTCGCTTGAGCGCGGCTCACGTCCGGGAGGCGCAGGGTCAGAGCGACGTCGATCCGCTCTCCCTTGCCGGAGTCTTCCACCATGAAGCTCTCCTTCCGCTCATTGTCGGGGCTCATCGTTACAGAGGGGCATGAAAGCTTCAGGCGGTTCGTTTCTGAGGGAGCCGGCGAAGGGTCAAGAGGGCGAAACACGCGGCCACCACCAGAAGGAGCGCGATGACCTGCGAGGTGGAGAGGGCGCCTCCGAAAACGAACCCTCTCTCGAGATCGCCTCGAAAAAACTCGATGACGAACCTCGCGAAGGAGTAGCCGAAGACGTAGGTCCAGAAGATCTGCCCGTCGAATTTCTTCCGCCCCGCGAGAAAGAGGAGAAGGCCGAAGAGGGCGAACTCCACCAGCGACTCGTAGAGCTGCGTCGGATGGAGGGAGACGTTCAGAGGCACGCCGACGATCTCCCGGGCGTAGGCGTCGGTGAAGGTCACGGCCCAGGGCAGGTTCGCGGGCTTCCCGTAACAGCAGCCCGCGGTGAAGCATCCGAGGCGTCCGATGGCGTGCCCCAGAGCGACGGACGGCGCCAGGATGTCCGTCATTTGCCACACCGCGAGCCGGTGTTTGCGGAAGAACCAGATCGAGGTCAAAACCGCAGCCACGAGGCCGCCATAGAAGACGCCGCCGGAGCGGATGAGGCTCAGCGGGTCGTGCCGGTAGTGCTCCCAGTCGACGATCAGGAGTAAAAGCTTGGCCCCTACCAGGGCGGATACCAGAATATAGAGGCCAAGGTCCATTATCAGATTGGCTTCGACGACCTTGCGTCCGCGAACCGCCGCGACCTTCAGCGCGATGAGGAATCCGGCGGCGAGGAGGAAGCCGTACGTATGGAGGACGGCGTGGAAATGGAACCCGAAGAGGCTCACTTCACCGAAATCGAAGAGCTTTGGAAACAAGACTAGGATTCTCCTCTCCCGGATACGCCCGCGACCTCGGGCTCGGCCCGGAGGGCGGGCTCGTGCCGCCGCAGGCTCGTGAGCAGCAGAAGGCCGACTCCGACGCAGATACTCGAGTCGGCGACGTTGAAAGCGGGCCAGTGGGTATCGCGGTAGAAGACGTCGACGAAGTCGATGACGAAGCCCAGGCGGGCGCGGTCCACGATATTGCCCAAGGCCCCTCCGAGAATAAAGATCAACCCTATTTGGCCGAAACGGGTCATCGTTTCCCCGCGCGGCGAGCGGAGAGCGTAGTAAATCACCGCGGCCAGGGCGGCGAGGGACAAGGAAGTCATCAGAAGAGATTTGAAGGGAATGTCCAAACCCGAGAGCAGTCCGAAGGCCATCCCGGTGTTGCGCACCAGGGTGAGATGAAGGAGGCCGGGGAGGATCTCGATCGACTCGCCGGGCACGAGCCGGCTCGCCGCCAGGGTCTTGGTCGCTTGATCGAGAGCGAGGATGGCAAAGATGCCTGCCGCCAGGGAGAATGCGCGGCCCCGAAGGCCTTCCGTTCCTTCGTGATTCGGGTTCGTCACCGGGTCCCAGACTAGCACTGCGCTCGTGAGCTTTTCAACGAGGGCATGACTCCTCGCCAGCCTCGCCCGCTTGGAGTCGCATTCCGCGGGGAAGGAGGGTACACTTACTCGAAACAACCCGAGCCTCGTTTCCGCTGTCCGGGAACCCGGAGGACGAGTGCCGTCTGCCCGGGGCAAGAACGCTCCGGGCTTCGATTGAGTAAGTATTTCGCTGGGAATTTCCATTGGGAGAACATCGCTCGGCTCGTGACGCCGAAAGTGCGCGGGCTCGAACCGGCTCGAATCGGCCTCGAATCGGCCTCGAATCGAGATAACGGGCGTTGCTATGGCTGAGGCGCAGTCCTCTATTCTCATCGTAGACGACGACGCGGAAGACCTTGCTTCCGTGGAACGGACCCTGCGCTCGCTCGGAAGCGAGCTGGTCTCGATCAAGGACCCTCACGAGGTCATGCCGAGCGTCCATCGGCATCGGCCGGACGTGGTGATCGTCGACGCGCTTCTCCCGGGGCTCTCGGGCTTCGATCTGTGCAAACAGATAAAATCAGACCCCCAGCTCAAAGCAACTCAGGTGCTCATCCTCACCGGCGTGTACCTGAGGCAGCAGTACCGTCACGAGGCAATCCAGCAGTTCAAGGCGGACGCGTTCCTCACGAAGCCTTTTCGGCCTCCCGAGCTGCAGCGTCTGGTGGTGCAGCTCCTGGCCCGAAAGACGCGGATGCCTCAGTCGAGCTTCCTGAAGAGGATTGGACTTCCTGCTTCAGCCGAGCCCAAGAAGCGGGGTTTGCTCGGCAGGATCTTCGGACGAAGCGATGTCGAGGAGCCGGAGACCGTTCGCATCGCGCCCGCGGCGCGCGACGTCCGTGAGACCCCGCCCGTGGAGCCGGTCGCCGAGGCAGCGGTGGCTCGCGAGGCAGTCGCTGCTGAAATAACTGCGATCGTCCTCGAGCCTCCGCGGGCGGAGGCTCCGCCGAAAGCAGCTGAGCTTCCGCCTGTTCCCGAACCCCTCAAAGTCGAGGCCAAGGAGGCGAAGCCCGAGCTCGAAGCTCCCGCAGCGCCCGCTGAGCCCGTTGAGGAAATGACGCCTGCGCCTGCGGTGGTCGCAGAGCCGGAGGCCGTCGCACCCGAAGCCACGGCCCAACAGCCCGCGCCCGAGCCGCAGCCCGAGCTGGCTCGAACCCCCGAGCCTCCAGAGAGCCCAGAGAGCCCAGAGAGCGATGTTCCGCCGGAACCGGAAACGGTCGCCGTCGCGCCCGCTTCCGCTGCGCTGGCCCCGTCACCCGAGACCGGCGAAGCACCCCCGGCTGAAACCGCCGTCGAGGAGCCGCCGTCGACGATGCTCGACCGGTCGCCTCCGCCTCCGAGCGAGGCCGAAGAGGTTACCTGGATTCAGGTCGACTCGAGGACGCAGGAGATGACGCTCGAAGAAGCGGCCGCTCGCGTCCTCCAAAAAGCGCAGCCGGCGGCGGCGTTCGAGGATCTCGCCGCGCGACCAGCGGAGCTCGAGACGGAGGCGAACAAAGAGAGTACCCCGCCGGCCGATTCCTCCGCGGCGCTGAGGCGGCCGCTCTTTCGAGTCGGGGAGGTTCCGATCTACGACGAGACCGACTTCCTCACCGAGCTGAAGCGCGAGCTTTCGAAGTGCAAGAGGGTGGACCGTCCGCTGACGCTGATCTTGATCCGTGTCGGGGATCTCGGACAGATCCTCGAGCTTTTCGGGAAGGACTTCCGCGAGCCGGTTCTGTGGCACGTCGCCGAGCAGGCCATGGAGTCGCTTCGGGAAGTGGATCTCGTCGGGATGATATCCTCGAAGGATATGATCGCGATGACCGCCTTCGCATCGGACCGCTACGGCGGGGGGAGAATCGTCTCGCGAATGCGGCAGGCGGTGACCAAGAAGCCCTTCCGCGCTTCAGAAGAGCTCCCTCCCATCATCCCCGTCCTCGACTTCGGAATGGCGACCTTCCCGGCCGACGGTAGCGAGGTTTCGAACCTCCTGCGGCGGGCGGAAGAGGATATGACGAACGGGAAAGCCGGGACCGCCGTCTCGGATTGACCGCCTCCGGTCCCGGCCATATCATTCCGCCGTGCCGGTCGAGATCCGCGATTTCGAGCAACCGCCTGACTACGAGGCCTGCGCTCAGCTCCAGGTCGACGTCTGGGGCTTCAGCGCCGCCGACGCGGTTCCACCGCTCCATCTCATCGCCATGCACCACTACGGGGGAATCCTCGTCGGCGCGTTCGAGCGCGAACGGATGGTGGGGTTCGTCTGCGGGTTCTCCGGATGGGACCGGGGGCGCGTGTTCCATCACTCCCACATGCTCGGCGTCCTTCCGGAGCACCGCGGGTCGGGGCTGGGCGAGAAGCTCAAGTGGGCTCAGCGGGAGCGCGTGATCGAGCAGGGGATCGAGCTCGTCAACTGGACTTTCGACCCGCTCCAGGCGGTGAACGCGAACTTGAACGTGAACCGGCTCGCGGCCATCGTCGGGAAGTACCGGGTCAACATCTATGGGGAGAGCAAGAGCCCGCTCCATGGAAGCCTTCCCACCGATCGATTCGAGGCTGAGTGGCTGGTGTCGAGCGAGAGGGTGACGAAGGCGCTCCGCGGGGAGCTCCCCGGCTGGCCCTCCTGGGAGAGCCTTCCCCGAGCGAACGCGACAGAGACAGCGACGTCGGGCTTTCGGGTCTCCGCGAAAGCCGATCTCGATATCGACGAGGACGCCCTCCTGGCCGAGATCCCGGAAAGCATCAACAAGATCATGGCAAAGGACATGGATCTCGCCCTCGACTGGAGGCTCAAGACCCGCGAGCTGTTTGGCGCCTACTTCGAAAGAGGCTACGCCGTGAAGGGCTTCCACCGCTCGGAAGTCGGCGCCTTCTACCGGCTCGAGCGCGAGGAAACACCCTCGGACTGAATCGAAACGCAAAGGCGCTATAGAACTCGAGGGAGGGAGGATTCCTTTCCGGGGAGGTCTAGCGGCCCGTCCAGCAGGGCTTGCGCTTCTCCAGGAACGCCGTCATTCCTTCCTGGGCGTCGTCCGCCATCGCGTTCATGCTCATGACCTCGCGGGTGTACTCGTACGCTTTCTTTTGATCGAGATCGACCTGCGTGTAGAAGGCCCCTTTACCGAGAGAGACCACGAACGAGCTGGCCTCGGCGACCTTCAGCGCCAGCTCCTCGCTGGCCTCCCGCAGCCGATCCTTCGGCACGACCCGATTCAAGAGGCCCCACGCCATCGCCGTCTCGGCGTCGATCAGGTCCCCGGTGAGCAGCATCTCCATCGCGCGCTTCTGGCCGATGGCGCGAGACACCGCGACCATGGGGGTGCTGCAGAAAAGACCGATTCGGACTCCCGGCGTCGCGAAGCGCGCGTCTTCGGAAGCGACGGCCAGATCGCAGGTCGCGACGAGCTGGCAGCCGGCCGCCGTCGCGGTCCCCGGCACCTCGGCCACTACCGGTTTGTCGATCCCCTGGACTGTCTCCATCAGCTCGACGCACACCGAGAACACGTGCCGCTGATGGGTCAAGTCCTTGCCGGTCATCTCCGGGAGATAGTGGCCAGCCGAGAAGACGCTTCCCTCGGCGCCGAGGATGATGGCCCGGACATCGGGCCTTGAATGGAGCTCCCGAAGACCCGAGGTCAGCTCCTGCATCATCTGAATCGAGAGGGCGTTGCGCTTCTCGGCCCACTTCATCGTCACGCGGCCGATGGGACCCTTGGCCTCGACTTCAATTCGCTCGTATGACGCCATGGAACCTTCCTCCTGGGCTCTGTTCTATTTATCTAGGGATCGATTGTAACCCGCAACGCCCACTCGGAAAGCTCGTTCCGGAGGCGCGCGCGAGTGCTCTCCTCGGCCCAGGTGGAGTCGATGGCGTTTTCGACGAGGCGCCGGATCTCGTCGAGACGGAACCCCTGGTGCTCGGCGAGCGCTAGATACTCTGCCTCGAGCGAGGTCCCGAACATCTTCGGGTCGTCGGTGTTGACCGAGACCAGTAGCCCTCGATCAAAGAACTCGCGGAGCGGATGCCGCGCTACCTCCGCGACGACCCCGGTCCTGAGGTTCGAGATCGGGCACATCTCTATCGGGATCCGCTTCTCCCTCAGGTGTTCGACGAGCGCCGGATCCTCGACGGCCCGGGTGCCGTGGCCGATGCGGTCGACTTCGAGAGCAAGGAGAGCGCCCCAGATACTTTCCGGTCCAGCGGCCTCCCCGGCATGCGCAGTAGTGCGAAGACCGAGTCTCCGCGCCTCCCGGTAGACCTCGCGGTAGGGCTCCGGAGGGAAGTCGTGCTCCGAGCCGCCGATGCCGATGCCGACGACTCCCATCTCCTTGCTCATCTCCGTCGCCTCCGCGATCTCGCGGAGCCAGACGCGCCCTCGCTCCGGCCCGAAATCACGCGTGAGATCGGCGATGAGGCGGATCTCGATCCGATCTTTCTCCATATCGAGCCCGCGCCGGACCGCTTCGGTGACCCGCGCGACCTCGAGCCCGTGGAGAACCGCGAAGTCCCCCGGAGAGTGAAACGCCTCGACATATCGAACGTTCTGATCCGCGAGGTCTCGGGCGACGGCCGAGGCGATGAACGTGAAATCCTCGTACTCGCGGATGAACCCGTTCTTCCACATCCAGGTTCGAAGGAAGTGCGAGAAGTCGCGGTAGCGAAACCGCTCCGAGAGCTCCTCGATGCTGGACACGTCGCTGCCTCCGTACTTCGAGACCAGCTCAAAGAGCGCGGGGGCGGGAATGGCGCCCTCGATGTGCAGATGGATCTCCACCTTGGGCAGAAGGCGCAGCGCTTCTGCGAGGTCGTTCACGGTTCGTAGCTTAGATCAGAACCGGGGGAGGTACTTTTGGCCTTGACGCGATCCTGTGATATGCTCCCGATTCCCCCGACCGGATAGCCAGGGATCCATGGAAGCCCTGAAGCCATAAAGCTTATAAAGGAAGTTCCGCGGTGAACTTAAAAGCCACAGACCCATCAGCTGGGTTCTCCCTCGTGGAGCTCATGGTCGTCGTCACGATCATCATCATTGTTTCCGCCGCCTCTATACCTCTCGGCCTGAATTTCGTGAAGCAGTACAAGGTCACTGGCGCGGCTCAGGGTATCGCGGCCGAGGTCCAGCGAGCCCGGGCTCAGGCGGTAAAGCGAAACACCGGCCGGGGAATCCTCCTCAACTTCAATTATCCTCAGGCTGCGGCCTACCAGTTCACTAGCCTGGATCCGAATCCCATGACGGGCAACTGGGACGGCGGCGTTTATCCTCCCGTGAATCCTGGCAATTGCAGCAGCGCCGCCCCGAGCTACGGGACGGTGCCCGCCCCCCCGAACAACGTCGTCGATCCCGACCTCAGCGCGGGGGTGCAGTCTCCCCATGGGATGCCGATCCAGCTCCCGGTGGACGTCGGCTTCGAGGGCGGAGATAGAAACGCCCTCCTGTTTTGCTCCGATGGGTCGATCGCAGCGGTGGACGCCGAGGGCGCGGTCGGCGGAGCGGTCCTCAAACTCGCGCCCAACGGAGTGGATTGGCTCATGACGGTCCGCGATCGCACGACGCAACTGGCGCGAGTCATTCACGTTAGCCCCGGGGGGCGCGTTCGAGTGGAACCGCCCTGACACTTTGACACTGACTTTGACACTGACGAAAGGAGTAGAAGAACAAATGCCGGAAACGAGAACTTCCGGCGAGCGCGGGTTCACCCTCATCGAGGTCATGGTGGCCATCGTCATATTGACCGTCGGACTCTTATCGCTCGCTCAGATGATGGTTCTGGCTACCAGCTCCAACACGCTCTCGGGCCGCATGACCTCGGCCTCGGCGCTCGCCAAAGATCAACTGGAGCGGCTCAAAGCGGCGCCGTTCTATACCGATCCCGTCGCGAAGACGCGGAACCCGATTCTTCAGGACGGCGGCAAAAACGACGTCCCCGGGGGCAACGGCTTCGCGCAGCAATACGATCGGGATGGTATCCCCGTCGCCGCTGGCGGGCAATTCGAGGTGAGGTGGGAGATCGAGACCGTCCCCACGGACCTCCCGCTCGAGATGCTCGAGATCCGGGTCCGATGTGTGTCCGTCAACGCAGATCAATTCAACGTCATCGGCGAAGCTCGCTTCACCACTTTCCGTACCGCCAACGTGGGCTGAAGCAGATTCGAGGAGCGTCATCATGCAGCGAACGAGAATCGGTCATCATGTGCGGAGCATCTCGGATGAGGGCTCCGCGTTCGTCATTTCCGTGCTCATCCTCTTCGTCCTTTCCGTCCTCGGAATGGCCCTCATGCTCACCACCACCACCGAGAAGGACATCGCCATCAACCATCGGTGGGGGGAGCAGGCGTTCTTCAACGCCGACGCGGCTCTCGAGTACGGAAAGAACGTTCTCGGGCAGTACCTTCTGCGCGACGGGAGTTTCGAGAAAGCGCTTCCGCCAGCTCGCGACGACGTAATGGTCGCCAACTCGTCGGTGCCCTGGGGGGACAAACGCCCGGATCCCGTGTCGTGCAACCCAAGCAGCCCCGGCTGCCGCGATTACCAGTACTTCGTGGACCATTGCTCGCCCGGCGGCGCCGGCCCCTGCGTGCGCGTCTATATCGGTAAGGTCCTGGAGCGCCCCGACGGGACGCTCGCGCAGTACGACTTTCGGCTTCCTGGCGGCGCCGTTGCCGGAGACCTCGACAATGACCCGCTAAGAACTCCCAACCTCGAGGGCACGACGACCCTCTGGGTCCGGCGGCCCATCGTCGGGACCCGGGACTATGGGACCCGCGACGCCGACAACCCGGACGGCCTCCACGATCGCGTGATCCTGACCGCCGAGGGGACGGCTCCTGGCGCCATGGGCGCGGGGGCCCGGCCGGTCTCGCTCCGGCGACTGGAAATGGTGGTGCGCCGTCCGACCTCCGGCATCGAGGGGGATCAGTACGGAAAAGTTACTGGAGGCAGCGATTCGGGAACGCGGAAGACGAGCTATGACGAGGTACGCGCCAGCGTCGCACCCTGACAATATTCATACGCAAGGAATCATCATCATGACTATCTGGATTCAAGCCTCGAAACGAACGCTCCTGGCGCTGGTCTGCGTGGTCGTCGCCTTCGCCTGGTCCGAAACCGGCCATACTCAGAGCCCGTGCCTCATCGAGCGCGGACAGGACCCCCTCGACGTTCTGAACTCCGGGATTCGCCACAACGTGTGGCTCATGCTGGATACGTCGGGCTCGATGAGGGACCCGCCGTCCGGCGGCGGCCTGCCCAAGATCCAGCAGGCCAAAGACGCCCTGAACCGCGTCATGAGCGAGCTCGTGGACGGCGCCGGCCGGCCCCTGGTGAACTGGGGATTCGTGCACTACGACAGGAACAATGCCTCCACCAGCCGATGCCCGGCGGTTGCTCCGGACGCGAACGACGACAACTATCCCGACGTTCCCGGGAGCTGCTCCGGCCTGAAATCCGACTCGTTTGTAAACCCCGGAAGTTGCAGCTCCGATTCCCGGCCGCAGGTTCGGACGGTGCTGGACGCCGCGGTCGGCACGGGCACGACGCCCATCGGGATCGCCTTCACGCAGATCGCGAGCTACTTGATTGGCGACGGAACGGTCGGGGGGAACACCATCAACTTCGTGAACAATCTCCTCCCGAGCCAGAAGAATTTCATCATCCACATCACCGACGGCGAGGACACCTGTGAATGCAACGCGGGGGGTTATCCGGGAGATGAGACCAGCCCTCTTCTGACGACGGTGACGATGCGCCCCGATCGCTTCAATCCAAATGTCGTGGTCAGCGCGACCGACGCCCAGGACTATGCCGCGTTCAACGCGGGCCTCAAGGGGGAGTTCGCCCTCAAACAAGTCGACCCCTTGCTCGACGGCTCCAAGGGCAACGTCTTCGTCATCGGCTTCGATCTGGATACTGCCGGCCAGCAGCGAGTGGGCACCATCGCCTGGATGTCGGGCGGTGCGAACCTCGTGCCGCAGCGCGCCCGGAGTCTGATGCCGGGTCCGTTCTTCGCCGACGACCAGGATAAGCTGGTCAGAGACCTCGAGGACATTCTCGCCCGCATCGGGATCCCCTCGACCGAAGTGACACTGGGAGCCCCGATCGTGAGCTCGGTGAAAGAGGTGATCCACTCGCATACCGATACGTTTCTCGCGAGGGTTGACGTCATCCCGGCGAGCTTGAACGACGCCGACGATATTCGGGAGGCCCGCATCGTCCGCGCCGATCACCGGAACAACGTGCTCTTCACCACCTCGGTCGAAGTCCCCGGCTTTCGCGGCCATCTGCGGGCCACCAACATCTACCGGGTGACCGACGTGCTTCAGCCGCGAACCGAACGGGAGGCGGATTTCACCGAGCTCTGGGACGCGGGAGAGGAGCTACGAGACGACAATCCCGACGCGCGCGTCCTGTTCTTCAATCGCCCGAACCAGACCGCGCTCCTGTCTTTCGATACTTCGACGGTGACTCCCGCGGACCTCGGGGTGTCCGCGGGCTATCTCGGGGCCCTCACCGACGAGGACGCCCGCGACATCGTGGTGCAGGTGATGCGCGGCTATCGCCTGATCCTCGACCCGGTCACCCGGAGTCCTTATGACAACTCGGGTGATTTGAATTTTTCTCGTCTCGATGCGAACGGAGATCCCACGTGGAAGCTCTACGAAAGCACCGGGGGGGCGGTCGCGGTGATCTCGAATCCCCCGCGCTCGCCCGATTTCGACCCTCCTCTGAACCATGCCGCCGACTACGGGGTTGGAGGCACGATCGCGGGTGAAGGCTTCTACTGGGATCACTTCAACCGGAGGACTCTCGTCCTCTACGCGTCGAACGCGGGGATTCTCCAAGCCTTCGACGGCGAGACCGGAGCCGAGCGCTTCGGCTACATTCCGGACGACGCGATGTCGCTTGTTCCAGGAGAGATCCCGGGGAGCCGCGACACCGTGAAAGACTTCGTACAGTTGGTGGTCACCGAGAACAACAACGTCATCAACCACCGCTACACGCTCTCGAGCCCGCCGAACGTGGATGACGCATTCCTTCGTTCCGACCACGGAGCCGACGACAAATGGCACAGTGTCGTCGCCCTGGGCCGTGGACGCGGAAGCCGCTTCCTCAGCATGCTGGATTTCACGGGCGCGTCCGCGTCTCCGAGCAGCCTTAGGCTTTTGTGGAATCGCGGGAATCGCGAGGGGATCGACGATGGACAGCTCGACGGTCTGGGAGAGACCTGGTCGGTGCCGGTCCTGGGAAACGTCAATACCCGCTCCGACCCCAGTGACACGGGAAATCGCATCGACCAGTGGCTGGTCTTCGCCGGAGGCGGCTACGGGTGCAACAACGCGAATACCGAGGGCCGATTCCTGTTCGCTTTCCGCGCCGAGGACGGCTTCCTCTACCACCGGACGGCGGTCACGAGCGATCCCGCCGCGGTTATCGGTCCGAACGCCATTCCGGCGACGCTTACCCTCTACAATCCGCACCAGCAAGACGCGTCCGACAACAAAGACTTCGTAACCCGAGTCTACGCTCCCGACCTCCACGGGCGGGTGTGGAAGCTGAACACCACCGATCCCGACCCGTCGGTCTGGACGATGAGAGTGTTCGCGGAATTGGGTCCGGACCATCCCATAACCGCGGCCGTGACTCTGATGAAAGACGTCTTCCAGCCGAATCGGGTCTTCGTGTTCGCGGGCTCCGGCGGCGATCGGCGAGCGCCCATTCCCTCCGGCGGATACAAGCTCCGGTCCTGGATCGACACCGACGCCGACGGAGCGAACACCACGCAGTACACCGCGAGCTCGACCCCGGCGTTCGAGCAGGTCTTCAACCCCGAGGAGCGCATGTTCGTCCAGCCGGTAACGTTGGGTCAGATCGGCGATACGCTGCCGCCGGTGGTGTTCTTCGCCTCCTCCCGAGAGGACTTCAACACCTCGACCTGTGTCGTCACGTTCAGCAGCACGCTCTATGCGCTGGGAGTCTTGAGCGGTAGTGCCGAATTCGACCTCGACCGCACCCAGGACAGAATGGAGAAGACATCGCTTGGAACGGGCAAGGTCGCGGGGATGTTCGGGAGAGACGGCAACCTGTACGTCTCTGAGAGCGGCGGGCTGGGCGCTGCAGGAAACGTAGCACAATGGGGGCTCAATGAGTACGACGACGATCCCGCGCCCCCCGGCGTCGGCCAATTCACGCTTCAACTGCTGATCGAGGGCTTCCGGATCTCGCCGTTCTAGATCGCGGGCAAGCGCCCGCCTTCGGGCGGGCGCTTGCGCCGTTAGCCTTCTACTTCGAAGATAGCCTCCACCTCAACGGGGATGTTATTGGGAAGAGACCCCATGCCCACGGCGCTTCTCGCGCCTTTGCCTCGGGACTCGCCGAAGATCTCGACCATCAGATCGCTGAAACCGTTCACCACCTGCGGCTGCTGGGTGAAGTCCTCTGTCGCGTTCACCATCCCGAGCACCTTGACCACGCGAACCACGCGGTCGAGGCTTCCGAGCGTGCCCCGCACCGAGGCGAGCACGTTGAGGCCGACAAGCCGCGCCGCGGCCCGGCCCTCCTCGATCGTAAGGTCCCGGCCTACCTTCCCCGCGTAAGTCTTTCCGTCGGGTGCCGCAGCCGGACCATGCCCGGAGACGAAGAGGAGGCTTCCCACCCTGACCGCGCGAACGTAGGTGGCGATGGGTGCCGCGGGTGAAGGAAGAGTGAGCCCAAGCTCCCCGAGGCGCGCCTCGGCGGTCTGCCCCATGGCAGAGGCGCGCCCTCGCCCGAGGACGAAGGCAGAGACGACGCCGAGCCAGGCGCTGAAAAATCCACGACGATCGCTGGAATGAAACATGAGTACCTCCATTTTTAATTCTATAGAAGATGACGGGCTTTGACGTCCAGGTATTGATTGATGACTTCCGCGGCGAGCTCGTTCGGCACCACCTCCGTGGCGTGGATTCCCGAGGCACGGAGCCCCGAGAGGCGCCGCTCCTGCGCTTTCAGCATTTCCGCCGCCGCGGCGACTTGATAGGCCTCGACGTCGGTCCTTGGCACCCGCTCCGCGAGCGCGAGAAGCGGCAGGTCCTTGAGGAGGACGCAGAGGAAGAGATGGGACGACGTCAGACTCTTCAGGTAGCGGCCGATGGTCGCGAGATGCTGCTCGTCGAGGGCGTAGGTGATGAGGAGGACCAGCGCGCGCTTCTTCTGCCGCCGCAGGAGATCCTCGCAGGCGAGCGCGTAGTCCGAGGCTTCGAGCCGCGCCTCGAGATCGTAGGTTTGGCGGATGAGTGCCTGGACCGCCGCCTTCCCGCGCACGGGTCCGGCGTACCGCTCGACACGGTTCGAGAAGGCGACGAGGGCCACGTTGTCTCCCTGCCCGAGCGCGATGTAGCTGAGGATGATCGAAGCGTTGAGGCCCCGGTCGAGGTGGGAGATGCCGTCGGTCTCGTTCAGCATCGACCGCCCGCAGTCGAGGAGGATAACGATGTTCTGGTTCCGCTCGGTAGTGAACTCGCGGCTGATGAGCTTGCGGTGCTTGGAGGTCGCCCTCCAGTCGATGTGCCGGATCTCGTCCCCGAGGCGATACTCCCGGAGCCTCTCGAATTCGCCTTCGCGGCCCTTGAGCCGCCAGAGCTTCAGGCCCATCTCGGAAAGCCGGTTCCGGCGCGCGAGGAGGTCGAATCGCCGCACCGTGCGAATGTCGGGATAGATGCGGACCTCGCTGACCAAAGGCCTTCTCACCGTCCGCGTCCAGAGGCCGTAAGGGCTCGGATAGCGGAAATGCACGAACGGAAACTGATTGGGACCGCGCTTCAGCGGATGGAGGTGATAGGTAGCCTCGACCTCTCTCTGGGGAACGAGGTCGCACGCGAACGGCATCCCTTCGACGCGGCTCGGATCCGGAGGCTCATCGGTCACCTCCACAAGTAGCGGACGGGAAGAACGGTTGATGAGCCGAAGCGTCACCAGATTCGGGGCGCCCACGCTGAGGACCTCGGACACTTCGCGCATCGCCTCGATGCGCTCCGGCCGAACGGTTCGGGAGTAGTCGAGGATCGCGGCGAGGGTGAGGACGCAGTTGAGGGCGAAGCCTGCGAGGATCAACGGGGGAAGCCAGATCCCGGCGACGAAGACGGCGCCGCCAAGGGCGTAGAGGACGACGAGGCTTCTTCGTGGAATCACGATCGGGGCGCGGTCACCGAGTCGAGAATCTGCCCGACGACTCCGTCCGGGCGCTCCCCCTCGATCTCCGCTTCGGAGCGAAGGATGAGGCGGTGCCTCAGCACCCAGGGAGCCACCTCCTTGACGTCGTCGGGGACGACGAAGTTCCGGCCGCGGCAAGCGGCGAGGACGCGCGAGGCGAGGAGAAGGTTCACGCTCCCGCGAGGGCTCGCCCCCACCAGGACCGAATGCCAGCTCCGGGTCTTCGCGACGATCTCGGTGATGTAGCGGAGAATCGAGGGCTCGACGATGATCTTGGCCGTCGCCTCCTGAACGGCGATGACGTCCTCCGCCCGCATCACCGGATTCAGATCGAAGCCCGTCAGGTCGCGCGGGTCCCGGCCCGCGGCGTAGTGGCCGAGGATCTCGCCCTCTTCCTCGATCGAGGGATAGTCCACGAGGAGCTTGAACATGAACCGATCGATCTGGGCCTCGGGCAGGGGATAGGTTCCCTCGTGCTCAAGCGGATTCTGGGTGGCGAGGACCAGAAACGGCCTTCTCAGGCGGTAGGACTTACCGTCCGCGGTCACCTGCCGCTCCTGCATGCACTCGAGGAGCGCGGACTGCGTCTTCGGGGGAGAGCGGTTGATCTCGTCGGTGAGGAGCAGGTTCGTGAACACCGGCCCGGGCTTGAAATGAAATTCCTGCTCCTTCATGTCGTAAACGGAGTGTCCCGTAAGATCGGAAGGCATGAGGTCCGGTGTGAACTGGATGCGGCGAAAATGGCAGGAAACGACCCTCGCGAGGACGTTCACCAGGAGCGTCTTGCCGAGTCCCGGCGGTCCCTCGAGGAGAACGCTCCCCTCGGAAAAGAGCGCCACGACCACGCCCTCCACCAGGCGCTCTTGGCCCACGATGACCTTCGCCACCTCGGCGCGAGTTTTTTCGAAGAGCTCCAAAACCCGGGGAAGGGTCATCGGGCTCTCTGAGGCTGCTGCTGTCTCCATGGAAACTCCTTAATCCAATACAAGGGGGATAAGGGGATAGGAGGAGATAGGGAGATGAAAATTGGCCAATAGGTCCTGATTCATCTCCCCATCTCCTCCCATCTCCCCATCCCCCTTTCTTTACTTTTTTTCCAGACGCAGGGCGGCGAGAGAACGGATGACCGTTGCCACTCGCGCGCGATCCAGGCTACGGCTCTTCGACGCCCGGATCGCCTTGGAGATGGTTTCCTTCGCGTCCTTCCCCCGCGTCCTCACGTCTTGAAGCTCACTCCCCTTGGGTCCCGTGCGATAGGCGAGGCCCAGGTCCCGGCCGAAGTATTCCAGGTAGGAGCCGAGAAGGCTCGCGCCCGTTTGCACTTTGTAGTGGAGGCTTCCGAGCGCCTCGGCGTGCTCCACCAGGCTCCGTCTTTCCGGCCGGCCTTTGCGGACCAGGGGACCGAAGCGGCGGCTCACCATCCAGCCGAACAGCAAGGTCACGATGAGAAGCTGGATCGTCGGGAGCCGAAGCGGCCCCTCGAGGAGAACTCCCACCACCTTCGGCGCTCCCGCCTGGTTCAGCCCCTCGTCGAAGTAAACCGGTCCCGCGGGGGTGCCGTGCTCCAGGATCCGGAACGCCAGCATGGCATTCGCGGGCTCGATGACCGACAGGTTACTGAAAATGAAATCGCTCGCGACCACGATGATGATGCCTTCGCCGACGGGCTGCCAGATGACCTGAGGATAACCCCCGGAGGAGACCACGATCGTGCCCTTCGGGTCGGTATAGCGGATCTGGCCGAAAGAGCGCCAGTCGACGTGGCCCCCCTCGAGCCCCTCTAGATCGACGAGGTCGGTCTCGATCTCGGGCGCCTCGGGCTCTACGCCCGGATCTGGGGCCTCCTCGCCTCCCTCGTCTCCCTCCTCGGGCACGGGGACGATCTCGATTCCAAAAGGCTCGAGTTCGACCGCGGGATCCTGCCACTTCGCGGCGAAGACCAGAGCCCGGCCTTCCGACACCCAGTCGTGGAGCGTCTGCCACTGGGCTCGATCGGGATAACGCGCCGGCCCGAGGAGAACCAGGACGTCGGCCTCGGCGTCTTCGGGAACGAGAGAGCCCGAGCTCCGCCGCACGCCGGGAAGGAGCCTCGACGCGAGATCGAAGAAAACCTTCTTTCCGCTGCGGTCGGAACCGAAGGAATCCGTCTTCTCCCGGCTCTCTGGGAGCGGGACCAGGCCGTAGCCGGCGAAAAGAAGACAGAGCAAGAGCGCGGGGAAGAGCCACTCGCCGCGCTTCATGATGAAACCTCGCGGAAGCTCGTCTGGTACGCCCGGCAGGAGTCGCGGAACGAATCGGCCGTGGCTTGCCGGCGTCCGAAGTAGACGTGCTCGAAGGCCGAAGCGATGGAGCCGAAGGACTCGCGCGCCGGACCGCGCACCGAGTAGAAATAGTCGCGGTTGGTGAGGCCGCGGCGGAAGCGAATGACGCCCCTCCTCTCCAAAGCACTCATCGCCCCGAGCAGGAGCTCCCGCATCCCCTCCCGGTAATGTCTCTTCTCTCCGCATGCAAGCGCGCGCCGCCAGTACTCGTCGGGGTCGAGCTCTCCCGGGGCGCTCTCCGGTCCGAACAGCCGGTCCGCCGCTTCGTCCTTCGCGATCTTCTTGTCCCGCGAGATCGCGAAAATCGACTTGGCGATGAAGAAAACCGCGGCCAGAAGGATGATGAAAGCCATGGCGTAGATGAGGAGGCTGGCTCCGGGCAGACTGAACGCGAGCTGCGAGGAGGGCTCCTCCTCGCGGGCCTCGTCGCCCCAGAGAGCGCGAGCGAGCCAGCGGAAGAAACGATCGAGCCAGGCAGGGGACTCGGACTGCTCCGTCTCTTTCTCGGGCTCGGGCTCCTCCTTCTCCTCCCTCAGTCTCGCGAACTCCGGCTGCAAGAGCGTCTCCTCGAGTGCTACCAGGATGAAGTCCTCATCCTGGTACTCGTAGCCGGATTCCTCAACTTCCTCCTCCTGAGCGCCCGCCCGAAGCGGGAGGAGGATCGCGAGACCCACAATAAGGCATCCGAAGGAGCTCACTCGGTTCATGCGATCCGGCGCGCCTCCACCCGAAACGCGATCTCGACGTCCCATCCTTCCCGGCGAATGCGCGCGTCGAGATAACAGAAGAACCAGGCGAGCCGCGCGAGCGGATAGACCAGCCACCAGGTGGATGCGAGCGCTACCACGAGCAAAGGATCGTAGGATAACAGGTTCATCACGTCCTCGTAGGCAACCGCCCACGACACCTTCGCGAGGAAGATGGGAACGCCGAAAAGAATCTGCGATGAGACGTCGAGAAACAGGAACAGGACCGTCGAGACCAGGAAGGCGAAAGACGCGATGGCCAGGTAGCGGCCGCAGGCTTCGAGGTGGGTGCTCTTCAGGATCTCCTCCAGTCGCTTTCCGACCTTCATCCCGCGAAGCTGCTCGAGGACCAGAACCTCCGAGAGGAACCCGCATCGCGCGCCGACGGGGACCCAGAGGAGTCCCCAGCACATCGCTCCGAGAGCTCCCAGGATCACCCGCGCCAAAGGGAGCCAGAGAACGAGGCGGAACGCGCGCCGGCCCAGGTGCCGGAGAGTGTTTCGAAGAGTGAACTCCTCGCCGAAGACGTGATGGCCCGCTCCGGCCACCACCGCGGCTCCGAGGAAAGCCGAGCCGAAGAAGAACAGCACGACCGCCCAGATCCAGCCGTCTCCCCGAGTCGCCCGAAAACCCGCGAAGGCCACGGGGCCTCCGCCGAAGAGCACCGAGAGTGCTACGAGCTTCGCCCAATGCCTTCGGTAGAAGAGGATCGCCAGATCGATTGCCGTGCCGACGGAGCGCGGCTCGAGGGCGAGAGTCGCGTCTTCGAGCCTCACGAGCGGTGCCCCTCTCTCCCCGCGAGACCGAGGTAGGCGATGACCACGATCCAGAGGATCGCCGCCACCAGGGACTTGATCCCGAGCGGTAGCGGCTGCGCCGACCAGAACCCCTCGATCATCGCGGCGACGAAGAGCATCGCCGCCGCTCCGAGCGCCAGCTCCACCGCCACCCGGCCGCGCTCCTTCAGGGCTTCGACCCGGGAGAGTGAACCGGGGGCCAAGATGGCGTGGCCGAGAATGAGCCCTCCGGCCCCGGCGACGACGATCGCCAGGAGCTCGAATGAGCTATGACCGCAGACGAAACCGAGGAATCGCTCTCCGTGACCCTGGGCGATGACGTATCCCGAGACGGTGCCGAGCTGGATTCCGTTCGAAAGCAGGACGTAGATGGTCCCGATGCCAAGGAAGAAGCCGAGGGCGAAACACTGAAACGCGATCGACGTGTTGTGGCGGACGTAGAAGCCGGCCATGGCGGCATCCTGCCGCTTGCCTTCGCCGATGTCTCGCGAATACATCTCCTCCATGTTGTAGAGCTCCGTCCCCGGCATCACGCGATGGGCGAGCGACGGCTCCATGGCGACCACCACCCACGAGACCACGAGAGGAACGGCGAAGAGCGCGAGCGAGACCCAGAAGAACGCGTGATTCTCGCGGAGACGCCGCGGGAAGCCCGCCGACAGGAACGAGAGCGCCTGTCCTCGAGCCCGCGGTCGTCCCCCGTAGAAGGCGCCGTGGCCCCGGACCACCAGGTCGTTCAGGTATCGTTCGAGCGACGAGCTCCAGTCGCGGGACCGCACCTGCGCGAGGTCGTAGCAGAGCGCGCGGAAGAGCTCCGAGAACTCGCTCACCTCCTCGGGCGCGAGACGGGGTTTCCCGGGCGCCTCCGCCCTGCCGAGGAGGGACTCGAACCTTTTCCAGGACGGCCCGCGCTCCCGGAGAAACGTTTGCTTGTTCATGCGAAAGACGCCTTCTTTTGAGCGACTTTCCTTCGGCTGCCCGCGCGCTCGGCGGGCTTGGGCTCCGCCTCGAGCGCATTCTCGATCCAGGCCCGATGGGTAGAGAGCACACAAAAGAGAAACTCCGCGGGCTGGTCCCGGGCGAACTTTCGATCGGGGAACGAATCCAGCTTCTTTCCCAGGGGCTCGGCGAGAATGAGCGCGATCTCATCGAGCCTCGCCGGAGGAAGGTCGAGCCTCCGGCGGAAGAGACTCTCGATGACCTCGAGCGTCCTCTCCGAAGGCCGGTAGCGATGGCGAAATGCCTCGGGTGGAAACGGCGGGTAATCGGAGAGGCCTTCGAGCTCTCGCCCGAGAACCGGCCTCCTCTCGCGCACCACCATCGTGCCCGCCACCAGATCCCCGATCCGCTGGAGGCGGGGATTCGCCATCGCCGTAAGGAATCCCGCGGCGTAGAGCAGCGGAACGAAGTCGGCGGCGCGCAGCAGGTTCCGGATCATCGCCTCGTAGAACCCGATGGCGTAGCCTTCGGTCTTGATGACCCGTAGACCGAAAGCGCGCTTGCCCGGCGTCTGCCCGTTCCACCAGGTCTCGAAAAAGCACCCATATCCCCATTCCAGGACGAAGGCGACCACGAAAAAGACCCCGTCGGGAAGCCCGGTGGTGGCGAAGGGGAGGAGAACGATCGAGAGCACCGTTACGAGGCCATAGAGGGCGGCGGCGCGGACGCCCAGGTCCAACAGGTAGGCGCCGAGACGGGTGCCCGGACCCGCGAGACGAAAGCCGAGCCGGACGTTCTCCGGTATCTCGAGAAATGTCTGGTCGCTCAGGACACGGGTGGATAGTTCCTCAGGGCGCGACATCGGTAAACGGCCGGAAAGAAGGCGAAGGGACCCGGGAGCGATTGGCTCCTTGAAACTGTTCTTTCTAGTCTACCAGTACCCGTCAGGTCTCGACCACTTTCGTTCCCGCGAGGTGGTCGTGGATGCAGCGCCTTTCATCTCCGAAGATGAGCAGCACGTCGAGGATCGAGTACAAGGGGATTTGTCCGAGAAGCGAGTTGACGAAGTACCGCATCCCCAAGAGCCTTCCTGCAGATGGGATCTGCCCGTCGGAGTAGTTCACGATGCGGATGTTCATCGCCTTCTTCCCGAGCGTCTGGCCCTCGCGGACCAGCATGAAAAGCTGGTAGCCGGCGAATCCCAGCAAAGCGATTACCGAGAGCGCCGCGAAAAGCCCCCCCATGGGGGAAAGGCCATCGTTGTCGCCCACGAAGACGAGCGCGGCGAGCGCGGGGAGGAGAATCACCACCACGGCGAGACCGTCGATGAGAGACGCCGCGAGCCTCGAGCCCCTCGACGCGAGCACATCGCTCCCCGCGGACGAAGGATACTCCGCGCGGACCGCCGCTACCCGCGGCGTCGCGTAGGGGTTCTCCACCGCGATCGCCCCGCCGGCGACGGCCGCCGCGGGAGAGCGGAATCCGGGCCGCGCGCCCGGCGTCCCCTTGGGTTCCTCGTTCCGATAGCGGCCCCGCATCAGCTCCGCTCCGCAGTTCCGGCATTTGAAGGAAGCAGGTCCGCTCTTCTTGCAGGATGGACAAATCATGCGCCCTCCCCAATTCGGCCCAATTTTCTGTTCCCGTGAAAAGCAAGAGCGGTGCCACCGGGGCGGCTAAGGGGAACTTCCTGGGAAATGAGAAGCTTGCGGGAATGCAGGGCTCGCGGAGGAAGGCAGGATTGGTGGGGAAAGCCTACGGCATACAGGGGTGCCTTGCTGGGGGAATACTACGCGATTCGCGAAACCTCGGCACCCAGCGCCTGGAGCTTCTCCTCGATGCGCTCGTATCCGCGGTCGAGGTGGTACACGCGATCGATGATGGTTTCCCCCTCGGCGGCGAGCGCGGCGAGGACCAGACAGGCGCTGGCTCTGAGGTCCGTAGCCATCACCTTGGCGCCGGAGAGAGGCGATCGGCCTACGACGACGGCCTCGTGTCCCTGGAGCTCGATTTTCGCTCCCATCCGGGCGAGCTCTCCCACGTGCATGAAGCGATTCTCGAAAATGGTTTCCTGGATGACGCTCCTCCCTTCCGCCTGAGTCAAGAGCACCATGAACTGCGCCTGCATGTCGGTGGGGAACCCCGGATAGGGCTCGGTCGTCACGCCGACCGGACGGAACTTTTTCTCGCCCGGGCTCACCTCGACCGAAGTCTCCCCGCACGCGGTCGCGACTCCGGCGCGGCTAAGCGTCTCGAGAACCGCCGTCAAGTTCAAGGGCCGGCAGCGCTCGATCGTGACCCCGTCGCCCATCAAGGCGGAGGCCACGATGTAGGTGCCCGCCTCGATGCGGTCTGGCAGAACCTCGTGCATGGCGCCGTGGAGCCTCTCGACTCCATGAACCTCGATGTTCGAGCTCCCCGCTCCCTCGATCTGGGCCCCCATCGCCGTCAGGAGCTCCGCGAGATCTTCGATCTCGGGCTCTCGCGCCGCGTTCTCGAGCACCGTCGTGCCTCGAGCGAGGGTCGCCGCCATCATCAGGTTCTCGGTGCCGGTCACCGTCGTCGTCTCGAAGCGGAAGCGGCCTCCCCGCAGGCCGTCGGTCTCGGCCTCGACGAATCCATGCTCGAGGATCACGCGCGCGCCGAGCTTCCTCATTCCCTCGATGTGCTGATCGATCGGCCGGGCGCCGATGGCGCATCCGCCGGGAAGCGACACGCGCGCTTTCCCGTACCGCGCGAGAAGCGGTCCCAGGACCAGGACCGAGGCGCGCATGGTCTTCACCAGCTCGTAAGGTGCCTCGTGGGCCACGAGACGCTTCGCTTCGAGAACCATTTCGTGGGGCGAGCGCTTCAGGCAGTCGACCCCGAGATCCTTCAGGAGCCGCCGCATCGTGCCCACGTCCCAGACGTCGGGAACGTTCGTGAGCGTCAGAGGGTCCTCGGTGAGAAGCGATGCCGCCATTTCGGGAAGGGACGCGTTCTTGGCGCCGCTGACGGAGACCCGTCCCGTAAGGCGCTTGCCACCCGCGATGCGAAGCTTGTCCACGGGCGCGCTAACGCTTTCGGGCGACGACGACCCGGGGGATCCCCGCGAGGTCGGGAACGATTCGAAGGAGATCGAGGCGGGCCGAATGTACGCGCTCCGCCACCTGAGAGTCCTGCCCTTTTCCGATTTCCATTACCACGACGCCTCCGGCGTCGAGCACCGCTCCTACGCCCGCGAGGAGCCGCGTGATGGTGGCAAGGCCGTCGGCGCCGCCGGCGAGAGCCATGCGCGGCTCGTGCTCCTTGACCTCGGGGGCGAGCTCACCGATGTCGGCATCGACGACGTACGGCGGATTGCTCACCACGAGGCCGACCTTTTCTCTCCGCGCAACGAGCGGGTCGAGGAGATCGCCATGAAGGAACGTGATGCGGTCGTCGACGCCGTGCGACGCTGCGTTCTCCCGCGCGACCGCGAGGGCCGAGGGCGAGGCGTCGACTGCGAGAAACAGGGCCTCGGGGCGCTCGCGGGCGATCGCGATCGCGATGCAGCCGCTTCCGCATCCGACGTCAGCGATCCGCGGTGCGGCTTCGGAACGGGCGGAAATCTCGGCCAGGGCCTCGTCCACGACGCCTTCCGTCTCCGAGCGCGGGATGAGGACCGAGGGCGTCACCCGAAACGAGAGTCCGTAGAATTCCTGCGTTCCCAGAATGTGCTGGATGGGGACGCGGCCTCTCCGCCGTTCCAGGAGGTGAAAGTAGTGCCCCGCGGCTTCCGCGGCTGCGGGCTCGTGGAGACGAGCGAAGAGCGCCTCTCGCGAGCAGCCGAGGGCATGGCGGAGGAGAAGCTCGGCTTCGAATCGCGCCTCGGCGACCCCGGCCTCCCGGAGCTCGGAGGTGCCCCGCTCCAGCAGTCGATGGGCGCTGAGGGCGGAGCCGGTCGTCACGACGGGTCGGCGGACTCGGCCTCTTTGAGCTTTTCCGTCTGGTAGTGGGCGACGAGGGCGTCAATGGTCTGATCGAGGTCGCCGTTCAGGACCGAATCGAGCTGGTGCAGAGTGAAATGGATGCGGTGGTCGGTGACCCGGCCGTCTTTGAAGTTGTACGTGCGGATCTTCTCGCTCCGATCGCCGGTTCCGATCTGGCCTTTTCTCTCGCTCGCGATCTGGTCCATCTGTTCCTTGCGCGCGAGATCGTAGAGGCGGGAGCGCAGCACCCGGAGCGCCTTCGCCTTGTTCTTGATCTGGGACTTCTCGTCCTGGCAGCTCACGACGAGCCCCGTGGGGATGTGGGTGAGGCGCACCGCGGAATAGGTGGTGTTGACGCTCTGCCCCCCCGGCCCTGAGGAACAGAAGGTGTCGGTGCGGATGTCTTTGGCATCGACCGCGACCTCGACTTCCTCGGCCTCCGGAAGGACGGCAACCGTCACCGCGGAAGTATGAATCCGCCCCGAGGATTCCGTGGCCGGCACGCGCTGGACCCGGTGGACGCCGCTTTCGTGCTTCAGGCGGCTATAGGCGCCCTTCCCCTCGATGAGAGCGACCACTTCCTTGATGCCTCCGATCCCGGTCTCATTGATGCTCAGGATCTCGACCCGCCAGCTCTGGCTCTCCGCGTACTTGGAGTACATGCGGAACACCTCCTGGGCGAAGAGCCCGGCCTCCTCGCCTCCGGTGCCGGCCCGGACTTCGAGCACCACGTTGCGCTCGTCGTTCGGGTCGCGGGGAAGAAGCTCGAGCCGCAGCTCCTCGGAGAGCCGGTTCTCGTCGGCAGCGAGGCCGTCGATCTCTTCCTTCGCGAGCGCCTTCAGCTCTTCGTCCTGTCTGGCGCTCACCTCCCGCAGCATCTCCCGCGTCTCTTCGAGCCGGGCGCGGGTGGTCTTGAGCTGACGGTAGGTCTCGACGAGAGGCTCGAGCTCCGAGCGAAGCTTCGCCAGCCGGCGCACCGCCGACGGGTCGGAGACGACCTCGGGCTTGCCTAGCTCGGCCGTGACCTCCTCGAAGCGTTTTTCGACCGCGTCGAGCTTCTCGTCCAGGTTCCGCATGAGGGCAAGGTCTTTACTTGGTGGCGTCCGCGGTCTTCTTCCGGTCTCCGTACTTCTGCTTGAACCGCTCGACCCGTCCCGCGGAATCGATCAGCTTCTGCTTGCCGGTGAAAAACGGGTGGCATTTCGAGCAGATCTCGAGCCGGATCTCGCTCCCGCCCTTGGTGGAGCGGGTCATGAACGTCTCGCCGCAGGCGCAGCGGACTTTCACTTCTTCGTACTTGGGATGGATTTCAGCCTTCATGACACAAATCTCCTGGCGCGGAAAATCGCAATCCAGCATTATAGCGCGAAAATGCACCCACCCGCCGAGGCGAGCCTGACGAAACCGAGGCGCTACCAGCTCACGAAGGAGGCCGTCTCCATTCTGAAGAGCGGCCACCCGTGGATCTTCCGCAGGCACGTGAGCTCCGCCGCGAGCGTCTTTCCGAGCGGCCAGTGGCTTTCGCTCGTCGACGGCGCGAACCAGGTCGTGGGCTATGGCTTCTATCACGACGTCGGCGCCATCGCCGTCCGGGTCCTGTGCCAGGGTGCTTCGCCTCCGGGGGTGGAATGGGCCCGGCGCCTCGTTCGCGCCGCGCTTGACCGAAGGGGGCTTCGCCGCGAAACGGGAGCCTTCCGGGCGATTCATGGCGAGAACGATGGTCTTCCGGCCGTGACGGCGGACGTCTACTCCGACGTCGCCGTGGTGTCGAGTTATGCCCGCGGGGCCGACCCCGTGGCGCGACTCTGCGCCCGGCTCCTGCGGCAGGAGCTCCCGCTCGGGGGCGTTCTATGGAAGCCCGGGGCGCGGCGAAACAATAGGACGGGCGAGACATCGGGCACGCGGACGCTTTTCGGCCGGGTCCCCGAGCGCATCCAGTTCCTGGAAGACAGCCAGGCCATCACCGTCGCGCCGCAATGGGGCCAGAAGAGCGGGTCGTTTCTCGACCTCCGGGGGCTCCGCCGTAACCTCCGGACGGCCGAGATCGCGGGAGCGAGCGTTCTCGATCTCTTCTCCTACAGTGGAACGCTCGGCGCGGCGGCGGAAATCGCGGGTGCGAGCCGGATCTGGCACGTCGACAGCTCGCGGGCGTCGCTCGATCTCGGCGCGGAGACACACGTTCTCGATCCCGAAAAGCACCGCTTCATCGAAGCCGACGTCTTCGAATGGCTTCCCGCACTCGCCTACGAAGAGCGCTTCGATCTCGCGATCGTGGACCCGCCCGCGATGACGAGCCGCACCGGACAGGTCCCGGGAGTCCTGCGCGCCTACGACGCTCTCTATCGGAAGCTCGCCATCCACGTGAATCCCGGAGGCATGGTCGTCGCCTGCTGCTGCACTTCGCGGGTGGACGCGGGCCAATTTCTCGCGACGGTCCGCCGCGCGCTCGGGCGGGACTTCCGCTTTCTTTCGAGGCTTCCCCCCGAGCCCGATCACCCCGTGGGCTTCAAGGAGGCCGATTACTTGAAGATCCTGCTCTTCCGGAGGAAACCGTCCTCGTGAGATAGGCGCTCCCCGGGACGTTTCGGAGGCTACTTCTTGGTTTCTGTCCCTTCCACCCCCGTGATCCATGCCTCTCCGTCCTGGGAACTCTCGTGCTTGAAGGTGTAGCTGGAAGGAGACGTCTCGACGAACGTGTGCGCCTTTTTCTCGACTTCCCGCCCACCGTGCTCTCCGAGGTGAAGACCCACGTCTTTCCGTTGACGCTCCCCACCTGATTCGCGCTCGCGCCATCGTGATGGTACCAGGTCTGGGTGTACGTCTTCGCAGCCGTGTACCAGCACCACATCCCGCTCGGACATGCGACCGAGCGTGCCGTTCTGCCCGAAGGTCTCGGCGTTGTGGGCATAGACGCTCTCCCAGCCGAGCACCGTCTCCAGATGCGCGGCGAAGGTCTGCTGGACCAGCCGGTCTTCG
>CAZKNR010000247.1:0-11140 GCA_964553925.1 uncultured Acidobacteriota bacterium
GAACGCGGGCTTCGTTGTCTCGCGGCATAGTCGCGCTATCTCTTGTCGCGAGCTCAAGTCCTCCGCGGCGAGTTGGTTGAAGGGGCGAAATTGCTCGCGAGCGTGCCGGTAGTCTCGGTCGCGCCGGAGCATCCATCGCACCACGAGCGCGGGGAACCGCGCGCCCGCCGTCAGGTTCGCCTGCTCGGCGACGCCGGGCATCGAGGGATGAACGTTGAAGCAGTGGCACGCCGAGGATGCTTCGAGCGCTTCGAGGTAGCGCGAGGTCAGGAGCTCGGGGTTGCGGAGCTCGACGGCGTAAAGGATTTCGCGAGGAAGATCGCGCAGGAACTCGTTCAAGTCCTCGGCGAAGCGCAGGGGTCCTCCGAGATTCCGGACGCTCTGGGGTGGAAACTGCAGAAGCAGCACGGCAGCCTTCGCTCCCAGGCCCTCGACCGCCGGCCCGATGACCTCCTCGAGCGCGTACCGCCGATCGAGGTACTGCTCGCCCGGCCGGGTGAGCGCCTCGTGCGCCTTGACGAGGAAGCGGAAGCTCTCGGGAACCTGGTCGGCGTAGCCCCGGAACTCCGACGAGGGTATCGGGCCGTAGAAAGTCCGATCGATGGCGACTGCGCGAAGGAGGGGATTTTTCGAGAAAGCCTCAAGACCGCGGTGCGAAAGCGCCTTCTGAGACGCCTCGCGATCATAGACGATGCCTTTCCATCCGGGAAAGGCCCAGGAGGAAGTGCCGAGGCGGATCTCTGGCGGAAGCAGAGAGGCGATCGACTCCAGCTCTGGGTCCGGCAGTGCGGCGCCGACAGGAGCCGGCTCTTCCGAAGGCGCGAAGAGCGAAAGCTGCTCGGGCAAGACTACGGCCGCACGAAAACCGTGCTGCAAATGGCGATCGGCGTTCCGCCGAGCACCGGCGGCTCATAGCGCCACGTCTTCACAGCTTCGAGGACGGCGCTCTCCGCCTCCGGCCACGGCGGATTCGTCGTGGACACCACCCTGGCCTCCGAGACGCTTCCGTCCGGGAGAATGACGATCTCGACCGAAATCTCTCCCAGCGGAGAAGGTTCTCGCACAGGAAGCCGGACGGCGCCCGCGGCGATTCGCTCTGGATTGGGAGCCCCTCCGACTCCCGCGAGCAGCGGATCGGGTGTCGCGGGATCCGACCAGGCTTTCGCCCATGAACAGGGGCGTTCTCGCGCCAGGGCACGGCGAGCAGTGGCCTCGGGCTCGAGGGGCACGACCTCCTCGTCGGGAAGGCTCGCGCTCTCGATCGGTTCCTCTCCGGGCGCGGGACGAGTTTCCCGCGACTGCGGCGCTCCGCACCCAAATGAGAATGCGAGGAGGACGAACGTCGCGGCCTTCATCGCCGCACGAGAGAAGCGGCCGTCTCGAGAGCCGCGGGCAAGCCTTCCGTTCGCGGACCGCCGCCTTGCGCGATGCGGGCGGAGCCCCCGCCGCGGCCTTCGACCGAAGGCGCGGCGGCCTTGAGAAGCGCTCCCATGTCGGCCTCGACCGACTCGGAGCATCCGAAGACGAGATGGGCGCGTCCTCCTTCGATGCTGCCGAGGAGTACGATGCGTCCGGGCTTGCCCGTGAGGGCGGTCGCGGCGGCGCGGAGCTCTGCGGGGCCGGCGTCCGTCACGATCTTGACGAGCAGCTTCCCATCGGCGCTGTCGCCCATCCAGTCCTCGACCTGGAGCACGAGCAGCTCCCGCCGAACCCGGTCGAGCTCCTTTCCCATGGCCTTCCGCTCTTCCTGAAGCTTCTCGGCCGTAGGCACGAGGTCGGCCTCGGCGCTGCTGAGGACGCTCGCGAGGGATCGAACTCGAGAGACCGTCATTCGGTAGTCCGCGAGCGCGCGATCCCCGCACAGGAACTCGACCCTCGTTCCTCCCTTGAACCTCTCCGAGCCGCGGACCACTATGGGCCCTACCTCGGCGGTCGATCGCGGGTGAGTGCCGCAACACGCCTGGTTGTCGAAGCCCTCGACCTCCACGATGCGAAGCGTCTCGGCATCGGGCGCAGGCTTTCGCAGGTCGAACGCATGGGCCTCGCCAGGCGCCACGAAATGACTCCGGATGGAAAGCGCTTTCCGAACGGCGTCGTTCGCCGCTTCCTCCGCTCGAGCGATCGGTTGATCGGTAAGAGGCGATTTGTCGAGGTCGATGGTCGAGCTCGCGGCACCGAGATGGAACGACGTCGTGCTCGCGCCCGCCTCCTTCACGAAGGCGGCCGAGAGGATGTGCTGGCCCGTGTGCTGCTGCATGTGATCCCGCCGCCGCCGCTCATCGATCCGGCAGCGGACCTGGTCGCGCTCGGGGAACCTCTCGAGGAAATGAAGCACCTTGTGCTCCGGAGTCTCGATCACCCCGGTGACGGGAATATCGTCGATGAAGCCGAGATCGTACGGCTGTCCTCCCGACTCGGGATAGAAGTAAGTCGCGGGAAACACCAGAGCCCGTCCCTCGCTGGTCTCGAGCCGTTCGAGGACCTCCGCCTCGAACTCGGTCGTGTAGGGATCTCGCAGGTAAAGGCGTTCAGTCACGGGAGGAGACTCAGACCGTCATCAAATCCTGTTCTTTCCTCTTCACCGCGTCGTCCACTTTCTTTACGTGGGCGTCGGTCAAGTCCTGGACCTCTTTGAGAGCGCGCTTCTCGTCGTCCTCGGAGATCTCCTTGTCCTTGAGGAGCTTCTTCAGCCGGTCGTTCACTTCGCGGCGCACCTGGCGAATCGCCGTGCGTCTCTCCTCGGCGATCTTCCCCACTTGCTTCACCAGCGACTTGCGGCGCTCCTCGGTGAGCGAAGGGATCGGGATGCGCAGGATCTTGCCGTCGTTCGCCGGGTTGAGGTCGAGATCGGAGGTGCGGATCGCTTTCTCGATCTTCTCCAGCATCGGCGTCTCCCACGGCTGGACGGTGATGAGGTTCGGCTCGGGCACCGCCAGATTCGCGACCTGGTTCAAGGGGCTCGGCGTCCCATAGTAGTCGACGCGGATGTGGTCGAGGAGAGAGAGCGACGCGCGGCCGGTGCGGACCGAGGCGAGCTCCTTTTGCAGCACCTCCATCGCCTTGTCCATGCGGTGCCTGGCGTCTTCCGAGATTTGTTTCAGCATTCTAGCCTCCGAATGGGCTGAACTAGGGGCCCGTGACTTTCGTTCCCACCCGCTCGCCGAGTACGACGCGTCTCATGTTGCCCGGCTTGCGCACGTCGAACACGATGATCGGGAGCTTGTTGTCCATAGAGAGCGAGATCGCGGTGGAATCCATCACGCTCAGCCGTTTTTCGATCACTTCCCGGTAGGTGATGCTCTCGAAAAACGTCGCTCCCGCGTCCGTCTCCGGGTCGGCGGAGTAGATCCCGGCGACGCGGGTTCCCTTCATGATCACGTCCGCTTTGATCTCCATGGCCCGCAGTGCGGCGGCGGTGTCGGTCGAGAAGTAGGGGTTGCCCGTGCCGGCGGCGAAGATGACGACCCGGCCCTTCTCGAGGTGCCGCATCGCGCGCCTTCGGATAAAGGGCTCGGCGATCGCGCGCATCTCGATGGCCGACATCACCCGCGTGTGAATTCCGAGCTTCTCGAGCGCGTCCTGGAGCGCTACGGCGTTGATGACCGTCGCCAGCATCCCCATGTGATCGGCGGACACCCGGTCCATGCCCCGCGCGGAGGGAGCGATTCCACGGAAAATGTTTCCGCCGCCGATGACCGCGGCCACTTGAACCCCGAGGGCGTGGACTCCATGGATCTCACGGGCCATCGACTGGGCCACGTCCGGGTCGATCCCGAACGATTCGGCGCCCATCAACACTTCGCCCGAGAGTTTGACCAGGACGCGGCCGAAGATCGGCTTTTCCACCATCACCGTGGGGTGATTTGTACTCGCAGCAAGGCTCTGAATTCAACCGGCTTCAGGCAATCGTTTCGCCGCGCTCGAACCGGACGAAGCGCCGCACCTGGATGTTCTCTTTGAGGACGGCGATCTTCGACTTCACGTACTCCTCGACCGACTGGTCGGGGTTCTTGATGTACGGCTGCTCGAGGAGCACGTTGTCCGAGAAGAACTTCGTAAGCTTCCCCTCGACGATCTTCTCGATCACGTTCGCCGGCTTTCCCGTTCCCTCCGCCTGGCTCTTCAGGATGTCGCGCTCCTTTTCCAGGGCGTCCGCGGGCACTTCCTCGCGCCGGACCCAGCGCGCGGGCGCGGGGCTCGCCGCGGCCACCTGCATCGCCAGGTCCTTCACCAGCTCGCGGAACTCTTCGGTCGCGGCCACGAAATCCGTCTCGCAGTTGATCTCGATCAGGACACCGACGCGCCCGCCGGGGTGGATGTAGGACGAGACGAGCCCTTCGGCAGTCGCCCGGCCCAGTTTCGTCTCCGCGGCGGCCGAGCCCCTCTTTCGAAGAAGGGTGACTGCCTCCTCCAGATTTCCTCCGGCGTCTTCGAGCGCCTTCTTGCACTCCATCATGCCGGCGCCGGTCTTCTCTCTGAGCTCTTTCACCAACTTAGCGGAAATATTCGCCACTTGTTGCTCTCCCGTCGAACGTAGTGTAAACGCGAGCCGGGCTTTCTCGAAGCACGCGGCGTCGCGAAAGAAAATGAACGGAAACTAGGCAGGTGGAAGGGTCGCTACCGATGGAGCCGCGGCGCCAACGTCTCCGCTCACCGGCTTGACGGCGATCTCTCCCTCGGTCTTCCGGACGGGGCCGCCGTTGCCCGAAGGCCCGTCGGCGACCTTCGTCATGTCCTTACCGGACATAACGGCGTCAGCGATTCTAGACGTGACGAGCTTGATGGCACGAAGCGCGTCGTCGTTTCCCGGAATCACGAAGTCGACCACGTCGGGGTCGCAGTTGGTGTCCACGATGGCGATCACCGGAATCCCCAGCTTGCGCGCTTCATGGATCGCGATCTGCTCCCGTCCGGCGTCGACGACGAAGATGGCATCGGGAAGCCGCTGCATTTCCTGGATGCCGCTCAGGTTCTTCTCCAGCTTCTTTCGCTCCTTGTCGAGGCGCGAGAGCTCTTTTTTCGTCAGATCGCCGCCGCCGCCTTCGACCAGGGCCGTCAGCTCCTTGAAACGCGCGATGCTCTTCTGGATGGTCACGAAGTTGGTGAGCGTGCCGCCGAGCCAGCGCTGATTCACGAAGTACATCCCCGCCTTCGCCGCTTCCTCGGCCACGACCTCCTGGGCCTGCCTCTTGGTCCCGATGAAGAGAATGGTCTTCCCTTCGACGCCGAGCTGGGTTGCGAAGCCGAGGGCCTCACGGAACAGACGGAGCGTCTTCTGGAGGTCGACGATGTAGATCCCGTTTCGTTCGCCGAAGATGTACTCTTTCATCTTCGGATTCCAGCGCTTCGTCTGATGCCCGAAGTGGACCCCCGCCTCGAGCAGCTCTTTCATCGTGATCGATGCCAAAGAATCTCTCCCTTTCTTTCGGTCTTTAACGCATGGGCGCTCTCAGCGCTTGGAGTACTGGAACCGCTTTCGGGCTCCGGGCTGCCCGTACTTCTTGCGCTCTTTGATGCGCGCGTCCCGCGTGAGGAATCCGCCCTGCTTCAAACGGGGCCGAAGCTCCAGGTTGAACTCGCAGAGCGCGCGGCTGATCCCGAGCCTCAGCGCCCACGCCTGACCGGTGTGCCCGCCGCCCTGGATATTCGCGTAGATGTCGAATTTCCCCGAAGACTCGGTCAGCTGGAGCGGCTGCTGCGCAATCATCCGGAGCGCCTCGCTGACGAAGTAGTGTTCGAAGGGCTTTTCGTTGATGCGAATGGCGCCGCTTCCCGGCCGCAGGTAAACGCGGGCGACCGAGCACTTGCGCCTGCCGGTGCCGTAATACTGAATCAATGTTGCCAAGAATCGGATCTCCTTAACGTGACCTTGAACTACTGGGAACTACTGTGAACTAAGACATCGCCTCACAAGCGCGCGGAGCGGACTTTCTTCGCAGGGACTTCGAGCTTCAGAGGCTTCTGCGCCTCGTGAGGATGGGACGCTCCGCGATACACCTTCAGCTTCTTGAACTGCGCCCGGCCGAGGCGATTCTTGGGGAGCATCCCCCGCACTGCTTCCTCGATCAACCTCTCGGGGAAAGTGACTCGCATGTCGGAGGCCGCCGTCTTTCGGATCCCACCGGGATAGCCGCTGAACCGGAAATAATTCTTGTCGAGCTCCTTGGTTCCGGTGAGAAGGACCTTCTCCGCGTTCACCACGATCACGTGATCTCCCGTGTCGAGGAACCGGACGTAGCCGGGCTTGTCCTTACCCATGAGAATCATGGCGAGCCGGGTTGCGAGCCGGCCGAGGATCTGGCCATCCGCATCGAGGACGTGCCAGCTCCGCTTCAGCTCCGCTTTCTTGGGAAACGTGGTCGACATGAGCCCTCAAAGACGAAAAAAATTTGGGCGACGCGAAATCGCCCAAACGCGTAATGTAGGTCCTCTTATATAAGTTGTCAAGGGAAAACGGGCTTGGAAGGCTCCAAAAACCCGTCGGCCACAAAATGTAGGGTGGTTACCCCACGGCTCCCCATGTGGTTGGGTTCTCCCTCATGGCTCCCGAATCCATGGGGAAAACCCTACCAGAACGACAAATCCCGCTTGACGAGCTTCCCTAAGTCGATCATAATAACCGAAAGATTCCAGTACATTTGCGGCGGTTTTTTGCTTGACAGCCCGTTTCTTCATGCTGTACGCTCATAAAGTACTTTAACTTCTTCCTGGTAAGTATCGCTGACTTCAACATAAGGCAGGGAGCCAGATCGCATGGGTCTCTTCGGCAAGAAGAAAAATCTCGTGGGTCTCGATATCGGTTCGAGCTCGGTGAAAGCGGTTGAGCTGAAGCCCGGAAAGGGCGACACCTACCAGCTCACGACCATCGGTCTCGAGTTGCTGCCCGCGGAGGCTATCGTCGACGGGCAGATCATGGACTCCACGTCCGTCATCGACGCCATTCAGAGGCTCTTTTCCGAGTACAAGATCAAGACCACGGACGTGGCCACTTCGATCAGCGGAAGCTCGGTCATCGTCAAGAAGATCCAGCTTCCGGCCATGAGCGAGCAGGAGCTCGCCGAGTCCATCCACTGGGAGGCGGAGCAGTACATCCCGTTCGACATCCAGGAGGTCAACCTGGACTACCAGGTGCTCGACGCGAGCGCCGCCGGCGGGAACATGGACATCCTTCTCGTCGCCGCAAAAAAGGACAAAATCCAAGACTACAACAGCGTCGTCACCCAGGCGGGCCGCAATCCGGTCGTGATGGACGTCGATGCTTTCGCTCTCCAAAACGCCTACGAAGTGAACTACGGCGTCGAGCCCGGGCGGGTCGTGGCCATGGTGAACATCGGTGCGAGCCAGGCCAACATCAACGTGGTCCGCGGAGAGACCTCGATCTTCACCCGCGACATCACCACCATCGGCGGAAACCAGTACACCGACGCGATTCAGAAGGACTTGAACCTCAGCTACGAGCAGGCGGAGAACATCAAGCAGGGCCAGGGGGAGAACCGGGACTCGATTCAGGGAATCCTCCGTACGACCACCGAGTCGGTGCTTCTCGAGCTTCAGAAGACGTTTGACTTCTTCAAGGCCACGACCTCCGAGGATCGCATCGACCGCGTGGTGCTGTCGGGCGGAAGCGCCCGAATCCCAGGGCTTTCTGAAGCCATGGGGGAGCGGTTCGACACCCGGGTCGAGATCTTCAATCCATTTCAGAACATGTCCTATAACCCGAAGGACTTCGATGCCGAATTTCTCGAAGAAGTCGGGCCCGCCTGCGCCATCGCCGTCGGGCTCGCGATGAGAAAGGGTGGTGAGTGATGATCCGAGTCAATCTCCTGGGAACGAAGGAGGCCCCCGCGGGGGGCGGAACGGTCATCGATTCGGGCCAGGCCGGCGGACGCTCGGAGAAGAAGGGAATCTTCCTTGCCATCGCCATCCTCGGCCTCGCAGGCGCGGCGATCGCGGTGCAGTGGCTTTCGATGACCCGCCAGCTGAGCCAGCTCGACGAGGAGATCAACCAGCTCACGGCGGAAAAAAACCGCCTCGCTCCGATCATCGTCGAGGTTCAGAAGTATCAAGCGAAGCTCGCGGAGCTCGAGGAAAAAGAGAAGCTCATCGAACGGCTCAAGAGCGAGCGACAGGGACCGGTCCGGATGCTCGACGCGCTCTCGGCCGAGCTCCCGGATTTCGTCTGGCTCACCGATCTCCAGCAGCGCGGGCCGCAGGTCACCATCGATGGCATGGCCGCGTCCTACGTGAGCATCGCGGACTACATCAACAAGCTCGAAGACAACGAATGGTTCCTGAACGTCGAGCTGATCGACGCCAAAGTGGACCAGCAGCAGGAGCAGGAGTTCACCCAGTTCCAGCTTCGGACCCAGATTGTTTCTCCCACCGCTCCGCCCCCGGCGGGGGGCGCCGCCCCGGCCGCAGCCGGGCCTGCAGGGGCGCGTTGAGAGAGAGGAGGAGATAGCCATGGGTAAGATGTCCTTGGGAGCCCAGGTCGTCGTATTCGCCATCGTCGGCCTCCTCATGTACGGAGCGTTCTGGTACTTCTTCTACTCTCCGATGCAGCTGCAGAGGGACGAAAAGACCACCCAGAAGCGGAACCTCCAGGGCGAAGTCGATAACGCCAAAACCACCGCGGCGCGCCTTCCCGAGTTCCGGCGGGAGGTCGAGCGCAAGGAAGCAACCCTCCAGGCGCTTTCGCGGATCCTTCCGAGCGAGAAGGAAGTCGCCGACCTGCTGCGCAAAGTCCAGCAGCTCGCCGCCGAATCCAGTCTGAACGTGCTCCGGTTCAAGCCCGAAGCCACCAAGCCCCAGAACTTCTATGCGGAATGGCCGATCAGCCTCGAGTTCGACGGGAGCTACCACAACCTCGCCTACTTCTTCGATCGGCTGAGCCGGCTCTCGCGTATCGTCAACGTGAGCAACCTCGAGGTCGATGCCAAGTCGGAGCCGAGCTTCGCTTCCACCATCAGGGCTAAATGTACCGCCACCACTTTCGTGTTCATCGAGACGCCGCCGCCGCCTCCGGCCGCCCCCGGGACGCCGGGCGCTCCCGCGGCCGCGCCGCCTGCGAGGTGACCGGAAGGAAGAAATTGGGTACGAGGAACTTTCCGAACGAGATCAGAAAGACGTTCATTCGAGATCATGCCTGGAGCGCGCGAGGTACGAGTCATGTGTTCTTCGATCCGTGAGACGAGCGCGGGACGTTCGGCGCTCACAGTCGCAGTCGTCCTGCTCCTCCTGGCCGCGACTGCCGTCGCGCAGACGGGGACACCCGCGCCAGCATCACCGCCAGTACCGGATGCCCAGCCCAGAGCTGGCGAAGCGCCCGCCGAGCCTCCGTCAGAAACGGCCGAGCCGGTGCCGGAGGGTATCGAGATCACCGAAGGCTCGGGCTTCCGCTACGAGGCGGCCGGCCGCCGAGATCCGTTCGTGAGCCTGGCTCTCGGGGTTGACGCGCTCGAGCAGGGCGTGCGCCCGGACGGCCTCCCGGGGATGCTCATTCAGGAAGTAAGCCTCCGCGGGATCGTGAAGACGGTGGACGGTTACATCGCGATGATCCAGGGCACGGACAACAAGAGCTACTTCGCCCGGGAGGGCCAGCGGCTCTACGACGGCAACATTCAGTCCATCGACGACGCGCAGGTCGTTTTTCGCCAGGAAATCAACGACCCGCTGCGCATCGAGAAATTCCAGGCAGTGGAAAAAACGCTTCATCCGGTGGAGGAGGGCAAACGATGATTGCTTCGAAGTCACTTCTCCGTCTCCTGACGCTCGTATCTCTAATGGCCTTGAATCAGGTGACGGAAGTGTCGGCTCAAGTCGAGGGGTTGGCGCCGGGACGGATGGCCGAGATCCGCGCGGTCCGATTCCATGTCGAGCCGGGTCAGACTCGAGTTTGGTTCGAAACGACCGGAGCCGTCCTCTACACCCACTACAGTCCGGACCCGCTCACGCTGGTCATCGATCTCCCGGGAGTGAACATCAAGTCGCTCGCCCCGCGCACCGTCGTCGGGAGCCGTGAGGTCGAGTCGGTTCTGGCGGCGAGTCTCGACGGCGTCAACGGGAAGAAGCTGTCCCGGATCGAGATCAAGCTCGCGGCGTTAGCTCCGTATCGGATCTCCGGATCGGAACAGGCCCTGAACGTCGTGTTCGACGGCGGGGACGCCGAAGGATCGGATCCCTCGAGCTCTCCCGAGACGCTGGTCGCCGAAGCACCGGAAACGGCGCCAAAACCGCTTGGCCCGGTGGAAAGAGCACCGGCGCCGGCACACGAATCGGAAGCCGCCGACGACGAGATCCGCGAACAGACGATTCCGATCCCGGCGAAACCGGGCCCTCGCGCTCCGTCTTCGTCGCATCCGGCTTCGGCCATCAACGCCATCACCCATGAGCTCATGGGGGAGGTGCTTCGGGTAAAGCTCTTCGCCAACGGGAGGCTCAACTACACGAGCTTCATGCTCGACGCGCCCAAGCGGCTGGTTTTCGACTTCAACGGCGTCCTGAACGCGGTGTCGAAGGCTGCGGTCGAAATCGAGGAGCTCGGCGTCTCGCGGGTTCGCGTCGCCCAGTTCCGCACTGCCGAGCCCCGGATCACCCGGGTGGTCTTCGATCTCGACGACCAGGTGACCCATCGGGAGGTCGAAGAGGACGGCGGGCTCGCGGTGGCGTTCGCCCGTTCCGAAGCGGCGTTCCAATCGCCGGCTCTCGCTTCCATGGCTTCCGTGGCTTCCGTGAATGACTCGGGCGCTCCCTTACCGCCCCAGAAGGGCACGATCCTCATCGAGAATTCGAATGGAACCAGCTATGAAGGCGTCGTGCAGAACGCCCTGTACACTCCCTCGGACGGAGGCTCGTTCGAGCCGGTGACGCTGACAGCGCAGGACCTCTCGTCTTCGCTCGCGAACCCGATGCCGTCTCTTCCGACACCGCCTCCGCCTGCCCAGGGGCCGAGCTCTCCGGGGGCGGGCCAGACGATCATCCTTCCAGGCTCCCAGCAGCTCGGAGCGCGCGTATACAGCGGGGAGCTCATCAGCCTCGACTTCAAAGACGGCGACATCCAGGACATCTTCCGCCTCTTCGCCGATATCAGCGGTCTCAACATCGTCGTCCAGCCCGGCGTGAGCGGCCGAATCACGCTGAA
>CAZKNR010000248.1:0-10473 GCA_964553925.1 uncultured Acidobacteriota bacterium
GTGCGGAAGCGGGAGCGGCTCGCTTCGCTCCAATCGAGATTGGGGGCCTCGGTGTCCGAAAAGAAGTATCCCATCTCGTACTCGTGCTCGGTCTCGGCTTCGAGCGAGTCGAAGACCACGACTCCCGTGAGATCGAAGTTCGGATTCATCTTGAAGAAGAGGGGATCCGAGAAGCCGCCGCCGGTCACACTCCGGATCCGAGCGACGCCGCAGGCCCGGCGCGGTCCCTCGGGTGTCGCCTCGTACGCGGCCCGACCCCAGAGGCGCACGCGGGTCGAGGTGGTCTCCCCCACGATGGGACCGACGGTGAGCGGAAGGACTTTCACGGAGCGAGGATTCTAACGCGATCCTCGGTTACAATCCCCGCCCATGGACTACGGCGCGCATCGGAGAGATTTTCTCGCTTACTTCTCGGGCCTCGGCCTCACGTCGACCCTCTTCCCCGGAGCGCTCTGGGCAAGGATGCAGCCGGAAGGCACCGCGACCCTCGAGGGGATCCGCGAAGCGGCGAAGCTCGCGGGGCTCGAATTCACCGAGTCCGAGCAAGAGGCAATGCTCGAGGGCGTTAACAAGAACCTCGCGCGATACCGGGAGATTCGAGGGAGCTCGCTCCCGAACGAGGTCCCGCTTCCGCTCTACTTCAATCCGCGCGTGCCGGAAGAAGGTCCCGTGCCGAGCGAGGCGTCGTTTCGTCCGAGCCCGCCTCCCGCTGCGGAGCGCCCCGCGAATCTCGAGGACGCCGCGTTCTGGCCCGTCACCCACCTCGCGGAGCTCGTGCGGACGAGGCAGGTGGGCTCGGTCGCGCTCACGGAGATGTACCTCGCGCGCCTCGAGAAGTACAACCCGCTCTTGAACTGCGTCGTGACCTTGACGAAGGACCTCGCGATGTCTCAGGCCCGGCGGGCAGACGCCGAAATCGCCGCCGGCCGGTACCTCGGGCCGCTCCATGGAATTCCGTGGGGTGCGAAAGACATCATCTTCGCCAGGGGCTATCCGACCACCTGGGGCGCCGAGCCATTCCGGGATCGAATCCTCGACGTGGATGCGGCCGTGGTGGAACGGCTCTCGGCGGCGGGAGCCGTCCTGGTCGCAAAACTCACGACGGGCGAGCTCGCCTTCGGCGATCAGTGGTTCGGCGGGCGCACCAACAGTCCGTGGAATCCCGGGGAGGGTTCGAGCGGCTCCTCCGCGGGCTCGGGCGCCGCGTCCGCGGCGGGTCTCCTCGGCTTCGCCATCGGGACCGACACCGGTGGCTCCATTCTGGCGCCCTCGGTGCGGTGCGGCATCGTCGGAATGAGGCCGACCTTCGGACGCGTGAGCCGCTATGGAGTCATGGCCGCCGGCTTCAGCCTCGATCGCATCGGTCCCATGTGCCGCACGGCGGAAGATTGCGCGCTCGTGCTCCGGGCCATCGCCGGTCCCGACGGAAGGGATCTCTCGGTCGCGGACGTCCCCGTCTCCTGGGATGCGGGGCGCGATCCCTCGACGCTTCGCGTCGGCTACACCAAGGAGCTCTTCGATCGCGAGATGGATTCCGAGAGCCGCGCCAACGATTCCGCCGCGCTTTCGGAGATCCGCGCTCTCGGGATCGAGCTAACGCCGGTGGCGCTGCCGGAGAGCGACATCAACTTCTTCATCGAGTACGTCGAGAGGGGCGCGGGCTTCGACGAGTTCGCAAGGAGCGGCAAGGACGAGGGACTGGTGCGCACCCGCCACCGTGCCGAGCTGCGGGTGGCCCATCTGGTTCCTGCTGTTGAGTATCTTCAGGCGAACCGGCTGCGGTATCGGCTCATGCAAGAGGTCGCACGTGTCTTGTCGGGGGTCGACGTGGTCGTCACGACCCGGCCGACGCTCGATCCGAAGACGAGCGTCAATCCCATCACCAGCCTGACCGGCCATCCCGCGGTCGCGGTTCCGAACGGCTTCACGGGAAAGGGAACGCCGACGGGGATGGTTTTCATCGGACGCCTCTACCGCGAAGGGGAGATGCTGCTGCTCGCGAAAGCGTACCAGGAGAGAGCCGGGTTCCACCGGAGGCAGCCTCCGCTTCCGGCGTGACTGCCGAGCTCCTGCTAGGTGGTAGCGAGCGTTCATCGAGCGCGCCGGACAGATCCTTCCGCAGATGGCCTCCCGGCGGAACGTTCGTCGTCCTCGCGCTGACGAAAGGAGGATGAAGAAATGTTTGAACTCGTTTTCGAACCGCGGGCGATTGCGGTGGAATCCAGCAGGGAATACCCATGAGCTGTGTCCTGCGGGCGAGCGGAACCGACTTCGAGCCGGAATCGTTTCTGGAAGGGAGCGAGCTCAGGGCCGGGGCCAACCCCATCTACCGGCGCGGGGAGCCTCGACCCGGGGGCGAAACCTGGCAATCCTCCGGTTTCCACGTCGGAGTGAGTGAAGCCGAGTTCAATGACCTTCCCGGTCAGATCCGGGACGCCGTCCGCTTCCTCTCAGTGCACGAAGAGGAGCTCCAGCGCCTGGGTCGCTTCGAAGGCGTCGAGGCGGTCTGTCTCGACTTCGCAATCGATCGAAAAGACGTCGCCGTCCAGAGCGACGTGTTCGACGCCGAGCTTCTGTGGAGGGCTGGAGCCCTCGACATCGATCTCGTCGTCAGCCACTACGCGTTTTGATTCCAGTTACGGTTCGCTCGCCGGCTCGGCGGGCGGCGCCGGCGGTGGCAGGTTCGAGTTGAAGATATCGACCGCGATGAGCCAGCGCCCGTCGGCCTGCCTGCGGCGAATCTCGATGAACTTGCCTTCGTCCGTGACCGGGCCGGGCGCCCCGGGAATCGCAATCGTCATGCGGTAGGCGCCGCGAATGTACGCCAGGTCCCCGCGGCCGTCGACCTCGTTCAAATCGAACGTCATCTCGGTCACTTTGGGGAACGCCGCCATGAACGCTTCGATGGCCGGCCGACCCGAAACCGACGGCCCCCCCGGCGGCATCAAGGTCGCGTCCTCGGTGTAGAGCTTCATTACCGCGGCCCAGTCTCCCGCGACCATGTTCTTCGTGAACTCGTCGCTCACTCTCCGGATCGAAGCCGTTTCGGCCTCGGTCAGCGACGGAGGTGCGGTGTCGCACGCGGCGAAGGCTAGAATGGCAGCCATCAGACCCGTCATCTTCATTTCGACCTCCTGTAGGTAACCTCTCAGCGTTTGATGCTCTCGCGGTACCAGCGGGGGTGATGCGCCCGCGCCCACGCTTCCGAGACCCAGCCGCTGACCATCCCCCGCAGCGCGCCAGGGACGGCGGCGGTTCCCATATAAATATGGATGAGGATGCCAGCCATCGAGACGATCGCCGCCGAAGGATGAACGAGGACCGCCGCGAGGCGCAGCGCCCTCGGCATGAGCTCCGGCCAATAGAGCACGACGCCGCTCGCGAAGAGAAGAAGTGCGGCGACGCTCTGCGTCCAGAAGAGCATCTTCTGGCCCGCGTTGAACCGGCCGGCCTCGGGAAGTCCTTTTTTGTCGTGGATGGCGTAGCGGTGGGCTTGCCGCAACCACTTGCGGTCTTCGGAGTCGAGCCTCATGTCCTTCGACCAGTTTCGAAAGATGAGCCCGAGCGCGACCGCGAACCCGACTCCGCCCCAGGGATGCCAGCGCCGGACGGCCTCTCCTCCGCCGAAGAAGCTCGAAATCCACAGGAGCGACGGGCTCCAAAGCGCGAGCCCCGTGAGCGCAGCGTACAGGAACGAGATCGCCGTCATCCAGTGGACGACGCGCTCGGCGAACGTGAAGCGGAGGACCCTCATTCCTCGACCTCCTTCGGGCCATAGCGAAGGTAATGGAGGAACGCTCCGACAACTCCTCCCACCAGGACCGCGTTTCCGATCCATTTGATCGGGCCCTTCCACAGCCGGACCTGCCAGGGGATCGTCGGGTCCCGGGGAAGGCCGTAGTCCTCGGGCCGGGTCGCGTCGGCGAGAACGTAGAGGACGTTGGTGCCTCCGACCCCCGCGGGGTTGTAGACTCCGGCGGTCGTGTGGCCGTCGGCGCGGAGAGATTCGGCGCGCGCGTCCGCGAGCCGCACGAGGTCGTCGCGGGCCCCGAACGTGAGGCAGTTCGTGGGACAGGCCTTGATGCAGGCGGGCTCGAGGCCGACGGAGGTACGGTCGGAGCAGAGCGTGCACTTGTAGACTTTCTGCGTAACCGGCGAGAGCTTCGGTACGTCGAAGGGGCAGCCGGTGATGCAGTAGCCACAGCCGATGCACTTGTCGTGATCGAAATCGACGATGCCATTCTCCCGCCGGAAGATGGCGCCGGGCGCGGGGCAGGCTTCGAGGCATCCGGCGTCGACGCAGTGCATGCACTGGTACTTCGACATGAGCCAGGTGAAGCTTCCGTCCTCGCGCGTGACCTCCTTGAACTTGATGAGGTTCCAGAAATCATGGCGGAGGTTGGGAAGCGTCTGGTAGGTGCCGTCGTCGGATTTGGCCACGCCCACGGTCAAGCCTTGATCGTTCCACTCCTGGCAGGCGGCCTCGCAGGCTTTGCAGCCGATGCAGCTCGTGGTGTCGATGAGCTTGGCGACGATCACACCTTCTCCAGGTTCACCAGAAAGCCCTTGTACTCGGGCGTTCCTGAATTGGGATCGAGCACCGACGGCGTGAGGTTATTGATGAGAGGTCCCTTGACCCTCCCGACAAATCCCCAGTGAATGGGAAGCCCGACCTGGTAGATGGTCTTTCCCGAGACCTCGAGGGGCCTTATGCGCTTCGTGACCATCGCCGCGCCCTCGACCTTCCCGCGCGCCGAGGTGACACGAACGAGGTCGCCGCTCTCGATCCCCTTCTCGCGAGCGAGCGCCTCGGGCACTTCGACGAAGAAGCTCGACTGCAGAAGGGAGTTCGTTTCCACGTGCTTGGTCCAGTAGTGGAAGTGCTCTGTCAATCGATAGGTGAGTGCCACGTAGGGGTACTGCTCCGGGCTTCCGAGCGCGTCGAGCTCTCCGCGGAAAACCGTCGCCATCGGGTTCGACCCGACTTCCGGATGGAGCGCATTCGCGACCGGCGACTCCACCGGCTCGTAGTGCTCGGGGAACGGTCCCTCGGCGAAATCCGGGGTGAAGAGCTTCGCGACGCCCTCGGGGAGCATGATGAAAGCTCCGAGAGATTCCGGAAGAGCGTCCGCCTTGAAATCGGGGACGTCCCCGACGTAATGGCCGTTCTCGAACCGCAGCGGCGCGCGCGACGGATCCCACGGGTTTCCGGCGGCGTCGGCGGACGCCCTGTTATAAAGGATGCGCCGGTTCGAGGGCCAGCTCCAGCTGTACTTGGGGTAAAGTCCGAGGCCCGTCGGGTCCTCCTGGCCGCGCCTGGCCATCATGTTTCCCTCTTCGGTAAAGGAGCCGGAGTAGATCCAGTTGCCGCAGCGGGTCGAGCCGTCGTCTTTCAGCTGGGAGAAGCCTTCGACCTGGCGGCCGGTCGAGACGAACTGTCCGTTCAGCTCCTTCGCGACTTCTTCGAGATCGGGAGAAAGACGGTTTCCATAGTCCCAGGCGATCCCGAGAAGAGACTCGCGCCCCTTGCCGCCCTCTTCCTCGTAGAGCCTTCGGATCTCGAGAAAGAGGCGGGCTATGATCTCCTGATCGGGTTTCGCTTCCCCGGGAGGCTCGAGGGCGGCCCGCTTCCACTGGAGCCACCGGGAGGAGTTCACGAACGTCCCATCCTTCTCGGCAAAGCAGGCGGCGGGTAAAAGAAACACCTCGGTCGCGACGTTCTCCGGCTCGGGTGCTTTCGGATAGTACTCGGGGGCGAGGGTACCTGCCTTCCAGAACGCCGCGGTCTCGGTCTCGAAGTTCTCGACGACCGCGAGCCACTTCAGCTTCGAGAGGCCATCGAGCATCTTGGACGTGTTCGGCCCATTCGCAACTGGGTTCATTCCGAAGGAGATCATCCCCTCGAGCTCTCCCTCGGCCATGCGGTCGAAGAGAAATCCCCAGCCGTGGTTTTCTCCCTCGGGAATCTTCGGAAGGAAGTCGTAGCCGAAGTCGATAGCCTTCGTCGCCTTCTCGCCATAGTAGGACTTCAGAAGGCTGACGATGAACTTCGAGGTGTTGCTCCAGTAGTTGAGGGAGTCGGGCCTCAGAGGCTTCGGCGTGTTCGCGGAAACATAGTCGGCGAGCGTCTTCCACGGAGCGATGGGAACTCGAAGGTAGCCGGGGAGCATGTTCCAGGCGCCCATGTCGGTAGCCCCCTGGATGTTCGAATGCCCGCGCTGTGCGTTCACCCCCCCGCCGGGGATCCCGATGTTGCCGAGGAGAAGCTGGAGCATCGCCGCCGCGTGGATGAGCTGCACCGAGTGGCTGTGCTGGGTCCAGCCGAGAGCGTAGAGGATGGTGCCCGAACGGCCGGCGCGGCCGGTGGAGCAAACGATTTCGGCCGCTCGCTCGAACTCCTGCGCGGTGCAACCGCAGATGGCGGCGACCTGCTCCGGCGTGTAGCGGGAGTAGTGCGCGACCAGGAGCTGGAAAACGGACCGAGGGTGCTGGAGCGCCGGATCGACCCGCGCAAAGCCCTTGTCGTCAAGCTGGTAGCGCCAGCTCGTCTTGTCGTAGCGACCGGTCTCCTGGCTCCACCCGGAGAAGTAGCCGTCTTCGAACGAGAACAGGTCGTCGACGAGAAACGACGCGTTGGTGTGCTCCTTCACGTAGTCGGCGTGATAGAGCCCGCGGCTCAGCGCGTAGTGGATGAGGCCGCCGAGAAATGCGATGTCGGTTCCGGCGCGGAGCGGCACGTAGAGATCGGCCACGGCGGCGCTGCGGTTGAACCTCGGGTCCACGACGACGAGCTTCGCCTTGCGCTTCCGCCGCGCCTCCATCGCGAATCGGAATCCCACCGGGTGGTTCTCGGCGGGGTTTCCTCCCATGATGAGGACGACGTCCGCGTTCGCGACGTCGGTCCAGCCGTTGGTCATCGCCCCCCGGCCGAAGGTGGCGGCCAAACTGGCCACCGTGGGGCCGTGTCAAAGACGGGCCTGGTTCTCATAGGCGAGAACCCCGAGCCCGAATCGGAACTTCCCCAGGAGGTAGTTGATCTCGTTGGTGTCGGTGCAGCCGCCGATCATCGCGAGGTTTCGGAGGCGGTTCACCGTGCCTCCCTGAGCGTCGACTTCCTCGAATCCGCGGTCGCGAGTGTCCTTGATCCGCCGCGCGAGACGCGCGACGGCCTCGTCCCAGGAAATCTCCGTCCACTCCGCCCCCCCGGGAGCGCGGTACAAAGGCCGGGTGAGCCTCCGGTCGTTCACCACGTACTGTTTGAGCGAAATCCCCTTGGAGCAGAGAGTTCCGCGGCTGATCGGGCTTTCGACGTCGCCCTCGATGTGGACCACCGTGGGCTTCACGTTCTGCGCTCGATCGCCGAGGGTGTGGATCACCACCCCGCAACCGACGGCGCAGTAGGGACAGACGCTTCGGGTCTCGGTAGTGCGGGCGATCTTGAGCTCGCGCGCCGCGGCGGCGGCCGCCCGCAAGTCGAAGCCGAACGCGGTGGTCGCGGCGACGGCCGCGCCCGCGCGGAAGAACTGTCTCCGGGAGATCTCGACCGTCATGAGCCGCGTCATCCGTATCATGCGGGGATCGCGCGTGTCAAAGAACCTTGCGCTCTGCTAGACTCCCGCGCATGAGATGGACCCTGCTGCTCGGAGCGCTCGCGCTCGCGTTCGCCTGTCGCAAGGAGGAGCCTTCGCGGCCCAGAGGCGCCCTGGTCCACGTGCTTTTCGACGAACGGCACGGTCTTTCGGGAGGCGAGCCCGTTCGCTTCCACGATTTCGAAGTGGGACGAGTCGAGAGCGTCGACATCGCCGAGGCCCGCGTGCGGGCGACGCTCTCGATCGATCCCGCGGTCGCCTCGCAGCTTACGCGCGACTCGGCGTTCTCCGTGGAGTCGGACGATTCAGGGACCTACCTTCTCGCGCACGTTTTCGATCCAGAAGCCGAGAAGCTGGCGGAGGGAGGAACGCTCGAAGGCGCCGACTCGGGTATCGAGCTCACCCTGCGGCAAGCGGGCTCGGAGGCGAGCCGGTTACTTTCGCGGGTGGGCTCCTCGGAATGGGTGCAGGAGGCGAAGGGCCTGGTTTCGGACGTCGAGCGCGAGATCGAAGAGATCGACTGGGGAGAGAAGGAAAAGGCCGTCCGCGAGGAGCTCGAGGCCGCGCAGAAGGGCCTCGACGAGACCGCGGACGAGACCTCCGAGCAGGCGAAGGAAAGCTACGCGGCGCTTCGCGAGCACATGAACCGGCTGGCGGCGGAGCTTCGGGAGCTCGGCCGCTCCGAGGAAGCCGAGAAGCTCCAGGATCAGATCGAGAAGCTCTTCGGCGCAAAGTCCGGCAAGAACTGAGGCGGCTGTGGAGCTCGAAGACCCGGAACGTCAGGGACGGCTTTCGAAGTGGATGCCTTTGCTGTGGATTCCACCTGTGGCGCTGATCTTTTTGCTCGCCGCGATGGCCTATTGCGCCCGCTGATATCGCCTGACTAGGCGACGCCCTCGTCCTCGTCGGCGGCGTCGACGTCGTCGGAGTCGTCGATGAGGGCCGCCGGCCGGGGAACCCCCGACGTCCCGTGAAGGGCGATCTGGCGGATGCGCGGGTCGGGGTCATTGACCACTTTCTTCAGGACCGATTTGGCGCGGTCTCCTCCGATGTGGGCGAGGGCGAAGGCCGCCGTGGCTCGGACCTGATCGTCCCACCGGAACCCGCCGAGGAGAGGGAACTTGCGCGCCGTGAGAACCGATTCGAGGGCGGCAACCGCGACTGGATCGCCGAGCTGCGCGAGCGCCTGAGCGCAGGCAATCGCCCTCTCCGGATCCTTGGTCACCTGGAGCGTCGATACCAGTGCGCCCACCGCGTGCGGCGAGCGAAGGATCGCGAGGCTGCGAATGGCACCCTTCGCGACGCCGATGTCAGGGTGGCGCGCGAAATCGACGAGAAGCTCGAGAACCTGCTTGTCGTTGAGCCGCTCGGACAGTCGAAACGCCGCGCGGCGGACTTTGGGATTCACGTCGGAGAGGCAGAACGCGAGCTCGGTCTTGAGCTCGCGGGTGACCACGTCGATCACTTCGAGAATTCGGAACCGCTGCTCGGCGGTCACCTCGAGCACCACTTCCTGCTTGATCCGATCCGCGGCGTCGCGGCCCATGCGGGACAGAAGGCCGGCGGCGAGCTGCCGGGTCCGGAAGTCTTTCTCCTGCTTGATGACTTCGATGAGGAGCGAGATCGAGGGCTTGCCCAGACTCTCCAGCACCAGCGCCGCTTTCTCCTGGCGCACTGGATCCTTCGACTGGAGCTCCTCCATCAAGAGGGCTTTGGTGGACGAGTCCATCTTGCGGTTCAGGACGGCGAAGCCCCGCCCGGTGGCCCTCGGAGTCTTCATCAACTCCCGCTGGCGATCCCGGAGCTCGGCGAAGATCCGGCCCGCGAGCGTGAAGTCCGCGAACTGAAGGATGCTTCCCGTCATCTGATAGAGGAGGCTAGCGAGCTCTCCCAGGATGTGGTCGTCCTTTTCTTCGCGAAAGGCCTGGAGCACGTGCTCGGTGACGATGGCCGCGAACTGGTGTTGCAGGGCCTGAATCAAGTTTTCGAGGAGCGTGCGGCAGGAGCGAACGATCTTTTCCCGCACCGCGACGTCCTGGGTTGCGTAGTCGGTGAAGACCCGCCGCATCACCTTCCGCACCAACGGGTGCTCGCCTTTCACCAGGAGGTCTTTTCCGATCGTGGGAAGGGCGTCGATGAGCGCCTCCTTAGGCTCATCGGAGAGACTCGCGAGAGCGGAAGCCTCGGGGTCTTCGTCGGGATCGGTCTCGACGGTCTCGAGGACGCTATCGACGATGGAGGCGGCGTAACGGCGATCGTTGAAGACCAGACCCTGAAGCTCGCGCTCGCGCGCGAGCGCCGGCCAGAACGAGGGCTCGACCACCGCGGGGAGCTCCTTCAGCGCAGAGGCGAAGACCAGAAGCTCCTCGCGCGCCAGCGACTCGAGAAACGTGAGGCTCTCGAGCTCTGAAGAGGCGAAGAGCGTGACGACGCTTTCCGAGAGCGTCTCGAACCCGCCGGTGGGAGCTTTGACTCCATTCACCAGGAGCGAGCCCTCGGTGCGAGCCAGGGTCAAGACCGGCCGACGGCCGAGAACCATTGTGATCTCGCCCAGCAGCAGGTCGATGGCCGAAGAGACCTGGCCGCTTCCGAGGGGATAGAGCTTCACGCTCTTCGCCGCCCCGAGGAGAGCCCGAAGGACTCTGGGTACGAGGCTCCATTCCTCGGGACCGAGCTCGGCCGCCGCGGCGCCCGGCGCGGCGCTGCTCCCCGCCTTCCGCTTCCGGACCTCGGAGTAGCGCACCTGACGAAAGGAGATGTGCTCGAATCGCCGCTCGGAGGCGAACCCCTTCCAGTAGCTCCCGTCGATGAGCTCCGGCTTGAGCTGCCCGAGGTGCGTCAAGAGCGCGTTGAGCTCGCCTTCGGAGAGTCCTCGCCGGAAGTC
>CAZKNR010000249.1:0-63411 GCA_964553925.1 uncultured Acidobacteriota bacterium
GTGCTGGAGCGCAAGGTCGGGCGCAAGCGCATCGCGATCCGCTCGCTCCCGAACGGGGGCACCTTCGAGCAGCAAGTGCCACCCGCGCAGGTGAACCAGCTCTGCCTCGACGACGCCCAGCTCGCGGCCTTGGCCGAGCTCGCCCTCCAGTGCGAGAAGGTCTACGGCCCGCGGCGCGACATCGAATGGGCGTTCCAAGAGGGGACGCTCTACCTCCTCCAGTGCCGCGCCGTCACCACCGGGAAGGCGCGCAGCGAGGCACCACCGCCCGGCCCGCCCCCGCGCGACCCTGTGGCCGCCCTCCAGCGCGTCCAGCTCTTCGCCGATATGGACCGGAGGCAGGCCGAGCAAATCGCCCGCCTGCTCAAGGAGCGCCCCTTCGCGAAGGGGGAGACCGTCATCATGGAGGGCTCCGGGGGCGCCGCCTTCTTCCTCATCGACACCGGGGAGGCCACGGTCTCGAGAAAAGGCGTCCACCACGCCACCCTCGGCCCGGGCGACTACTTCGGCGAGATCGCCCTGATCGACGGCGGCCCCCGCTCGGCCACGGTGACCGCTGCGACCGACCTGGCTTGCTATGGGCTCACGTTCTGGGAGTTCCGCCCGCTGGTCGAAGGCAACGGCGCCATCGGATGGAAGCTCCTGCAGGCGCTAGCGAAGCGGTTGCGCGCCGCCGACCCGAGCTAGCACCGGACCTTCAGCCGCGTCGACGAAACGACCGGCAAGCCCGGACCGAGCGTGGTGGCGGGACGTCACCGGAACCTGGAGGGACCGCCACGCGACCTTGTCTTCCGCACACCAACACCAGATGCGGGAGTATCCGGTCAAGTGCGGGAAATTCGGCCGATGCTCGCCGGGCGACGGACCGAGTCCGCACAGGGATCCCGGATCGAGATGCACCTCGTGAGCCGCCAACCACAGCGCGTGCAGTGTACGCGCGTCACCGACCGACACCACCATCGATGCGTGCGAGCCGAATCAAGTCAGCGCCAGGTATTCGTGAACGAATCGCACCGCCATCGAGCCTTCGCCCACGGCTGATGCCACCCGGTTCATGGCGCCAGCGCGGATGTCGCCAGCGGCGAAGACACCGGGCGCGCTGGTCTCGAGGGGCAGGGGTTCGCGGCGCTCCTTCCAGAGGCGCGGGTAGGCGGCGTCGGCCAGCAGGTCCCGGCCGGTCAGCACGAACCCCTTGGGGTCGCGCAACACATTGGCAGGAAGCCAGTCCTAAGGAAGAGTTGTCGGCTTTCCTTTACAGTAGGACCGGAGTCTGCAAGGCCATGATTCATCTCGGCGTACCGTCTCGGACCAGCGAGCGTACGTCGGGTTCTCTTACATACTTCCGCGGGATATCCTTCCCCGCGCTGTTTAGCCGATCGCTGTAAGCAGCTTGGACCTCGACGGATGCACGGTCGAGCCAGTCGGATCGAGGCGTGGAACGAAGCTTGCTTGAGAATAGGCGGATTAGAGGAGGAGAAACCCCATGCGCTCCTATGTACTGATTTTCGCGGCGGTCATGTTCTTGGCTCCGCCCGCTTCGGCCACTCTCGTCACTGTCAATTTCGACAGTCTTCCGGCGGTCACCAACAATTTCCAGCCGGGAAATTCGCTCGCCTCCGCAGGTGTGAACTTCACAACCCTTTTGTCGATCCCCAACCCGGTTGCGGTCGGAGACACCCTTTCCCCCACGGTTTTGTCGAACACTTTTTGGTTAATCAGCAACTTCGACTCCGTATCGCCCCCCAACTTCGCCGCGGCGACCAATGGAGGGTTCTTCGATCTCTTGATGACGTTCGACGGCGTCGTCAACTCCATCTCGCTTCAGACCGACGACTCCGGCGGGGAAAACGTCGATATCGTTCGCCTGCTGGGGCTGCAGCTCGTGGGCCCGAATTCCTTCCTAGTGGTCGCGCTTGCGGCGGGCCCGGACGACGCCACGACCGCGCCCGGGAACGTCCTATCCTTCTCGGCGCCGATCACTCACGCGATCTTCCAAACGACGACGGAGCAGGAGGGGTTCGATAACCTGGTGTTCGACCTGACGGCGGTGCCCGAGCCATCGACTCTCGCGATTCTGGGTCTCGGTCTGGCTGCGCTTGCAACCCCGCTCCGCGGGAGAGGACGTCGCTGATACCCGCGTAACCCACATGGCGCGTGAGGCACGTCTTCGAAGACTTCGTCGTTGAGGAAAGCGGCAAAGGCCGGGGCTCGCTTGGCGTCACACGAGGGACAGAGGTTCCTTTGACGACACGAGAACATGAGCAACCGCTCTGAATCACAGGCTTCGCATCGAAGTCTTGCGAAGCCACATTCCGGCGACGCACAGTCGAGATAACGAGCCACCACGGTGTCGGTGAAACCTCGCCATCGGCCGTGGGTGTTCTCGAATCGGTCCTCCCACAGCGCCTTGACGTCCTCGTAGTGCGCCTCGACCAGCTGAAATAACGGAGTCGAACGTGGGTTGCGAGGCCGGTAAACGGGCGGAACGCTTGCTGCTTCGGGGAGGAAGGCAGACGTAGTCGCCAAGGCGCCCACAGGGAGTAAGGACGAAGTCCGCCCTGGTGAACCTCCCTGCGGGAGTCAGCAAAGCTGCAAGGTGTGATTCACCAGAATCATGACCCACGGTAGCCGCCGCCGCTCCCGGTTTCTACGCCCCTCGAGGCGCGCCGCATCTCGGACTTCCCGAGAAGGAGTTTCTGGTCGCGTCCTCTTCCGCACACCAACACCAGATGCGGGAGTATCCCGTCAAGTGCGGGAAATTCGGTCGATGCTCGCCGGGCGACGAACCGAGTCCTCACAAGCATCCCGGAGCGAGATGCACCTCATGAGCCAAAAACGACAGCGCGTGCAGGTAGGCGCGTCACCGACCGACATCACCATCGATGCGTGCGAGCCGGTTCAGGTCAGCGCCAGGTATTCGTGAACGAATCGCACCGCCATCGAGCCCTCGCCTACGGCTGACGCCACCCGGTTCATGGCGCCGGCGCGGATGTCGCCAGCGGCGAAGACACCGGGCGCGCTGGTCTCGAGGGGCAGGGGTTCGCGGCGCTCCTTCCAGGTGCGCGGGTACAGGGCGTCGGCCAGCAGGTCCCGGCCGGTCAGCACGAACCCCTTGGGGTCGCGCAGCACATTGGCAGGAAGCCAGTCGCTTCGCGGCTTGGTGCCGATGAACACGAAGACGGCGTCGACATCCTCCACCTGACTCGTTCCGTCGTCGAGCGACTTGAGCACGACCCGTTCCACGTGGCCGCTCCCTTCGACACATTCGACCTCGGTGCGGGTCCGCAGCCGAATGTTCGACGTCTTTCCGATTTGCTCGATGAGGTATCGCGACATGGTGGGGTGCAGGGAATCGCCGCGCAGCACAATCTGCACCTCCTTCGCGTAGCGCGACAGATACATCGCACTCTGCCCCGCCGAGTTCCCCCCGCCGAGAATCACCACGTGCCGGCCGGCGCACACCGGCGCCTCCGTCGTGGCCGCGCCGTAATAGACTCCCGCGCCCGTGTGCTCCGACACTCCAGGCGCCGGATGCTCGCGGTACACCATACCGGTCGCGGCCAGCAGGGTGCGCGTGACCAGCTCACGGCCGTCGCTGAGCGTGAGGCGCTTGTATCCCGCGTCGATCGACACCCCTGTCACTTCAAGCGGCACGAGAAACTCCGCGCCAAGCCGCTGCGCCTGCGTCACCGCGCGACGCGTCAGCTCACTGCCGCTGACACCGGCGGGAAACCCGAGGTAGTTCTCAATCCGGGAGCTCGTGCCTGCCTGCCCGCCCGGCGCGTGTCGGTCGAGGAGCAGCGTCCGCAGCCCTTCCGAGGCGCCGTACACCGCGGCCGCGAGGCCGGCGGGGCCGGCGCCGACAATCACGAGGTCGTACAGAGTGAACGCTGCCGAGAGCGGTCGGCCGAGGCGCTCGGCCACTTGACGTGGCTCGGGGCTGCGCAGCACGGACCCATCCTCGAAGAACAGCACGGGAAGCTCGCCGGCGCCTACCCCGGCCGCGTCCAAAAGGACGCGCGCGTCCGGGTTCCCCGCGACGTCGAGCCAGCGATAGGGGATGAGATTGCTCGCGAGAAAGTCTTTGATCTCGTGCGACCGAGGCGACCACTGGTGTCCAACGAGCCTCAGTCCCTTCGCCTCGGGGAGGTATTCGGCCTGCCACGCGTCGAGCAGATCGTCCACGACCGGAAAGAGGCGTTCCTCTGGGGGATCCCACGGCTTCGAGAGGTAGTGATCGAGATGCGCCTCGTTGATGGCCTTGATGGCTGCGTCGATGTCCGAGTAGGCGGTGAGCATCACGCGGCGCGCCAGCGGGTAGACCTCTCGGGATCGGGCGAGCACTTCGGTCCCTTGCATGCCCGGCATTCTCTGGTCGCTGATCACCATGGCCAGCGAGTCGCCGCGGGCCTTCAGTTCGCGGATCGTGGCGAGCGCCTCTTCGCCCGAAGACGCGCTCACGACCGTGTAGGATTCGCGGTACCTACCACGGAGGTCGCGGCGTACCGCCGCGAGCACCTGCGCATCGTCGTCGACGACAAGGAGGAAGGGCTTGTTCACGGTCGTCCGCCGGCCCCGTCCATCTCGGCGAGCGGAAGGGAGACCCGGAACTCCGTTCGCCCCGGGCGCGACTCGACGGCGATCTCGGCATCGTTGTGGATGACCAGGCGCCGGACGATATCGAGCCCCAGGCCGGTGCCACTCCCGACGGGCTTGGTGGTGAAGAACGGATCGAAGATGCGCGCGCGGATCTCGGCCGGGATGCCAGGGCCATTGTCGACCACGCGCACCACGACGCGCTGCCGCTCACGTTTTGCAGTCACCTCGACCAGACCGGCATCAGCCACGGCGTCGAGGGCATTGTCGATAAGATTCGCCCAGACCTGGTTGAGCTCGCCGACGAAGCCGCGAACGCGCGGGAGGTCGGGTTCCACGTTCACCGCAACGGCAATCGATTTCGCCCGCGCCTTTGATTTGAGTATGGTAACCGTGTTGCTCAGGTTCAACGCCAGGTCCAAAGGTTCAGCCACCGTGGCCTGATCCATATGCGTGAATCCCTTGATCGCCTGGACGAGCCCCGAGATCCGCATCGCGGCCTCCTGAATCTCGGAGGCCAGCCCGCGAACCGAACACCCGGCTCCCACCCACCGGAGAACCGCGTCGAGTGGCGGTCCAGAAACCGCATCAGCGGTCCGATCGAGCGCGTCGAGCGTCACGGCGGTTTCGGCCAGCGGTGCCGCGATGGCGACGTCGAGTCCGTGGTCGGCGAGCCAGTCGGCGATTTTGTCCTCGCGTTCGGCCTGCTGGATCGGAGACAGCACGCCCTGCGCAGGCGCGAGGCAGGACGCACGCACGGCGTCGATGGCGGCGAGCTCCCGATCGGTGAGCCTCGAGGCGCCGAGCGCGCGTGTTGCCCGCTCGGCGTCCAGAAGCCGGTCTTCGAGCAGCGCCGCGCTGCGTTCGATCGCGGAGGCCGGGTTGTTCAGCTCGTGAGCCAGTCCGGCCGACAGCTTCCCGAGCGAGACCATCTTCTCGTCGTGCAGGTCGCTCGAGGTGAACAGCCTCGCGCGATCGAGCATCTTGTGCACGAGGATCGACGTGATGTGATGACAGTCGCGAATCATCGCGGTGAGATGGTCACGATGGAGGGCCAGAATCACGGTGGGCTCCAGGGCGACGGAATTGCCCGGGGGACTGACCAGCCGCGAGTACGGGAGCAGGCCCGTGACGTCCCCAGCCTGCCACTCCATCACTTTGTGCCGTCCGGCGCCACGGTCGACGAAAATGGCGACGTGCCCGCTCAGCAAAACGAAGAGGCCCTCTACGGGCGTGCCCTTCACGGTCAGCACGTCCCCCTCGTTGAGATGCCGAACGGCCCCATGTGAGGCCAACCAGGCGAGCTCCTCGCGCGGCGCCGCGCCGAGGGTCTTGTGCTCGGTCAACTGATCGACGAGATCTATCGCTGTCACGTGCTCACCCCTCCGATGAATCGGTATGGAGAACCCCAGCCGGCCTCGCGCTTCGTTTCTCTGAGGCAGACCGCGCGCGCCGGCGAAACCGTTCTGGCTCTGGTTCCACAAGCAATCAGATCTTACACATCGCGTCGAGTCGCGGAAGGGCGGCCCTAGAGTACACGGAGCTTCGCATACGGTTCGCCAAAGGATAAAGGATAGGAAGGATCACCGTTCTCAGGCAAGCGGGAAGGTGCGCGGGGACGGGTTCGAGCGATTGGGTGAGCACGCGGGCAACGTTCGGTGCGCCCGGAGGGTGGTCGGATGGGGACAAGGATCTCGGCGGTATCGTGTGGGGCACGGCAAGCAGAGGTTGATTTAAGGATTGAGCTCGGCGCGGCGAGTGCTCGAGCTAGGAAGCTGCACGCTCTCGCCGGCGAGCAGGACGAGGATCCAGCCTTCGGTAAGTGCAGTTGTGACCGCCGTGGATGGTGCTACCCCGGGGAGCTACGTGGAAGTGGAAGTCGAGATCCCTTGAAGACGGCCAACCCCGGTCACAACGGCGCGTGATCTTCCCAGGTTCCTCCGGCGAGTCTTCGGCAGATCACTTCTCGACGCGTGTTGGTTGAACGCGTCACGGCCAGCGAACCGGTCCACCGAGGAAATACTCTAGTCTCGTACCCGCGGGGTTGAACATGCTTTCGGTGATGACCGCGCTGACGCCAGGTTGTCAGGAGGTCAGGTGCATCCTTCCTCTCGAAGGAGAAACCCAATGAAGCATCCCGTAGTTCGGTTCGAAGTGATGGGCGAGATTTACTCCGGGAGGATATCCATGACCCAAAGGTCGCTCTCGTCGAGCCGCCAGGCGAAGTAGAGAAACGTCCCATCGGTCGCGAGAGCGTAGGGACCCAATTTCCCCGGCCGGCCCGCCAAATCGGTCATCCTGCGCGTCGTTCCCCCTTCGATCGCATACGCCCAGATACTGTCCTCGGTGGGACTGAGATAAAAGATCTGGCGGCCGTCCGGCGCCCACCGGGCGACTCTGGTTTCGAACCCCAGGCTCTCGTTCCCTTTCCCCTCGACGGACCATCGCCATCGCCGGCCATCCGAGGCCTTCTTGTAGAGTATGAAGCGGCCGTCCGGCGAAAAGTCATCGGCCCGGTCACCGTCCTCGATGAGCGGAGAGGGCTCACCGCCGTCGGCATCTACTGCCCACGTCTGGGCTGGCTGCGGGCCGGCGCTGAAGACGAGCCTCTTCCCGTCGGGAGACCATCGCGGGTCGAGATCGTTCTCGGTTCGGCGGGTGAGTTGGCGCGCAGGGCCCGGCTCGAGCGGCACGACCCATATGTCGCGGTTGCCGCTGCGATCGGAGTGGAACGCGATTTCTTCGCAGTCGGGAGACCACGCGGGACCCCAGTCGGACGCGGCATGCGCCGTCCGTTGTTGCGGCTCGCCCCCATCCGTCGGCATTACCCAGAGGTTGAGGCTGCCCGCTCGATCGGAGCTGAACGCAAGGAGTCGCCGGTCGCGACAGACGTCCAGAGACTCCACGTGGGCCTGTTCTGACGTGAGCGGCACCGCATCCTGCCACGTGGCGGGACGGTCCCAGAGAATGGGCACACGCCAGACGTTCGCGACCAGACGACCCTTGGCGAAGGCGAGCTTCGAGCCATCGTGAGAGACCACCGCTCGGCCCTGGAGGCCTAGCCCGACCGTCACTGCCTCGGGAGGGCCCTCGGGACTACCGTCATCGCGAAGCCTCTGAAGCCAGAGATCCATCGTGCCCCCGGCGTTACTGACGTAGTAGAGGCTCCCGTCTTGGTGGAAGCTCGGGCCCCAGAGGCTCGTTCGTCCATCGCTCAACGGAGTGGCCTCACCGTCGCTCTCGCGCAGAAGCCATAGCCGCGTGGCCGGCGAGTTGTACGAAGGCGCTTCCACCAGCGCGAAGAAGCGCCCGTCGGCAGACCAGCTCACGTCATAGAGACGGCCGGGGAAACCGGGGAGCGCCAAATCGCGGAACTCGCCCGAGTCGACTCTCGTGATGCGGAGGACGTCGTCGCCTCCCAGGCAGGCCAGGTCTCTTCCATCGGACGACCACGCCGGGTGCCCTCGTTCCGGCGACCCGGCGAATCGCGTGACTTTCCGAGCGCGGCCTCCGAGGGCCGGCATCACGAAGCAACCACCGCCGTCGCGACTCGAAGCGAACGCGATCTGCGCTCCGTCGGGCGACCAGCTCGGATGCATGTCCGCGCCGTGGTGATCGGGAGTCAGGTTCACCGGAGGGCCGCCCGAGACCTGGCTGACCCAGATGTCCCAGTTGTCTCTGCCGGTGACGGCGGCGTACGCGACGCGGCTGGAATCGGGCGACCAGGTGGGATAGTTCTCGACGCCCAACGCCGCGGTGATCTGTCGCGGACGCGCGAGCTTCGGGAGCGAGCCGACGCGATCTTCATGGACGAGACCGCCAAGGAGGAAGCCGAGGGCGCCGGCAATCGAAGCGCTGGCAAGGCTCAGAAGAAAACGCCCGCCCCGCCTTCGAGCAGCGGCGGCGGCCGGCGCGTAGCCGGCGCCCTTTGCCAGATCCTCCTTGCTGTCATCGAGCTCATTGCGCAGGTCGAGAGCGGACTGAAAGCGCCGCGTCGGGTCCTTTTCGAGGCATCGTCGGACAATCCGGGAGAGGTCCCGCGGAATGTCGAGCTTGACGTCGGACAGGGGACGGGGCTGATCCTTGAGGATCGACGACACGACACCCGCTGGGCTCTCTCCGCGGAAAGGAAGCTGGCCGGTGAGTAACTCATAGAAGACGACCCCGAGAGCGAAAATGTCGGCACGATGGTCGACGGACTTCCCCTCCGCCTGCTCCGGCGACATGTAACCCAGAGTACCCACGAGCATGCCTTCTTGAGTTACGGCCGTAGTTTCGATCTCGCTCCCGCCGGCGCCCGGGATCTCGCGGCTGAGCTTCGCGAGGCCGAAGTCGAGTATCTTGATTTGGCCTTCGTCGGTCAGCATGACGTTCGAAGGCTTCAGGTCTCGGTGGGTAATCCCGCGCTGATGCGCGGTCGCGACGCCGTCGGTGAGAGGGATCGCGACCTCGAAAAACTGCTCCAGCGGAAACCCGTTCCTGGGCAGACGCTCGGCGAGCGTTTTTCCACGAACGAGCTCCATCGTTATGAAATGCACTCCGTCGGACTCCTCGATGGAGTGAAGAGTGACGATGTTCGGATGGTTGAGAGCCGCGACCGCCTTTGCCTCTCGTTCGAAGCGTGCCCGGCGGTCTTCGTCCTTGGCGAGATCCGCGGGGAGGACCTTCAACGCCACCCTGCGAGAGAGTTTCGTATCCTCGGCCAGGTACACGTCTCCCATTCCGCCGGAGCCGATTTTCTCCAGAATCTTGTAGTGAGAGAGGGTTCGCCCGACCATCGCGAGGCTTGACGGAATAGTACGTGGGGGCGGGCGCGCGCGCAATTGGGCCGCTTCGCTCGCGGGCGTTCAGGACAGCTGCGAAAAGAAGTCGTTCCCCTTGTCGTCGACGACGATGAACGCGGGGAAGTCCTCGACGTCGATGCGGAAGATCGCTTCCATTCCCAGCTCCTCGTACTCGACCACTTCGACCTTCTTGATGGACTCGAGGGCGAGGATCGCCGCCGGTCCTCCGATCGAGCCGAGGTAGAACCCGCCGTGCTTCTTGCAGGCGTCCGTCACTGGACGGGAGCGGTTGCCTTTCGCGAGAGTGACGTAGCTCCCTCCGTGCTCCATGAAGAGGTCCACGTAGGAGTCCATCCGTCCCGCGGTCGTCGGGCCGAACGATCCCGAAGCGTAGCCCTCGGGAGTCTTCGCCGGGCCCGCGTAGTAGATCACGTGGTCTTTGAAGTAAAGCGGAAGCCCTTCGCCGCGATCGATGCGTTCCTTGAGTTTTGCGTGGGCGATGTCGCGCGCGACGATGATGGGTCCGGTGAGCGAGAGCCGGGTTTTTACGGGGTAGCGCGAGAGCGTTTTTCGGATCTCCGCCATCGGCTGGCGCAAGTCGATGGGAACGACCTCGGTCGCGAGATCCTTGGCCTCCACGTCTGGAAGAAAGCGCGCGGGGTTCGTCTCGAGCTTCTCGAGAAAAACACCTTCGTGGGTGATCTTCCCGAGCGCCTGCCGGTCGGCCGAACAGGAGACGCCGATTCCCACGGGAAGCGACGCGCCGTGTCGCGGCAGGCGTATGACCCTTACGTCGTGGCAGAAATAGGTTCCACCGAACTGGGCTCCAATCCCGAGCTTCTGCGAGCGATCGAGGATCTCCTTCTCGAGATCGAGGTCGCGGAACGCGCGCCCGAGGTCGTTGCCGGTCGTCGGCAGCCGGTCGAGGTAGCGGCAGCTCGCGAGCTTCACCGTCTTGAGCGTCATCTCCGCCGACGTGCCGCCGATGACCACCACCAGATGATAGGGAGGGCAGGCGGCGGTCCCCAGGGTCTTCATCTTGTTCTCGATGAAGTCCGCGAGCGTGCCGGGGTTCAGAATCGCGCGCGTTTCCTGATAGAGATAGCTCTTGTTGGCCGAGCCCCCGCCCTTGGTGATGAACAGAAAGTGGTACTCGTCGCCCTCGTTGGCGTAAAGCTCGATCTGAGCCGGGAGGTTGGTGCGGGTGTTCTTCTCTTCGTACATCGAGAGAGGCGCCATCTGCGAGTACCGGAGGTTCGTCTTCGTATAGGTCTCGAAGATTCCGCGAGAGATCGCCTCTTCGTCGCTTCCCTTGGTGAGCACGTACTGACCCTTGTGGCCGATCACGATCGCAGTGCCCGTGTCCTGGCACGACGGAAGGATCATTCCCGCGGCGACGTCCGCGTTTCTCAGCATCTGAAGGGCGACGAAGCGATCGTTGTCGCTCGCTTCCGGGTCGTCGAGGATCTTCCGCACCTGCTCGAGGTGAGACGTACGGAAGAGGTGCGAGACGTCACGGACCGCCTGACTCGCGAGAAGCGAAAGCGCCTCGGGCTCGACGACGAGGGCTTTTCTCCCGAGGATCTCGGCCTCACCGAGCCCATCGCTCGAGAGCTTGCGGTACGGGGTCTGGTCTTCGCCGATCTCGAAGATCGGCTGGTACCGGAAGGAGCTCACTCCCGTGAGGATAGCACGCGCGGAACGGTGAGCAGCACCGCCGTTGCCGCGAGAGCGAGGACGGCCCCGAACAGGAAGGGAGCTTCGGGCCCGAGCCCCGCAAAATTGCCGACGCCTTGCCACAGAATCCCCGCGCCGAGGCTTGCGGGGAGGGCGACGGCGCCGACGACCGCGTGATAGAGGCCATAGGCGCTTCCGAGCTTCCCCGGATCGGAAACGAGATCGGCGACGAACGCGCGGCCGACGCCCTCGACGAGGCCGTAATAGACGCCGTAAACGACGAAGAGCGCGACGACCTGCGAAGAGGTCCGGGCGAGGGCAAACCCGAGATAGAGAACGGAGTAGAAAAGCCAGCCGGCGGCGATGACGCGCTTTTTTCCGAGAACGTCCGCAAGCCGTCCCGCGGGAGCCGAGACCAGTGTGTAGACGACGTTGAAGCCGAGGAGCATCCCGAGGATCCCCGCGACCGAAAGCCCGCGCTCCGACGCTCGCAGCACGAGAAACGAATCCGAGGAGTTGCCGAGCGTGAAGAGCGCGACGGCGAGGAGGAACCGCCGAAACGGCGGGGGAAGGCTTCGAAGCGCAAGTCGTCCGGGCGCAGAAACCTTCGCCGCGGAGCTCCCGATTTCCCTGGCGCCGAGGGCAAGCACCACCACCGCGGCGAACGCGGGAACGAGGCTCGCAAGAACGAGGAGCCGGAACGTTTCGGGCGCGAGCGCGAGGGCGCCCTTCTGCGCCGACCAGACGACGGCGAGCGCCACGAGGAGGCCGGCCACGGCCCCGGCGCTGTCGAAGGCGCGGTGGACTCCGAACGCGAGGCCGCGCGTCTCTCGGGGCACGCTCTCGGCCAGGAGCGCGTCGCGGGGAGCGCTCCTTACTCCCTTCCCGAAACGGTCGAGCGAGCGAATCCCGAGGACCGCTCCCCAGGAGGTGGCAAGGAGAAGGAGCGGCTTCGAGGCGGCGGAGATTGCGTAGCCCGCGACCGCGAGCCACTTTCTTTTACCCAGGCGATCCGAGAGGAAACCCGAGCCGACCTTCAGAAAGCTGGAGACGGCCTCCGCCACTCCCTCGATGAGACCGATCGCCGCCGTTCGCACACCGAGGACACCCGAAAGAAAGAGCGGAAGGACGTCGAAGACCATCTCGCTGGAAACGTCGGTGAGAAAGCTCGTGGCCGACGCGATCCAGACGTTGCGATGCAGCTTCAAGATTCGTCGACGACGCGGTTCGAGAGCACGCCGATCCCCGAGATCTCGACCTCCACGTGGTCGCCCGCTATCAGGAACCTCGGGGGCGTGCGCTTGGAGCCGACCCCTCCGGGAGTTCCCGTCGAGATCACGTCTCCCGGCCGGAGCTCGTAGACCGTCGAGAGGTAGTGGATCAGAAACTCGATCTTGAAGGTCATCGCGGAGACCTCGGTTCTCTGGAGCTCCTCGCCGCTCACGCGGGTGACGAGCGTCTGCCCGTAGGGATCGGGGAGCTCGTCTCGGGTCACGAGCCAGGGGCCGAAGGCTCCGGTGCGATCGAAGTTTTTTCCCGGACCGAACTGCGTCGTGTGGCGCTGCCAATCGCGAACGGAGCCGTCGTTGTAGCAGGAGTAGCCGGCGACATGGCTCATCGCCTCGCTCTCGGGGATGTGGCGCCCGGCCTTCCCGATCACGACTGCGAGCTCGCCTTCATAATCGAGCTCGACCGACACCTTCGGTCTCACCATCGCCTGACCGTGGCCCACCTGGCTCGCCGCGATGCGCAGGAAAAGCGTCGGATACTTCGTCGGCTCGCGTCCCGTCTCCTGCCGGTGCTCGTCGTAGTTCACGCCGACGCACCAGACGGCGGGAGGATCGGGAATCACCGGGAGGAGCTCGACCTCATCGAGGGCGTGGTCGGATTCTCCCGCCGCCGCCACCGCTCGGGCATGTGAGAGCGCCTCGTCGCCGGCCGAAAGGATCTCACGAAGACTTCGCGGTAGAGAAGGGGCTCTCTTCGAAAGCGAGGCGAGGCGGTTCTCCCCCACGACCACGCCGACCTGCGGCGTCGTTGCCAATCGATAGGAAACGAGTCTCATGGGGAAGAACGATAATACAGCGGATCCCGGCGTGCGCTAAGCTGGTGCCTTCTCATGAAAGAAGCGCGAACGCTCGAGGATCTGGTGGTCCGCGATCGGGAGCACGAATGCGACGGCGTCGGGCCGATGAAGGTCTGCGTCCGGGTCATCGCCGTCGCTGAGCTCCCGACGAGGTTCGGCCGGTTCCGCATCGTCGCCTTCTGGAACAACCGCGACGAGAAGGAGCACGTGGCCCTGGTCCGAGGCGACGTCACCTCTGCCGAGAACGTTCCCACCCGTCTCCACTCGGAGTGTCTCACCGGAGACGCCATCGGGTCTCTTCGGTGCGATTGCCGCGATCAGCTCGAGAGCGCGCTCGAGAAGCTCGGAGACCAGCCCCGAGGCCTGCTCCTTTATTTGCGGCAGGAGGGACGCGGCATCGGTCTCGTAAACAAGATCCGCGCCTATGCGCTTCAGGACAATGGGCTCGACACCGTGGACGCGAACCTCGCCCTGGGATTCCGGGACGACGAGCGAGACTACGCCATCGCCGCGCACATGATCGCGAGCTTGAACGTCCGCTCGGTAGAGCTCATGACGAACAACCCCAGAAAGATTGGGGCGCTCAGCCAGTACGGGGTCAAGGTCGAAAGAAGGCTACCCCACGTCATCCCGCCGAACGGGCACAACCGCTTCTACCTGGAGACCAAGCGCGATCGGTCGGGCCACTGGATCGACTTCGAGGGAAAGCCGCACCTCCTGGAGCAAAACGATCCGGTAGTGATCGACGGAATGATCGAGCCGAACTGAGCTTACTGTAAGCCCTCGATTTTCCCGTTCACGAGATCGATGTCCTCCGCCCGCGGCTTCTTCGGGAGTCCGGGCATCCGCAGGATCTCTCCCGTGAGCACCACGACGAACCCGGCGCCGGCGTTGATCTCGATTCCTCGAACGGTGACGTCGTAGTCGCGGGGGCGTCCGAGGAGCTTGGGGTCGTCGGAAAGCGAATTCTGGGTCTTGGCGATGCAGATGGGAACCGACCCGAAGCCCAGCTTCTCCGCGTCCGCGATCTGCTTCTCGGCGTCCTTGGTGAAGACAGCGTCCCTGGCTCCATACATCTTCCGCGCGACTTTGCGCACCTTTTCAGGGATGGAATCCGTGAGCTCGTAAAGCGGCCGGAAGGGAGCGCCCGGCTTCGCCGTCTCGGCGACCACCGTCTTCGCGAGCTCGAGAGCCCCCTCGCCGCCCAGTGCGTGGTGATCGCAGATGGCGAAGGGGACCGAAAGCTCCTGACAGCGCTTCCTCACGACCGCGATCTCTTCGTCGGTATCGGAGCCGAAGCGGTTGAGGGCGACGATCGGGGGCTTTCCGAGCTCGCGCACACTCTCCACGTGCTTTTCGAGATTCTCGAGCCCTGAGGCGACCGCCGCGGCGTCGGGCTTGGTCAGTTCTTCCTTGGCGCGCCCGCCGTGCATCTTGAGCGCGCGCACCGTCGCCACCAGAATGACCGCCGCCGGATCGAACCCCGCGCCCCGGCACTTGATGTGGAAGAACTTCTCCGCTCCGAGATCGCAGCCGAAGCCCGCCTCGGTGATCGCCCAGTCCGCGAGATGAAGCGCGGTGCGGGTCGCGAGGACGCTGTTGCAGCCGTGTGCGATGTTGGCGAAGGGTCCGCCGTGGATGAGGGCGGGAACGCCTTCGAGGGTCTGCACCAGGTTCGGCTTCATGGCGTCGGCGAGAAGCGCGAGCATCGCTCCCGTGACCTTCAGCTTCGCCGCCTCGACCGGCGCCTTGTCGTAGGTGAAGCCGACGAGAATGCGATCGAGGCGCTTTCTCAAATCCTCCTCGTTCTCGGAGAGGCAGAGGATCGCCATGATCTCGGAAGCCGCGGTGATGTCGAATCCGGTCTCGCGGGGCACTCCCTGAAGCGGTCCTCCGAGCCCGACGATGGTCGTCCGGAGCGAACGGTCGTTCATGTCGAGGGCGCGCTTCCAGAGAGCGCGCCTTGGATCGATCCCGAGAGGGTTTCCGAAGTACAGATGGTTGTCGAGGACCGCGGAAAGAAGGTTGTGGGCGGTGGTGATGGCGTGGAAGTCCCCGGTGAAGTGCAGGTTGATCCGGTCCATCGGGTAAACCTGGCTGTAGCCGCCGCCGGTCGCGCCCCCCTTGACCCCCATGCAAGGCCCGAGTGAGGGCTCGCGAAGCGCGAGGCAGACGCTCTCGCCGATCTTCGCGAGCCCCTGCGCCAGACCGATGCTGGTCGTCGTCTTCCCCTCGCCCGCGGGAGTCGGGGTGATCGCGGAGACGAGGATGAGCTTCGATCGATCGTTTCTCCTCGGGCGGGTGAGGGCCGACGGCTCGATCTTCGCAATCGTGTGCCCGTAGGGCTGGAGATCCGCGGGCTCGAGCCCGAGCTTCGCGGCGATCTCGGCGATGGGCCTCGGGGTGATGGAACGGGAGATCTCGATGTCGCTCTTCATCCTTCTTCTTTCTGGATCAGGGATCGAACCTTGTCTTTGTACGCGGCGATGAGGGCGCAGGTGACGGGGCCGGGCATTCCGTTTCCGATACGGGTCTCGTTCACCTGGATGATGGGAACGATCTGGCGGGCCGAGGCGGTGATGAAGACCTCGTCGGCCCGGAGAAGATCGTCGGGCTTGAAACCTTTCTCCTCGACCTGGTATCCCTTCTCGCGAGCGACCTCGATCGCTAGCTCCCGGGTAATGCCCTCGAGAATCCCGGCGGAGATCGGAGGCGTTCGGACGACGCCCTTCGCCACGAGGAACACGTTCGACATCGACCCCTCGGCGACCTCCCCTTCGGGGTTCAGCAGGATGGCTTCGTAGGCTTTCTGGCGGTGCGCCTCCCGAAGCGCCGAAAGGTTCGTGAGGAGGTTCGAGGACTTGACTCGGGGATCGAGGCCGCCGCGCGTGGCGCGCATCATCGGGACGACGACCGCGCTAGCTCCCTCGCGATACAGGCTATCGGGATATTCCGGAAGAGGTCTCACGATCACCACCACCGTGGGCCTGACCGCGGAGCCGGCGCGATAGTCGATGGAGCCGACTCCGGCGGAGACTACGACGCGGATCGACGATTCGGCGTTCCCCGCGGCCACGAGCGTCTCTTCGATCCGGGCGGCGATTTCCTCGTCGGCCACATCGAGGATGATGTCGAGGGCCTTGGCCGATTCCCGGAGCCTTCCCAGGTGTCGTTCGAGAAGAAACGCCCGCCCCCCGTAGGTCCGAACCGTCTCGTACACGCTCGCTCCGAAGAGAAACCCCTGATCGAGGGGCGAGAGAAGACGGTCCTCCTCGGAGCCGAGCTTTCCATCGACATTTACAAGAGTGGCCATGGGCAAAAAGCCTTTCATTATCTCGTGAAAAACCTCGAAGAGGAAGCTCGAAACGGATGCCGAACCTCCGGACGCGGACCGCCCCTTCCTCCGGACAAAGCATTGTGCATAGCCGATGGTTTGGGGAATTTGTCGTCATGAGTAAAACGGACTCGAGTCCACTTTACTCATGAGTAAAATGGACTATAGTCTATTTCGTGCGCGTCCCCCGCTACTTGGAAGGCCCGGTTCGAGAGGCCCTGAAGAAGAAAATGGTGCTCGTCGGCGGCCCGCGGCAGGTCGGCAAGACCACGTTTGGGCTTGGTTTTCTGGGTAAGGACGCGGATGAAACACACCCCGCCTATCTGAACTGGGATCATCCGAGCGTTCCCCCGAGATTGAGGAGAGCCGAGCTTCCCGCCGGGGAACCCCTGCTCCTGCTGGACGAAGTTCACAAGTACGCACGATGGAGGAACCTGCTCAAGGGCATCCACGATACCGAGAAAGCGCGGCGCAAGATCCTGGTCACCGGGTCGGCCCGCCTCGATTACTATCGGAAGGGCGGCGACTCTCTCGCCGGCCGCTACCGGTACTTCCGCCTCCATCCCTTTTCGCTCCGGGAGTTGAGCCGCTCACCCTCCCGGTCCGATCTGGATGCCCTGCTGAAGTTTGGAGGTTTTCCCGAACCTTTGTTCGAACGAAATGAAGCGGAGCACCGCATCTGGCAAAGGGACCGAATCTCACGGGTCGTTCGAGAGGACCTCCGGGATCTGGAACGTGTCCGCGAGATCACCCTGGTCGAGCACCTGGTGGATCTATTGCCCTCCAAAGTCGGTTCTCCTCTCTCGGTCACGAGTTTGCGAGAGGACCTTCAGATCGACCACAAAACAGCCGAGCGCTGGCTGCAAATCCTCGAGAACATGTACGTCTGCTTCAGGCTCGCTCCGTATGGGCCGCCCAGAGTCCGCGCCGTGAAAAAAGAAAAGAAGCTCTACCTTTGGGACTGGTCGAGCGTCGAGGCGAGCGGTCCGCGGTTCGAAAATCTCGTGGCCTCTCAGCTTCTAAAGTATTGTCACTGGGTCGAGGACACGGAAGGCTACTCCATGGAGCTTCGCTATTTGAGGGATACGGACAAGCGCGAAGTCGATTTCGTCGTGTTGAGAGACCGAAAGCCCCTCTTCGCCGTCGAGTGCAAATCGGGGGAGAAGGCGATCGGAGCCGCGACGCGATATTTCGCGGAAAGAACGCCAATCCCTCATTTCTATCAGGCACATCTCGGCGAGCGGTCCTTCTCGACGGGCAAGATTACCGTTCTGCCTTTCGTACAGCTTTGCGAGGAACTCGAGCTTCCGTAGACACATCTCATGAAACGGGCTCTCGCCTGGATCGCCGTCGCGCCCATTGCCTTCGTGCTTCATCCCAGGATCGAGCGGCTCCTCCTCTTCATCGAAGCCGATCGCGAGGCGACGGTCGAGAGCGCGAAAGCTCCGAAGCTTCTCGGAAACTCTCTCGAGCTTGAACGACAACGCTGAGAGCCCAGAGCCCGAGCGCAGGGCGAGCGAAGCGAGTCCCGAAGCGAGAAACGCTGGGGTGGGGCCCCAGCGTATTGATCGAAGCCCCTCAGCTCTTCAGCTCTTTCCCAGAACGCTTCCGAGCCCCTCGGTGTCGGAGTCGGAAAGCGGCTCTTCTTCTCCAGAGGATCCAGAGGGCGCGATCTCGGTCACGGGCGCGATCCATTCGAGCGAGCGAAAGGCCCAGAGAAGCTGGCAGACCTCGAAGTCGGAAAGCTCGGATCCGGCGCAGGCTTCGGCGATGGTTTTGGGGCCGCGGAGGTCGGAGAGAAGCTCGAGGGTCGCGGGCTCGAGGTCCGCCCCCGGCGCCGCCTCATCCACGCCGTCGTTCGTCTGGTAGACGGCGTCGAGCGATCCGATACCATCCGTCACCCGCCTCCAGCTCGTTACCTGCCGCACGCCGTCCACCGCCAGCCTCGGAGTGGGTATGCGAAGGGTGATGGTCTCCTTCTCCAGATCTTTCAACTCGAAGGCGTACTCCGCTTGGGTCCAGGTGAAGAGGCTCAAGATGATGGACCGCACCTGGCCGATGACGCCCTGCACCAGGTCCTTCGGGGTCAAAACGTGGTTCTCGACGAGAACCGTGCCGAACCGCTTCGTGGGCGAAACGAACTTGGTGAGATCCATCAAGTGGTCGAACCGCACCTTCCCCGCCCTCAGCAGGTAAGGTCCGAGGCGATCGTCCGCGGAAGAGGAGCGGGCGAAGACGACCCGTCCCGACTGGATGACGACCGTCTTCTCCGCCTCGAGGCTCCGGAACCGAAGCTCACCGGTATTTCCTGAAGCGCAGACCGAGAGCAGCAGATCGCAGAAATCGAAGCCCTGGTTCCAGCAGTCGAACGTCCCCCTCAGGGGTATGGGGGTTCGGACCAAAGGCGGCCTCCTGCTGTAAACGGACTCGAATTGCCAGAGGGTACGGTTTCATTGTAGGGCAAGACCCGGTACGACGATAGCGAGCGCGAGGACCGCTATCGACGCCCTTTATCGAGATTGTTCAGAATAGAGAGCGCGGTTCCGCTGAAGATCTGCTCCTTCTCGGCGGCGGGGATATGAAGGTCTTCGATCGAGCTGACGGCGCGGTCGATCGACCCCAGAAGGTGCGGGAAATCGCTTCCCATGACCATGTGATCCGTCCCCACGAGATCCCGGAGCATGTTCAGAGTGTGGGGGCTGAAGGTCACGGTGTCGTAGTAGAGCTTCTTGAGGTAGATGCTCGGGAGCTCGTCGATATTCACCCGGCATTCGGCGAAATCCCGGAAGCCATTGTCGAGCCGCTCCATGAGCCAGGGGATGGCGCCGCCGGCGTGGCCCACGATCCACCGGATGTCGGGAAGATCGCGAAGGACACCGGCGAAGCACAGCTTGGCGACGGCGAGCGTCGTGTCGCAGGGAAAGGCGACGAGAGGACCGAGGACGTACTCCTGAAACGGCTCGGTATTCGCGGGGAGCATGGGGTGGATGAAGATCGCCGCCTTCCTCCGGTTCGCTTCCTCGAAGAACGGCCGATACTGAGACGAGGTGAGCGCGCGTCCCTGCACGTTCGACATCAGAACGACACCTTGCATCCGAAGCTCGTCGAGCGAGCGAGCGAGCTCCTTCAACGCCTCATCGGGCGAGTCCATGGGGATCGAGGCGAAGCCTTTGAACCTTCGGGGATATTTCGCGATGAGCTCGGCGTAGGCATCGTTCACCATGCGCGCAATCGCGGGCTGGTGCTTGGGCTCCGCGAAGTAGACGTTCGGAGTCGAAAGCGACAGCACCTCGACGTCGATCGACACTCGGTCCATCGCCTCGAGCCTCGCTTCGGGGTCGGTCATCGGCGCGGTGATGCCGAAAAAGCGCGCGCCCCGGAGCTTGATGATCGTGCGCCCCGTGGGATCGGTATCGAAGGTGAAGTCCGAGGAAAGCTCCCGGATCTTGTCGAAATAGCTCTTCGGGTAGTAGTGGGTGTGCAGGTCGTACTTCATGGTCGAGTTCTTTGCCAGGGAAGCCTTCCTTCGGTTCGGGCCTCGAACGCGGCGCGTGCAGCAGGGACGTTGATTCCGGCGAAGCTCACGCTCAAGCTCTTCGCGCGCTCGGTCCAGGACGAGAGGAGCTTCGCGTGCGCGCCCTTTTCGGTGTGCACCTGGTCTCCGTGAACCAGGAGCCTTTCCTCGAGCTCTCGCGCCGCACGGCTCAAAGCCTGCCGGTCGAAACCGCGGCCGAGCTCATCGAGTCGAAGGGCCCCGTAGCTTTCCACTTTCTCGAGGAGCGCCCTCGCCCGGGCGGCGAGACCCGTCGTCTGCCAGTCTTCCCTCGACGTCGCGACGGCGAAAAGCTGGGGCCAGAGCGAGCGGTGAACGAACGTCTCCTTCTTCGAGATGAGCTTTACGTGCAGGACTCCTTTGTCCTCCTCGAGGCTCGTGATCACCGCGTACATCTCGTGAGCCCGAGGATGCGACCACCAGGAGCCGGACACGGGCTCGCCGGCGACGATGCCGGTGACGCTCGGAAGCACGGGGTCGGTCACCAGGAGGATCCCGCGCTTCTCGATCTCGCGGAGCACTTTCTTCCCGACCGAAGGCGCTGCCATCTCTATCTCGCGCGAATGGTGAACGGGCTTTCGCGCTCCGCGACTTCGCCCGTGGTCTCGTCGGTGATTCGCGCCCGCAGCATATACTCTCCGGGCGGGAAGCTTTTGAGAGAGATCTCGCTTCGGACGGCGACCCGGCCGCCTCCTCCCGGACGATGGTGCGACGGCGCGACCTTGGAGAAGAGCCGCCCGTCCTTGAGAAGGAAGAAGTCGACTTTCACCCGCGCCTCTCCCGTGAGTCCGTAAGTCTCGACGTACGCCGTGAGAGATCGACCCGAGAGAAAGATCTTCGAGAGGTTCGGCACCAGCCGAACGTCTCCGAACTGGAACGGGGCTTTGTCGGCTTCATTCGAAGCGGGCGCGTCGACGGCGGCGCTCGCGAGGAGGAGGCTCGAGAGGAAGAGCTTCCCCGTCTCGATGGGAGGCACGGAAACCTTCGAGCTCACCTGCCCGACGGCGCCGCTCGGGTTGTCGCGAACGGTGGTCACGAGCTCGTACTCTCCCGGAGGGAGGAGAATCGAGGCGTCGTAGAGAAGGTCGCTTCTTCGGTACTCCTCGATCGCGTCCTTCGAGACCACGACCTCGATGCGATCCTCGAGCGCCTTGTCGACCCCATCCACCCGGAACTGGACCACGAGGTCCACCTGGTAGCGATAACCACTCTCGACCGGCTCCGGGGTCAATCGTGCGTAGGGGATCGAAAGCGTCACTGGGACGACCGCCTCGTCCCCGCCGGCGTGGAACACGGAAGCTTCCGCGAGGACCGGGATCGTGGGAAAGCGCGCGCTCGCTTCCGTCACCGCGCGGAGGACGGGCATGGTGAGCTGAGGGACTTTCCGGATCTCCTGGAGATCGCGCTCGAGATCGAACCGGCCCGTCACGAGCCGGGTGGGATCGATGTCGGTCCTCATGCCGGTGGTTTGGTCCATCAAGGTGCCGCCGGAGCGCATGAGTCCAATGGCTTCGAGCTCGCTCATGGCGTAGCCGAGGTTGGTTCTCAAGGGGGCGACGACGTCGAGGTTCGAGGACGAGACGATCTCGAATCGGCCGGTCGCGGTGAAGTCGACGAAAGCGATGTCCATCGACGCCGGGAGCTTGGGGTTTTGCACGTTGTTGTAAGTCCAGACCTCGGAAGGGCGCTCGAAGGCGGTGCGTCCCGCGGGATTGCGCTCGATGGCGCTCGGCGGCCCGAGGAGGATGTAAATCTTGCCTCGGTCCGTCGCCCAGCCGGGAGTGCCCGCGCCGAAGGTCTGTACGGCGTAAGCGAACCTCCGCGCATGCTCGTCGCGGGCCTCGTTCGGAAGGGAATCGGGAGTCGGGTCTCGCCGCCGCCAGAACGACTCGACGAACGCGAGCTTCTCCACCGGCTCGCTAAGGGTCTCGAACCTCTCCCGCTCTTCCCGGGAGAGGATCCACTTCACGTACTGCTCGGTCCATCGTCCGAGAAGCTCGTCGATCCGGGAGACGTCCTCGAAGGTGACGAAACTGAAGGTGTCGCCCGGAGCGAAGGGCAGCGTCCCGGCCTCGATCCGAAAGGAGACGCGCGATTTTTCCTCCCGGTAGATTTCTCCCACTGGCGCTTCCGCCGGGCTCGCGGGCTCTCCCGAGCGGTAGACTTCGAAGACCGTTTCCGCATCCTCCGCGCGGGCGCACTGGACAACGAAGAAAGCGAGGGATACGTTGTCCGGCACTTCGAGGACGACGAGCTTTCCGTCGCCTTCGCCGCGGAAGCTGGGCGCGGTTGCCCGCTCTACCTGAAGGGCGGCGAGGGTCGAAGCGATGAGGAGCAGGTTCATGGCCGCGAAACGAGTCGAGTGTAGCACGCTCGCAGCGTTCCTTTTTCTCGCGACTTCCCCATTTGGGGCCTTCGGCCAGGCGCGCGTGGATCTCCTGATCGCGGGCGGCACCGTGGTCACGATGGACGACGAGTACCGCGTTGTCGAAGGCGGCGCTCTCGCCGTCGAGGGAGCCCGGATCGTCTCCGTCCTCGAGCCGGGCGCCGCTCTTCCGGAGGCGGGCGAAAGAATCGATGCGTCGGGGATGCTCGTCATTCCCGGCCTCATCAATACCCACGGCCACGTCCCGATGGCGCTCATGCGCGGCCTCGCCGACGACATGAAGCTCATGGAGTGGCTGAACGAGTTCATCTTTCCCGCCGAGGCGAGAAACGTCGACGAGGAGTTCAGCTACTGGGGGACTCTCCTCGGGTCGATCGAGATGGCGCGAAGCGGCACCACGACCTTCACCGACATGTACTACTTCGAGGATGCGATCGCGAAGGCGGCTGACGAGGCGGGCCTGCGGGCGGTTCTGGGAAGCTCGATCATCGGGTTTCCCGCCCCGGACTTCAAGACCACGGACGAGGCTCTCCGAGCGGCCGAGGCCTTCGTAGTGAAATGGAAGGGCCACTCGCGCATCGTTCCCTCCGTGGCGCCGCACGCGCTTTATACCACCGACATCGAGGTAGTCGCGAAGGCCCGGGAGCTCTCCCGGCGCTACCAGGTCCCGTTCCAGATGCACGCCCACGAGGCGCCGCAGGAGGACGAGATGGTGCGTGCGAAGTACGGGGAGACGGCGGTGACGCTCCTCGAGGAGAGAGGTCTCCTCGGGCCGGGGATGATCCTCCATCACGCCATCACCCTGACCGATACGGACATCGCGCTTCTCGCCGAGCGCGGGGTCGCCGTCTCCCATAACCCGGAGAGCAACATGAAGGGCGCCTCCGGACTCGCCCGCGTGCCGGACCTTCTCGCCCGCGGGGTGACGGTCGGTCTCGGGACCGATGGCCCTGCGAGCAACAACAACCTCGACATGTTCGAAGAGATGGACACCGCGGCGAAGGTCCACAAGCTCTTTCGCTCGGACCCCACGGTAATGCCGGCGCGAGAGGTCTTCCGGATGGCGACCCGCGGCGGCGCGAAAGCGTTGGGGCTCGATTCTCTCGTCGGCTCGCTCGAGGTGGGAAAGCGCGCGGACGTCGTCCTCATCGATCTGAATCAGCCTGAGCTCACGCCGATGTACGACGTCTACTCCCACCTGGTCTACGCCATCAAAGGGGCTCACGTGAAGACGGTGGTCATCGACGGCCGCGTCGTGGTGCGGGACCGGAAGATGACAACCCTCGACGAGCAAGCGGTCATGGAGAAAGCCCGCGAGATCCAGAAACGAATCCTGGAGAGCTTGAAATGACGAGACGACGCGTTCAAGGGGAATCGCCTAAAAGCGGTCGTCTCGATTCCTGGACCTCAAAGATGGGCGACCAAGAGGGAGGAGAACGGATTGCTGAGGCGTATGCCGGTGCTGACTCGGACACGGATGACAGAGTGAGCAGTGCGGTGTACACTCAGATGTGCAGGAGCGGAATATGAAGACAATGACGCTGACCGAAGCGCGCAACCAGCTGTTGAAAGTCGCAGATGAAATGGAGCGGAGGCCGGACGAGGTCGTAGAAGTCATGAAACGAGGCAAGAGAGTGATGACCCTCCTTTCCGCGGACGTCTATGCGGCCATCGTCGAGACGCTGGAGATAGTGGCGGACGAGAGGGCGTTTGCCAAACTTCGGCGCGCGATGAGCGAGATCGACAAGGGTCAAGGCCTTCCTTGGAGCACGGCTCGGAGGAAGTTGGGGTTATCGGACTAACGGCGTGCCCCGCCGATACAAGATAGAGATTGCGCCCACGGGTTATCGCTCCCTCGAGGCTCTCAAGAGCAAGAAAACTCTCCGTGAGGTCGTAAAGGTCATTGACGAATTGGCTCAAGCTCCGGATGAGCAAGGCAAGGCGCTTGTCGGGCCCCTCGAAGGTGTAAGAAGCGTACGGGCAGCCCGGGAGCGATTTCGAGTTCTCTACCGGGTGGACGGACGCAAACGAGTCGTGTCTGTTCTACTCATTGGCGAGCGGGCGCCGGGACAGGATGCGGACGTCTATGCCCTGGCACAGAAGCTCCTTCAGACCTTCACGAGAAGAGGCAAAGAGAACTGAGGTTGCCACGACGTCCGGCCCACGGTCCCTCGGAAATGCGGCCACAACGCCGGGCGCGTGCTTCTCTGCTAAACTGGGGCCGGAGGCATCGATGAGCGTCTCGGTATCGCGCCGACTCTTCAAGACGCAGGAGTTCCGCGACATGATCGAGGCGGGTGTGTTCCAGGAGGACGACCGGCTCGAGCTCGTCGACGGGGAGATAGTCGAGATGGCGCCTATAGGAAATCGACACGCCACTTGTGTCCGGAAGCTGAATCTCCTTCTTCGCAACGTCGGCGATCGCGCTTTCGTCGACATTCAGAACCCGATCGGCATCTCTGACGACGATGACTTCTACCCGGACGTCGTCGTCCTCAAGCCTCGCGCCGACAAGTACGCGGGCGGGATCCCGCAGGCGAGTGACGCGGTGCTGGTGATCGAAGTCGCGGATACGACGCTTCGCTTCGATCGGTCCATCAAGAAGCCCCGCTACGCGGCGGCGGGAGCCGCGGAGCTCTGGATCGTAGATCTCCAGGGGTCGCGCATCTGGGTCCACCGGAAGCCTCTCGAGGGCGACTACGGTGAGGTTTTCGAAGCTCGTCCCGGGGACGTTCTGAAGCTCCCCGGAATGCCGGACGTCAAGATCCAGGTCTCCGACCTCCTTTCTTAATTCTCGGCGGGAGCTAGCCGCTTCAGCTCCTCGAACCAGTTCAGGACGACCTGAATCTCCGTCACCTTCTCCGTCGGCGTGTCGTAGGGCGTCACGATGAGAAACCTGCCGTCAGCGCTCACGTCATAGTTCCGAGTCGGATACGTTGCCTGTACCGGTCGCCGGAAAAGTCGTCTCGGCCGAGAGGCCGAGAGATTTGGCGAGAAGGCCATATCGACCGCCATGAAATCACGCACCCGCGGACTCGCGGCCGCGTCTTCCGTCAGATAATAGAGCTCTCGCCCCGTTCGCGCCCATGCGGGCGAATGGCCGCCCGCCGTCGATACAAGAATTTGCGGGCCGGGTCCGGGGAAGGCGCGGACGTACACCTCGCTTCGACCAGATTCATTGGACGTGTAGGCGAGCCACTTCCCGTCGGGTGAGAAGGTCGGATGGATCTCTCGGAACGGGGTCTCGGTCACCGCCTTGATCGAAAGCCCTTCCATCGAGAGCGTCCAGAGATCGAAATCGAAGACGAACGCAATGGTCCGTCCGTCTTCCGACCAGGACGACGGAAAATGCAAGCCGGTCGTGAGGCGTTCTGCGGATCCGCTCCCATCCGCCGTTTGCCGGAAGAGGCCGGGAGGCGAATCTCCCGGCTCCAGAAGGAACACCAGTTCGCGTCCATCGGGGCTCCAGATCAGAAAATCCGCCACTCCCTGGAGATTGAGCCGCTTCATCGAACCGCGCCCGACGTCATGCACCCAGATGTCCGGGCTCGTCGTGAGAGCCACGAACACTCCGTCAGTGGACACTCGAGGAAACGCATGAGGTCCGGGAGGCACATCCAACGGCTCCGACCGGCCAGACCGGTCGAGCCACAGCAGGCTTCGCTCCTCGGTGGGATGAATTCCGCCGGCGGCGTAGACCAGCGTCCCGCGGCGAGACAAGCTGAATTGCGCCGCGTCGGTCTCGATCGACCTGTCCATAGAGTTCTGGGACTGCACCACGTATTTGAGAACGGGAACGGGAACCCTCACCACCTGCCTGCGAGAACGCCTTCCGTCCGGTGAGCATTTCGTAGAGAACGGCTCCGAATGCGAACACGTCGGTGCGAGGGTCGATCTCCTTGCCTTCGAGCTGCTCGGGCGCCATGTACTGGAGGGTCCCGACGAGAGCATGCTCCGTCGTCAGATCCTTCTGTCTCGTGGGAGCCTCCGAGACTTCGGAGGTGGGGGAAATCGCGACCCGTTTGGCGAGACCGAAGTCCAGGACTTTCACTCCGGCCTTCGTCAGCATCACGTTTCCGGGCTTCAAGTCGCGATGCACGATTCCGTGATGGTGAGCGGTGTCGAGAGCCTCGGCGATTTGACGCCCGTACTCGAGGGCGAGCTCGTGAGGTAATGGCCCTCGCGCGAGCCTCTGCGCCAGCGTCTCTCCTTCGAGAAGCTCCATCACCAGGAAGTCCGTTCCGTCCTGACTTCCGATGTCGTAGAGGGCGCAGATGTGAGGGTGATTCAACCGGGCCACGGCCCGCGCCTCCCGCTGGAGCCGCTCGCGCCCGTTCTCTTCAGCGGCGAAATCGGGGGAAAGGACCTTGATGGCGACGAAGCGGTCGAGCCGGGAGTCCCTGGCCTTGTAGACTTCGCCCATTCCACCGACCCCGATGGGGGTCAGGATCTCGTACGGTCCAAGACGAGTCCCGGAGCGAAGGGCCAATGGGAAGTTCCTCTTTGAGGCGAAAATCTACGGGAAACCTGTCTGAGATTCAATCCCCGCCGACAGTGGCACCAAGAAACAGGGCATAACTGGATCTTTCTCTGATACCACTTTGGCGCTAAGCTACAGCCCATGGGTGAAAGCGACTTCCCACGAACCGGACGTTCTACTATCCAAAGGCTTCCCAAACGGGGCTCCTATGATAAGGAGAGCGTCTACGCGATCCTCGACCAGGCAATCGTCTGCCACGTCGGTCTCGCGACGGAGAACGGACCTGTCGTGATTCCCATGGGCTTCGCGCGTCGCGGCGACGAGCTCATCCTTCATGGCTCGGCTCGCAGCCGGCTCCTCGAGGGGTTGGCCCACGGGGCGCCGGTATGCGTCACAGTGACTCTCGTCGACGGGCTCGTCCTCGCCCGTTCCACGTTCCACCACTCGATCAACTATCGCTCCGTGGTTCTCTACGGAAGGGCCGTGGTTATCGACGATCCGGCGGAGAAGGCGAAGGCGCTCGAGGCGGTGGTCGAGCACCTCGTTCCCGGGAGGAGCCGCGACGCCCGGGCCGCCGACGAGGGTGAGCTTCTCGCGACCCGTGTGGTGCGGCTTCCGATTGAGGAAGCCTCGGCGAAGATCCGCGTGGGCCCGCCGATCGACGACGCGAGAGACCTCGAGCTCGACATCTGGGCGGGAGTTCTCCCTTTCGACAGGCGTCCTGGCGAGCCACTCAGAGACGAGTACACCAAAGAGGGTATTCCCGTTCCCGAGTACGTCAGAAAATACCCGGAGGGTCGAACATGACACCTCACATCCGATGTCTCATGGACACGACGACCGCACTCGAGAATCTCGTCGTCCTCACGACACGCGACAAGCTTCTATGGAAGCCTGCCCCCGACCGCTGGTCGATCTGCGAGGTGCTGAACCACCTCACGGACGTCGAGAATCTGGCCGTCGGTCTTCGCGCGAAGCGCGTCGTCGACGAGAAGCTTCCGCTCTTCGTCGATTACGACAACGAGGCCCGTTATCGGGAGGGTGCCTATGCAAACGACGACGGCGAGCACGCGCTCGAGAATTTTCGAAAGGCGCGGAAGTCATCGCTCGCCTGGCTCGAGAAGATCCAGCCATCCGATTGGAAGCGCCGGGGAATGCATCAAGTCGTGGGCGAGGTCGAGCTCTCCCAGCTCCTGAGCCTCTGGGCGTTTCACGATCTCGGCCACATCCGTCAGGTGGCGGAGCTGGTGAAGGCGGTCTCGTTCTGGGACGGAATCGGATCGCTGCAGGTCTACTACAGCGTCCAGCCCTGATTCCCCGTGCTCGTCCGGTTTTCCGAAGAAGCTCCCATGCACCTCCAGGTGTATCGGGCGTTCCGGGAGGCGATCCTCTCGGGAAAGATGGCGCCGGGGAGTCGTCTGCCTTCGAGCCGCGCCGAGGCGAGGACGCTCGGCGTCTCTCGAAACGTGGTGCTCCAGGCGTACGGTCAGCTCGAGGCGGAGGGCTACATCGGCGGCGCCCAAGGCTCGGGGACGTACGTCACTTCAGAGATCCCGGAGACACCGCCGCCGCCGAAAAAGGCGACGGCCGAGAGCGGGACACCCATACGGCTCTCGGAGTATGCGCGGCGTGCGTCGGTCTCAACCTTGAAGGTTCGGCGCCGCCGGCTTGCCTACGACTTCGCCTACGGTCTTTCACGGCCTGACGAGGTGACGGTCCGGAGCTGGCAAAGGGCGCTCCGGCGCGCGAGCGAGAAACTCTCGCTCGACTACGGACCGCCCGAGGGGGATCCGGAGCTCCGGGAGGCGGTCGCCGACTACCTCTTCCGCAACCGCGCGGTTCGAACCACCGCCGAGGATCTCGTCGTGGTGAGCGGCTCGCAGCAGGGCCTGAGCCTCATCTCGCGGTTGCTCTTCGAGCCGGGCGATTCGATCCTCGTCGAGGATCCTTGCTATCAAGGCGCACGCCAGATCTTCCGTGCCGATGGGCTCGAGCTCATCCCGTGCCCGGTGCGGGAGGACGGCCTCGAATGGCCGAATGCGAGCGGCGCGAAGGCGGTCTACGTCACTCCCTCGCACCAGTTTCCAACGGGGGTCACTCTCCCGCTCGCGAAAAGGCTCAAGCTCCTCTCGTGGGCCGAGGAGCAGAACGCCGTCATCCTCGAGGACGACTACGACAGCGAGTATCGCTACGAAGACCGTCCACTCGAATCCATTCAGGGACTCGACTCCTATGGCCGCGTCGTTTATCTGGGAACGTTCTCCAAGGTGCTGTTTCCCGCGCTTCGCGTGGGCTATGTCGCGCTTCCCCGAGAGCTCGTGCCCCCCTTCACCCGCGCGAAGTGGCTCTCCGACCGCCAGGCGTCGCTCCTCGAGCAGCGCGCCCTGGCCGAGCTCCTGCGCTCGGGGGAGTTCGACCAGCACCTGAGGCGCGCCCGGGTCCGGAACCAGGCCCGCCGCGAGGCGCTTCTCGAAGCGCTCGAAGCCCGGCTCTCGGAGCCTTTCGCAATCTCGGGCGCGAACGCGGGGATCCACGTGGTGGTCTGGTTCCCCGGGCGAACCACGAGGGAGCTCGACTCCTGGATCGCCGCGGCGGAAGAAGTGGGCGTCGGACTCTACTCGGTCGCCCCCTACTTCCTGTCGGAGTCGAACCGTCCCGGGCTACTCTTTGGATACGGAAACCTCGAAGAGGCGGAGATCGCGGAAGGTATCCGGCGCTTCGCTCTCCTTCTCTCGAAGTCATGAAGTCCTTCGAAGCGCATCCGCTCACTCCCGACCGTTGGAACGATTTCGAAACGCTCTTCGGCGCGAAGGGCGCCTGCGGAGGCTGCTGGTGCATGTTTCCACGGCTCCGTCGCTCCGAGTACGAGCGCCTGAAGGGTGAGGGCAATCGCCGGGCCATGAAGAAGCTCGTGGGCGGCCGCGTTCCCGGGCTTCTCGGATACGTGGAGGCGAAGCCCGTCGCCTGGTGCTCGATCGAGCCGCGAGAGCTCATCGGGAGCCTCGCGCGCTCACGGATACTCGCGCCCATCGACGATGAGCCCGTCTGGTCCATCGTGTGCCTTTTCATCGAAAGGAGCCATCGCGGCCGCGGGGTCTCGACGAGAATGATCGAAGCCGCGGTCCGCTACGCGAAAAGCCGGGGGGCTGCGATCGTCGAAGCCTATCCCGTCGAGCCGAAGAAAACGCCGATGCCCGCGGTCTTCGCCTATCCGGGAATCGCGTCCGCCTACCTCGCCGCGGGATTCCGGGAAGTCGCGCGCCGCTCGGAGACGCGGCCCATCATGAGGCGGCGCTGATCCGAGCCTTCCATGCGCGGTCGAATCGCTTTCGGCTGACGAAGGACTTCTGCGTTCCGACGGAGGTCGTCGAGAGCGCGGCGTAGAGGCTGGCGCGCTCGACCGCCTCGCTCTCGGGAACACCCTCCCCGAGGAAAGCGGCGAAGCTCCCGATAAACGCGTCGCCGGCGCCGCTCGTGTCCACGGTCTCGACTTTTGAAGCCGAGAAGTGCGTCGCGGAATCGGCATTCGCGAGAATCGCTCCGCGCTCCCCCAGCGTGAGGACCACTCGGGGAAAACCACGCGCTACGAGCTCTCGCCCGCACGCGAGCGCGTCGTCGATGGTGGTGGCGGCTTTCCCCGCGATCGACTCGGCCTCGGTCTCGTTGGGGATGAGATAAGTGACTCCCGAAAGCTGCTCCAGGCTCAAGGGCGCCGCGGGCGCGGGGTTGAGGATGACCCGAAGGTCGTGCTTCTTGGCGAAGCGGACGGTGAAGTACACGGTCTCGAGAGGGATCTCGAGCTGCAGGACGATGAGGTCGGCGCGCTTCAGAAGAGGCGCCGCCTTTTCGACCGCCTTGGGGGTGAGGGAATCGTTCGCTCCCTTGACGACCAGGATGCGGTTCTGGCCGCTTCTGTCGACGAAGATTGGAGCGACTCCGCTCGAAACACCCTTCACCGTTTTCACCTCACGCGTTCCGATGCCCCGCTTCTCGAGATTCTCGATGGTCGCCGGCCCGAAGAGGTCGTCTCCCACCCGGCCCACCATGTGGACCCGAGCTCCGCAGAGCGACGCCGCGACCGCCTGGTTCGCGCCCTTTCCGCCGAACCCGAGGTCGAAGCGGCTTCCAAAGATCGTCTCTCCCGGGCGCGGGATACGATCGGTGAAGGTCGTGAGGTCGACGTTGGCGCTCCCGACCACGACGATACGAGCCGCGTTTTTCCTTCGAGCCATGGCTACCTCGTCAGCCGGTCCAGGAAAAGCGCGAGGAATCGCCCGGAGTCGATCCTCACGGGAACCCGGGCGTTTGGCTGGACCCTGGGAAAGGAGGTAATGCGGTAGTGGTCGCCCGCGTCTTCGATCGCTTCCAGAAGGAGGTAGCGGTTCGCGACCGTCTCCCCATAGGTGAGGCTCCCCTTGGTCTCGACCTGGATGTGCATCGGCCGAAGGTCGGTCGCAATCGAGAGATCGATCGCGAGCCCGACGGCGAGTGGGTCGTGGAGGTCGGCTCCTTGCATGAAACCCAGGCTCTCGGAAAAGCCGATGTAGAAATCGCCGATCTCCGCGGCATACCGGGCGACTCGGGAGTTCGCGGCTCTCAGCCGTTCGAGGTCTTTCCGCGTGAGCCGCGCCTGCGCGGTCGCTCCCAGATCGACCATCACGATCGGGATTCCGGACTCGAAAACGACCTTCGCCGCCTCGGGGTCGTTATAGATGTTGGCCTCCGCCGCCGGGCTCGCGTTTCCGCCCACGATCGATCCGCCCATGAGGATGATCTCGGGGATCTGGGAGCGGATCTCCGGCGCCTTCAAGAACGCGAGGGCGATGTTGGTGAGGGGGCCGACGGGGACGAGGGTGATCTCGCCCGGGCTCCGGCTCACGACGTCGATGATGACGTCGACCGCGTGCCGCGGGTCCAGCTTCTTCGAGGGTGCGGGAAGCTTCTTCCCCCCGAGGCCGTCCTCTCCATGAACTGCCTCGGCGGTGATGAGCTTCTTCTGGAGCGGGTACTTCGCGCCCTTGGCGACTATGAGATCGGCTCTTCCCGCGAGCTCCACGAGCTTCAAGGCGTTCTCGGCGCCGAGGTCCACGATTACGTTGCCCGAGACGACGGTTATGGCCTCGATTCGAAGCTCCGGCGACTGCATCGCCACGAGCATCGCGAGCGCGTCGTCGATTCCGGGGTCGACGTCGAGGAGGATGCGCCGCGGGCGCTCCGGCGTCGGAGTCGGAGTCTGGGGAAGGAGTGACACAGCGAGAAGGAGCGCGAGGATGGGCATGAAGGAGCGAGACTGTAGCACAGCGGAAATCGGCCGGGCCACTGACAGATTGACAGATTGACAGATTGACAGTCCCCGATACCGGTACTACCATCGCTGGCATCATTTCGAGGGTCGGCGCGTCCATCTCAGGAGGATCACGATGTTTCCAAATAAATCCTGTCTGTTCGCATTCTCCCTTGGGCTACTCTTCGTTACGGGGGTTTCGAGCGCGTACTCCCAGGTGCTCGACCGAGGCGACATCGTGGGCACCGTCACCGACGAGACCGGGGCCGCCCTTCCCGGGGTCACCATCACCGTCACCCACGTCGAGACCGGTCTCACGAGAGTGGTGATGACCGACGGCGAGGGCCGGTATGTCGCGAAGCTCCTGCCGGTGGGAAGCTACGTGATCATCGCCGAGCTCCCCGCGTTCGCGACCGTTACCCGCGAAGGGGCGGTGGTCGAGGTGGGCTCGGCCCCGGTCATCAACGTCGTCATGCCTCTCGCGACCGTGACCGAGGCGATCACCGTCACCGCCGCCTCTCCGATCGTCGAGACCCGACGCGCGGTCACCGCCACCACCGTGAACCAGACGGCGATCGCGACCCTTCCCATCAACGGTAGAGACTTCCGCGACTTCGCGCTTCTGTCTCCAAACGCCCAAGTGACTCCGGGGCTGCGGTCACCGCTGCGCTTCGGAGGCCAGCAGGGCGACTACTCGGTCATCAACATCGACGGGGCCGATTTCACGAATCCGTTTTTCGCCGAGTACTCGGGCTCGCTCGAGACCAAGAACTTCGCTATCTCCCAGGAGGCGATCCAGGAGTTCCAGGTGCTCACCAACGGGTTCAACGCCGAGTTCGGACGGTCGACGGGCGGGGTCATCAACGTGGTCACGAAGTCGGGCTCCAACAACTGGCGCGGGTCCGGGTTCCTGTTCCTTCGCGACGAGGCGCTCACCGCCGCCGACCCCTTCGGAAACGCGCCGAACCAATTTTCCCAGCAGCAGTTCGGGGGAAGCGTCGGCGGACCGATCGCGAGAGACAAAGCGTTCTTCTTTTTCGCCGCCGACCTCCAGAACCGGAGCGCGCCCGTCACCACCCGCTTCAACCGCGACGTCTCGGGCATCGCCATTCCCGAGTTCGGGATCGCGGATTTCGCCGACCTCGAAGGCCAGCATCCCGCCCAGCAGGATTTGACGACGCTATTCGGGCGGGTGGACGCGGATCTCTCGAAGAACCACCGGCTCACCGTTCGCGTGAACTACGCCAACAACAACTCCACGAACTTCACCGGCGGCCGGGGCCAGGCAATCGTCGCCGCCGCCGAGAACAACTTCGAGGACTTCACCAACGACGCGCTATCGATGGTCGTGAGCCTCACCAGCGTCATCGGGACTCGGGCGTTCAACGAGCTCAAGTACCAGTACGTCCACGAGAGCCGTCCCCGGGCGGCGAAGAGCGACGACCCCGAGGTCCAGATCTTCGACACCTGCACCGCGGGCTGCTTCGGGCGTGAGTTCTTCCTTCCCATCGATTCGAGCCACGTTCGCCACCAGTTCATCGATAGCTTCAACTACCTCTTCGGCGATCACGACCTGAAGTTCGGGGTCGACTGGAACTCGACGGAGCTCTCCGACAACAAGTTCATCGGTTTCGCCAGCGGCACCTACTTCTTCGCCAGCCTCGAGGGCTTTCAGGCGCGCCAGCCCATCGGTCTCGCCCAGCGGATTTTCTTGAACGGTTTCAACCCGGACAACGTCGAGCTCGACGGCTACTGGCAGCACGAGCTCGGCCTCTTCATCCAGGACACCTGGCAGCCGAAGTCGAATCTGACCATCAACTACGGCCTCCGGTACGAGGCGCAGAATCACGACGATCCGCAGTACCCCATCCTGGGAAACACCGGTCAGATTCCGATGGTGCGGCAGGCGCCGGGAACCGATCTGAGGCCCGTGCCCCAGACGATCAAGGACGACAAGAACAATTTTGGACCGAGGCTCGGTGTCTCCTGGGATCCGAGCAATGACGGAAAGACGGTGATTCGCGGCGCCGTCGGCCTCTACTACGGCCGCACCGCTTCGATCTTCCTCCCGACTGCCGGGAGCGGTTTCCGGGACAGCGCTCTGTTCATGTTCCCTCCTCCTCTCCCTTATCCTCAGCTTCTCCCGAGCGTCGTCACTCCCGGGGAAACTCCAGCCGTTCCCATTCCGCCCCCGAGCATTGGTTTCGTCTCCGAGGAGTTCGAGAACCCGCGGGTTCTCAACTTCAACATCGGGGGGGAGACGGAGATTCTTCCGAACTTCTCGGTCGGTGCCGACTTCATTTATTCGAAGAGCAACAACCTCCGCATCGGGAGCTCGTGCGGCTGCTTCATCACTTTCGATCAGAACACGTTCCCTCCCACCGGGACCGATCAGTACGGACGGCCCATCGGCATCGACGCCGGCTTCGTCGACACCAACGGTGACGGACAGATCCTGAGAAGGCCCGATCCCACCGCCGGTCTCGCGGACATGCTCTCGAGCCTCGGCCGATCGGAGTACCGGGCGCTGGTGGTGAAGGCCAAGAAGGGGTTCTCGGATCGCACCCAGTTCTCCGGAAGCTATACCGTCTCCAAGGACGAGGGAAATGCGGACACCGAGCGCGACGTCGACGTCTTCCTCGGTGCTTCGAACCCCTACGACGTCGAGGCGGAGTACGGGATCGACGAGCGCGACATCCGGCACCGCTTCATCCTCTCGGGAACGACCGAGGTGGGAGCGGGTTTCACCCTGAGCGGCATCCTCAACCTCCGCTCGGGCCGGCCCTACCCCGCGTACACCCTCTCCGACGTGAACGGCGACGGCCAGACGCTCTCCCGCGGCAACAACTACGACCGCGCCGTCGACGCGAGCGGAGCGGTCCTCCCCCGGTTCCCGTTCCGCCAGCCCGCGTTCTACAACTTCGACGTCCGGGTGATGTGGTCCCGCGCGTTCGGCGAGGGTGGAAGCCTCGATCTGCTGTTCGAGACGTTCAACCTCTTCAACAACGGGAACCTGGAGACCAACATCTTCACCATCGAGGCCACGAACTTCGCGAGCTTCAATACTTTCGTAGGGACCCAGAGGACGGCGCAGCTCGGCATCAAGTACAGGTTCTGACGACGGCTTCGATGGCGGGGGGGACGATTCTCTTGCTGGTCGTCCTCGCGCAGGAGAGCGTCGAGAGTCTTCTCACGCGAGCGGTCCTCGCGGAGCGTGACGGCCGCCTCGAGGAGGCGGAGCACTCCTACCGCGAGGTTTCGGCGCTCCTGCCGCAGGTCGCCGCCATCCCCTTCAACCTGGCCCTGGTGCTCGTACGCGAAGGAAAGCTCACCGAGGCCCTGGCCGAGACCGAGAAGGCCATCGCTCTCGACCCCGAGGAAGCTCCGTTCCGCCTTCTCCAGGGCCGGATCCTGCGCTCGCTCGAGAGCCCGGAACGCGCCCTCGTCGCGTTCGAGAACGCCGTGAAGCTCGCTCCCGAATCGCGGGACGGCTATTTCGAGATCGCGGATCTTCACCAGACGCGCCGGGAGCTCGATCCCGCGGCGTCCTGGCTCCGGCGATATCTTTCGCTTCACCCCGGCGATCTCGAGGCGCTCTACTTTCTGGGCACGGTGTTGTCGTACGGAAGCGAGACCGAGGAAGCGCGCCGGGTCCTCGGCGAAGTGCTCGCCTCCGACCCGAAGCACGCGCGGGCCTGGTTTCGGAAAGCGCACGTCGAGGCCCAAAAGCCCGAGACGATGCCGTCCGCGGTCGAGGGCTACCTCCGTTCTCTCGAGCTCGACGAAACGGAAGCCTACGTCTGGTACGAGTACGGCGCGCTCCTCGACAAGCTCGGCCGCTCCGTAGAAGCGATTCCGGCGTTCGAGCGCGCGCTCGGTCTCGACCCCTCTCTCTCCGCCGCGTCTTACTCTCTGGGAAACGCCTTGAGCCGGACGGGAAGAACGGAGGAGGCGCGGGCTCAACTCGAGCGTTTCAAGAGCGCGCGCGACGAGGAGGAGCGGACCGATGCCGAGGGCAAGCGCGCGCTCTCCGCGTTCGCCCGCGGGAGAAAACTCCTGGAAGAGAACCGTCTCGACGAGGCGATTCAGGCGTTTCTAAAGATGACGGAGCTGAACCCGCGCGCGCACCAAGGGTACGCGTTTCTCGCCAAAGCGCACTTCTCGCGGAAGGAGACGCCGGTCGCGATCGCTTACGTCCGGCGGGCGATCGAGCTCTCTCCGGGGACCGCCGAGTATCCCTATCTTCTTTCTCTCTTCTCGAAGGAGAGAGGCGATGGACAAGGTGCTCTCGACGCGCTCTCGTCGGCGATTGCGCTCGATCCGGAGAACCCGGCGCTTCACAACGCCCGGGGCGTCCTTCTCGAAGACCTCGGGGACCTCGAGGGGGCGGCCCAAGCACTCGAGCGCGCCGTCGCTCTCGACTCCGAGAATCCCGCCTACACCTTGAACCTCGCCCTCGCGTACGAGAAGCTCGGGCTCGCCGAGAAGGCTCAGGCGAGCTTCTCGCGATACCGCGAACAGCTGGGCCTCCGTTGATTTCGCTTCTGGCTCTATGGCTCGAAGCCCCTTTCGTGCTCGGGCCCCGGCTCGATTTCCAGCACCGGTCCGGAGGGCCGGAGAAGACCTATATCGTCGAGACCATGGGCTCGGGGGTGGCTCTCTTCGACTACGATGCCGACTCCGATCTCGACGTCTATCTCGTGAACGCGGGCTCTCTCCTCCCCTTCGCAGGGGAGCCGGACCGTCTCTTCCGGAACGACGGCGCTCTTGGGTTCGAGGACGTCACGCGCGAGGCCGGCCTCGGGGAAGACGGGTTCGGCCAAGGAGTCGCGGTCGGCGACGTCGACAACGACGGAGACGACGATCTATACGTGACCCACTTCGGGCCGAACGCGCTCTACCGGAACAACGGCGATGGGACCTTCACCGCCGTCACCGTGGGGGTCGAGGACTCGAGGTGGAGTACCTCCGCCGCGTTCGCCGACGTGGACGGCGACGGCTTTCTCGATCTCTACGTCTGCAACTACCTGGACTTCGATCGGGAGCTCCTCGACCGGCTCATCCCCCAGCGTTTCTGCGAGTGGAAGGGTCTGCGAGTGAACTGCGGTCCTCGAGGATTCCCCCACGTCTCGGGGGCCTTCTTCCGCAATCGCGGCGACGGCAGGTTCGAGGACCGCACTGCGGCCGCCGGGCTCGAGACCCTCGAGGCGTACCAGCTCGGGGCCGTATTCTCCGACCTCGATCTCGACGGCGATTCCGATCTCTACGTGGCTTCCGATTCGACGGGGAACCTCCTCTTCATGAACCGCGGCGACGGCACCTTCGAGGATCGCTCCCTCCTTTCGGGCGCGTCGCTCTCCCACGCGGGCGCCGCGCAGGCAGGGATGGGGGTCGATTCCGGCGACGTAAATGGCGACGGACTTCCCGATCTCGTCGTCACCAACTTCTCCGACGACTACGATACCGTCTACCTGAATCAAGGTGGCCTTCTGTTCCTGGACTCGAGCGACCTCCTCGGACTCGCGGTTCCCACTCTCCCGTTTCTAGGATGGAGCGTGCTCCTCGAGGACTTCGACGCCGATTTCTACCTCGACCTCTTCAAGGTGAACGGTCACGTATATCCCCAGGTGGACGGCTCGGTGACGGGAGAAAGCTTCCGGCAGCCGATGCAGCTCTTCTGGAACGACGAGGGGCGCGGGTTTCGTCAGGCGAGATCGACGCTTCTCGACGAGCCTCGGGCCGCGAGAGGCGCCGCGGCCGGCGATCTCGACGGCGATACCGATCCGGATGTCGTCGTGAGCGTGCTCGACTCGGAGCCGGTGGTGCTCGTCCACGAGGGCTCACCTCTCGTGAGCTTGTCGCTCGTCGGCCGGACCTCGAACCGAGAGGGAATCGGCGCGAAGGTCTGGGCCCAGGCCAATGGCAGAAGGTGGTTGCGCGAGATCCGGCGAGCGCGGGGATATCTATCCTCGAGCGAGCCCGTCGCTCGTTTTCCGGCAGTGGACGGCCTGGTCATCGAATGGCCGAGCGGCGCGAGGGACGAGATCGGCGCTCTCGGCCCGGGCCGCCACGTCCTTCTCGAGGGAGAGGGTAGACTTCTGAACTGACATGCCGAGACCGATTATTCTCGACTGCGACCCCGGCCAGGACGATGCCGTGGCCATTCTCCTCGCGCTCGCCTCGACCGACGAGATCCAGGTTCTCGGCATCACCACCGTCGCCGGAAACGTGCCGTTGGAGAAGACGCAGAGGAACGCCCGGCTCATGTGCGACCTCGCGGGAAGGAAAGACGTCCCGGTCTTTGCCGGCTGCTCTCGCCCCATCCTGCGCCCGCTCCATACCGCCGAGTACGTCCACGGGAGGGAAGGCATCGACGGCGCCGAGATCCGCGAGCCCGAAACACCGCTCGCGACCGGCCACGCCGTGGACTTCATCGTGGAGACGCTCCGAGGCGCGGAGGACGACTCCGTCACTCTCGTCCCCGTGGGCCCGCTCACCAACATCGCTTCGGCGCTGGTGAAAGCTCCGGAGCTTGCCCCGAAGATCCGGGAGATCGTCCTCATGGGAGGGGCGATGCGCGAGGGCGGAAACACGACCCCTTCGGCCGAGTTCAACATCTACGTCGATCCCCACGCCGCCCGGGTGGTCTTCGAGTGCGGCCGGCCGACCGCGGTGATGGGACTCGACGTGACCCATCAGGTCCTCGCGACCCCGTCGCGGGTCGGGAGAATCCGGGCTCTCGGAACGAAAGCGGGAGAAACGGTCGCCTCGATGCTCCAGTACTTCAACCGCTTCGATACGGAGAAGTACGGAAGCGAGGGTGCACCTCTGCACGACCCCTGCACCATCGCGTATCTGCTGAAGCCGGAGTTGTTTCGCGGCAAGCGTGTCCGCATCGACGTCGAGACCGGGTCTGAGCTCACCATGGGAGCGACGGCCGTCGATTTCTGGGGAGTGACGGGGAAGGCCCCGAACGCGATCTGGACGCACGGGGTCGACGCCGACGGGTTCTTCGAACTGCTTACCGAGAGGCTCGGAAGGCTCTAGATGCGCGAGCTCGTCGCTCTTTTTGTAGGCGTTGCGCTCGCGACCTCGTGCAGAACCCCCGACCACCCGATGAAAGTCGTGGTGCTCGGCTTCGACGGCGCCTCTTGGGACACCATCGAGCCCTCGATTCGCGCGGGGAAGCTTCCCTATCTGGAGCGGCTCCGGAGCGAGAGCGCCTGGGGTCCGCTCGAGACCTTCAAACCGACGAAGTCGCCCGTCATCTGGACGAGCATCGCGACGGGGATGACCATGGAGAAGCACGGCATCCTCGACTTCGTCTACCTGAAGGAGAACGAGCTCCCGGTCCCCTTCGACAACTCCGAGCGCCGAGAGCCCGCCGTCTGGCAGATCCTCGATCATTTCAGAAAGCGCTCCATCGTCGTCAACTGGTTCGTGACCTATCCGCCGGACAGAATCGACGGAATCATGGTCTCGAACCGGTTCCGGCGGGCGCTGCTCCTCGGCCCCGAGCGCCGCGCCCGGATGAGAGACTCGGTCCATCCGCAAGAGCTTTTCGATCGGCTGCTACCGATGCTCGACCTCGACTACGACGCGGTGCGAAAGGAGCGCGAGCTCCCCGATCTGGGAGAGGCCTACCAGGGTCTTCACGCGAACGAATCCCTCGACGACGTCCCGGTGCTGAAGGACTACGGAGTCTACGTGCGCCAGGAGGCGCTCATCGAGAACCTGGCGCTCGACCTCTATCGACGCGAAGAATTCGATTTCTTCGCCGTCTACTTCCGCCTTCCCGACATCGTGCAGCACGTGGCTCTGCGCCTCATCGACGAGGCGCGAGTCGAGGAGACGCTCGCGGCGATGGCGGAAGGCCGGCTGACCGCGGAAGAGAGAGTCCGGTTCCAGGAAGAGCTCTCAGAAGTGCTCCTGCCGTTCTACCAGTACATGGAGCGCGTCCTCGAGAGCTTCCTCACGGCGGAGGGTAGCGAGAACACCCATTTCATCGTTGTCTCCGACCACGGCTTCACCCTCCATGCGGGAGGTTACGACCACTATCACATCCCGGAGACGGCACCTCCGCCTCCCGGCATCTTCTTGATGAGCGGCCCGCAGGCGCGAGCGGGGCGAACGGACTCGATGAACGTCTATGACATCGCGCCCACGATCCTCTACCTCTTCGATCTGCCCGTGGGCAGCGCCATGGACGGAAAGGCGGCGACGGAGCTCTTACGTATCGAGCGGGACGTTCGCTTCGAGCGCTACTCGCGCGAGCTCATGAAAACCGCCGCTCCCGGCGACTCCGACAGAGACGCCGAGCTCGAGCAAGAGATACGGGAAAAGACACTGCGCGAGCTGAGGTCCCTTGGGTACATACCGTGAGCTCGGTTTGCTGCTGGTGGGCCTGGGAGCGCTTTTGGCCATCGCCGGCCTTCTGATCTACTGGGGAGGGTTCTCCTGGTTCGGGCGGCTTCCCGGGGACATCCGCTACGAGAGCGAATCGACGCGGATCTTCATCCCGATCACGTCGATGATCCTGATCTCGATACTCTTGACCGCGCTTCTCAACCTCGCCCGTCGCTTGTTTTGAGATCGGCGAGAGGGAGGGGCCGGCCGAAGAGGTAGCCTTGCGCCTGCTTGAAGCCTGCCGAGGCGCAGACCGAGGCTTCGGTCTCGGTTTCGATGCCCTCGGCGATGGTGATGGCGCTCACCTCATGGGCCGCCGCCATCAACATCGCCAGGAGGCGCCGCTTCGAGGGCGGCGCCTTGACGATGTCCTTGACCATGCTGATATCGAACTTCAGATAGTGAGGAGGCACCTCGGCGAGCTGCAGGATGCGCTCGCCGATGCCGAAGTCGTCGAAGGCGAGTTGTATTCCGAGGGAATCGAGATCACATTTGAGCGCGGCGATGACCCGAGGTTCGGCGAGAGCCCCCTCGTGGATCTCGAGCGCGAGATCGATGCTCGGGCCGATCGCGCGCAACGCCTGCAGAGACTCCAGAAGCTCCGGCTTACCCAGCTCGGAGGGGTGAGTGTTGAGGAAGAGGAGAGGGAGCTCCGCCCCGGCGGCCGCCAGCACCTCCACCGCGCGGCGGCGGAAAAGCCGGGAGAGCTCGGCGGCGCGGTCCATCGTCTCCGCGATCCGGAAGAGCTCCTTCGGGCTCGAGGGGAGCTCGGGGTGCGTGCCGCGCCCGAGGACTTCGTAGCCCTCGACAGCACCGCCGGGAAGGGAGACGATCGGCTGGAACACCGGCGCCGTGAGGCCGCGCTCCAGGAGCTCGGCGAGCTGCCTGGTTCCGGAAACGAACTGCTGGGGAAGCTCCAAACGATGCAGGGCGAGCGTCCCTCTATCGACGGCGGATGCGTCGCCGATTCCGCGTTCGCTCGAATGGCGGCCGACTCGAAACTCGAATTCCGCGAAGTGGAGAATATCGCCCTCGTGGATCGAAGACCCTTTCACCCGTTTGCGATTGACGAAGGTCCCATTGGTGCTGTCGAGATCGCGGAGCATCAGATCCTCACCCTGGTGATAGATCTCGGCGTGCCGCTTGGAGACGGACTGGGAAGGGATGGTGAGATCGAGGCCGACGATCCTCCCGATGCGGAACGGCACGTTCGCGATTTGGACCCGCTGGAGGCTCTTGCCCCCGTCGACGAGGCTCTCCAGGCACCATTGAGCGAAACGGGTTTCGCGAGCTTGAGCCTCTGACATTCGAGTCGAATCCGTATCAGCTGGGCCAGGCGACCCCAGGGGCATTAGCGCTGTCCTTGACCTTACTTAGTATGCCGGATCGGCGACACCGGGATCCACCTTTCGATCTCTCGGGGATGGCGACGGGTTATGCAATCGACCTCGCGGCGAAGGCGCTCGAGGAGCGGGGTTACAAACACTACCTGATCGAAGCCGGGGCCGAGGTCCGCACGCGCGGAAAAGACCCCGCGGGAGAACCCTGGCGAGCTCCGATCGTGAACCCGGGGCCGGGGCGAGGGGAGATCCAGCGGAACGTTCCTTTGAGCGGCTTCTCCATGGCTACCTCGGGGGACTTCCGCGGCGCGGACGAAGGGGACGCTCTCGCGGGAAAGCTCCACGCCCACCTCGTCGATCCACGCACCGGGCGGCCCCTCGACCACGGGCTTTTGTCGGTGACCGTCCTCGGCAATACCTGCATGACCGCTGATGCGCTCTCGAAGGGCCTCCTCGTGCTCGGCCCGGAGAAGGGATTTCGCCTCGCGGCAGACGAAGATCTGGCGGCTTTGTTCCTGGTCCGCTCGGAGAGCGGAGCTCTCGAGGAGCGAGTGACGCCGGCTTTTGCCGATCTCTTCTTCTGACCTCGAAGGGCGAAGGCGGAAGTCCCCATCCCTCCCCGGGAGCCTTCAGCTATCGCGCCGGGCGAAGCGCGAAGCGATGAGCGGCGGGGGTGGGGCCCCGCAGCCCTGAGAGACGACGAGCGAGGCGGCGGGGCCCGGAGGGCCCCATCCTCCCCGAGCGAGGAGCGAGGGGAGCGAACCGAGCGAAGAGCGAGGCGAGCATTGAATTGAAGTATGCTGAGTCTCGGCAGGAATGACGATGGTCGAGGAGCCGCAAGCTACGGACCCTTGGGAGAGGGTGCACGAGCTGCTCGAAGAGGAAAAGCTCGACGAGGCCCTCGGGGAAGCGGAGAGCCTGGTCGCACAATCGCCAGAGTCCGCCGAGGCGCATTGCCTGGCGGGAATGGTTCGGGCGCAGCGGGGGGAAGTGGAGACCGCGCTCTCGTTGCTCGAACGAGCCCTGACGCTCGACCCGAACCTGAGGCCGGCCAGGCTGGAAAGGGCACGCGTCCTCTACGACGAGACTCGATTCGAGGACGTCATCGAGACGCTCAGGGACGAACGCTCCGTCGAAGCTCTCTACCTCGCGGCCTCGGCCCTCTACGAGCTCGGCGAGCACGAGGAGGCGGGAGAGGTTTGCGGCCAGGCGCTCGCTCTCGACGAGCTTCCGGAGCTCCGCCACCTGGAGGCGCTCGTCCGGTTACAGTGCTCGGCGTCGGAGGAAGCTCTCGCCGCGGCACGCCGCTCGATCGAGCTCGATCCCGAGCTTCCCGAGGGACATCACGCACTCGGGCTCTCCTGCACCCAGCTCGGCCGAATCGAAGAAGCGGACGCCGCTTTCGCTCGGGCGGCGGAGCTCGACCCCGAGTCGTACTTCCTGCCTTTCCGCCTTAGCGCGGAGGACTTCGACGAGGTAGTGGACGAGGCCCTGGCGGAGCTCCCGGAAGAGTTCGAAAACTATCTGGAAAACGTGGAAGTGGCGGTCGAGGACGTCCCGGACAGCGCTCTGGTGAAGGAGGGGCTCGAGTTCGATCTCCTCGGTTTGTACCAGGGCGGAACCATTCAGTCGGAAGGCTGGGATTTTCCCGGCAGGGTTCTCCTGTTCCAGCGCAACATCGAGAACATCTCGCCGAGCCGGGAGAGCCTCATCGAGGAGATCCGCGACACCATCTACCACGAGGTCGGGCATCACATGGGAATGGACGAGGAAGCGGTCCGCCAGGCGGAGGAGCTCGAGGACTGAAACCTTGAATCAGTCGGTGAGCAGTGTGAAGGGATTGACCGGGGTACCGGACAGGCAGCTCCCATCGCCTTCCACGTCGTAGGCCGCGAAATGCAGGTGAGGGGCGTCGGCGCTCGCGTTTCCCGTCGTTCCCACGAAGCCCAGCACGTCGCCGCGAGAAACCCGCGCCCCTTCCTCGAGCCCGAACGCGTACCGCGCCAGGTGACCGTAGTAGTAGCAGCGGCGGGAACCCGGGTCCATCTGGTAGATGCCGAGACCCCCGCGGTCGCTCTCGAGCAAGCGGTGGACGAGGCCGTCGTCCGAGGCAACGACCGGCGTTCCCCAGGGTGCTTCGATGTCGATGGCGCCGTGCTGGCGAAAGAAGTCGCGCCGATCGGAGAAGCTGTCGGTCAGCTCCTCTCGGCTCACCCCCCGGACCGGGAGCAGGATCGGCCCTCTAGAGTTGGTGGGGATTTCGACTTCGGACCGAAACGCGAGAAGAACGACGGCGCAGGCGTTGAGAAAGAGGAAGAGCCGCAAAACGAGAGGCACGAGACTCTCTTCGGGCTCCGCGCCGCCGCTGCGGTGCCGCACACGCCACCTCCACAAGGTTGGAAACTTTACGTTTCTATTTTAGCGCGGCACGTGCCGAGCGCCAACGGGGGCGCTAGAATGCGCCTGGTTCCAGGAGGAGCCGAAAGGTGAGTCCCTGGCTGGTGCTCGCGGGTCTTGCCGTCACGGCCGCCTTCGGAGCTCTGGCCCAGCGTGTCCTCTGCTATCGGGAGAGGCGGCGGTTTCCACCGCCCGGCATCCGCATCGACTCCTCTGGTCTCGCGCTCCACTTCCAGGTCAGCGGCGAAGGCGAGCCTACGGTGGTGCTCGACTCGGCTCTCGCGGGAACGTCTTTGAGCTGGTCGGAAGTGCAGCCGAGGGTCGCCGCGTTCGCCCGGGTCGCGAGCTACGATCGCGGCGGTTTCGGCTGGAGCGATCCCTCGTCCGAGCCGCGGCGCGCCGATTGCCTCGCTGCCGAGCTCCGCCGGGGTCTGAAGGCAGCATCCCTCGCGCCGCCCTACGTTCTCGTGGGTCATTCTTACGGGGGGTTCGTCGCGAAGCTCTTCTCGTCGCGGTATCCCGAGGAAGTCGCGGGAATGGTGCTCGTCGACGTGCCGCACCCTCGAAAGTGGGTGAATCCGAGCGCTTCGGAGAGGATGCGCATCGAGCGCGGAGCCCGCTTCGCGCGCCGCGCGTCTTTCCTCGCCCACTTCGGCATCACGCGCCTCCTTTTCCGCTTCGCCCGACGACACCGTCTCGAGAGCCTGCCGGGTCTTCTTTCGAAGCTTCCCGCATCCGACCGCGCCGCCATCCGCAGCTTCTGGGTTCGACCCTGGACTCTTCGGGCGCTCTCGAGCCTCATCGAGGAAGCGCCGCGAAGCGCGGTCCTGGTCGAGAACGCGACCGGAGACCTCGGCCATCGGCCGCTCGCCGTCTTGACCGCCTCGAGCCCATCGCCCGAGAGGATCCGCGATCAGAAAGAGGAGGCGAGGCGGAGCCGGTGCTCCCGGCACGTGATCGCCGAGCGGAGCGGGCACTGGATTCCGCTCGACGAGCCGGAGCTCGTGGTCGAGGCTGTTCGCTGGGTCGTCAATGAGGCCCGCCGGCTCCGCGCGAACGGCGCTTTTCCATGAAACCACGTCTCGCGCTCGTCACCGCGGGTCACCTCTCTACCTGCCCGCGGATGCTGAAGGCGGCCGATGCCCTCGCGGAAGAAGGATACGACGTGCACGTCGTCTCGACCTCGTCGACGGCGTGGGCCGCTGAGGGCGACCGCGCCCTCCAGGCGGAGCGCCGGGGTCTCTATCGATCGACGGTCATCGACTACACGAGATCGCACGGACCGCTTCTGTACGCAAAAAGCGGACTGAGGCGGCGGATCGCCCGAGCCCTAGCCGAGCGAACGAGGGAAGCTTCGTTTCGGCTCGCGACCCGGGCCTTCGCCCGGGTGCACGACGAGCTCGTCTCCGCCGCCCTCGCCACGTCCGCCGACTTTTTCTACGGGGGAACGACGGGAGGAATCGCCGCCGCTTACGAGGCGGCGAGACGAGCGCGCCGGCCCTACGCCCTCGACCTCGAGGACTTCTTTTCGGGTGAGCCCCAAGAGGGCTCGCTCGATCGGAAGCTCGCAGAGCGCATCGAGCGCGAGATCCTCCCGGGTGCGCGGTTTTTGACCGCATCGAGCGGCCCGATTGCCGACGCCTACAGGACGAAGTACGGGGTGACGGCGGAGACGATCCACAACGTCTTCCCTCTCCCGGACCAATCTCCGGATCTGGAGTCCCTCTATGAGGGACCGCTGCGTTTTTACTGGTTCAGTCAGACCGTAGGTCCGGGACGCGGCCTGGAAGAAGCGATCGAGGCGGCGGGCGTTTCGGGGATCGAGGCCGAGCTGCACCTGAGAGGCGCCATCGCGGAAAGTTACCGCGAGACGCTTCGGAAGCTCGCGAGGGAGAAGGCGCCGCGCCTTTTGCTCACCACGCATCCACCGGGACCGCCGGACGAGATGACCTCACTCGCCTCCGCGTTCGATATCGGACTTTCCCTGGAGCAGCCCGTGAGCCTCAACCGGCCTCTCTGTCTTACCAACAAGGTGCTCGTCTACCTCCTCGCGGGGCTCGCTCTGGTGATGACCGATACGCCGGGCCAAAAACCCCTTCGGGAAGAGCTCGGTGACAAAGCGCTGGTCGTGTCGAAAGGTGACGTTTCCGCCCTTGCCGCGGGGTACCGCCGCTTCGCGATCGATCGGCATTATCTTCTGGACTGCCGGAGAGCCTCGTGGAAGGCGGCGGCGACGAGATGGCATTGGGAGCACTCCGAGGAGCGGGGAAAGCTCCTCCGGCTCTTCGAAGAGGGAGCTCGTGAGGCGGCGATCCGATGATTCCCCAACCGGAACCGGCACTTGTCTCGCGCCGACGCCGCCGGACCGCCGCCATCCAACAGAGACGAAATTTCGTGCGGAGATCCGCCCTCAGACCTGGACGGCGACGGGTGTGGGCTTCTTGGTGACCGCGCAGCTGCGGCAGATGGGCTCGCCCTCGGTCCCCGGCTGGTCCCAGGTCTTCAGGCGATGCGCGGCCCGCAGCCTCTCGAAGTTCGGGCTCGCCCAGGCTTCCTGAATCGTCTGGTTCCCCCCCTCGCGTCCTTCCGGACTGCGGACGGCGGTCACCGCACCGCCGTCGATCTCGAGGGTGAAACCCTGGCAACAGGGCATGGTGTGTTTGCCGTCCCAGGTTACGACCATGCGCCGAAACGGATCGGGGCACTGGAACTCGGAAGCGGAGAGCTGCTTCCACTCCGCCGCTTTCCACTTGTGCTCGACTCCCGCGGGGAAGTAGCACTCGCTCACCGACATCCAGTCGACACCCATCTCGCTCTTCCAGAACGACTCCATCTGTCCGCTGTCGACGTCGGTGGCGTTCATGTACGTCCGCACGACCGAGGCCCGGATGCGGCAGTCGGGCGCTCCCTTGCCGGCGGCGCGGGCTTCGACCGCGCTTCGAACGGAGTGCAGGAGCACCTCCCAATCGCCTCCCACGCGCTGCCGGTGGTAGGTGCCGGGATCGCCCGCATCGACGGAGAACATGAGGTCGGTGATTCCCGCTTCGACGAGCTCGGCGAAGAGCGCGGGGTTCGTGCGGGCGCCTCCGTTTCCGTTGGTGTTCATCATGATGTCGGGAAACCCAAGCTCCGCCGCGAAAGCGACGAAGGGGACGATCTCCGGGTGGAGTGAAGGCTCGCCCCGGTAGTTGAGCTTGATGGAGCTTATCCCGACGTCTCTGCACTGCTGAAGCAAGCGGCGATAGAGCTTCGGGTCCATGTATCCGCGCTTGTAGGTGTGCTCATCGAAGCCGAGCTTGCGGATGTGCTCGTGGGTCCAGATCTGGCAGAAACCCTGCGGGTCTTCCTCCGAGCTCCCGCAGCGGAGATCGCAGACCGCGACCGTCTCGAGGTCCACGTGTACCGGGTGATCGGCGGGATCGAGCTCCGTTCCCCTTCGGTCCCACTCACGGCGATAGCTCTCGTAGCGCACGCTTCGCGACGAGGGCGCCTGTCCCAACACGCGAAACGTAGGGTCCTGACTCATGAAGCGCTCATTGTAACAACTTTAGCGCTCACTCCTCATTGTGTTAGCATCGCCGTACCGTGACCCGAATCCTCCTGCTCGCTCTTGCCGTCTCCGTCCCGCCGGCGGACTGGGACCCCGCGAAAGCCGGTCGCAGGCTCGACGAGCGCGCGGCAATATGGAAGGGCCACGAGAAGACCCGTCGATCGCACGAGACCACCTGCATATCCTGCCACAGCGGTGCTCCCTATCTCATCGCGCGGCCGGGGCTGCGAAAGCTCCTCGGTGAAAGCGGTCTCGCGTCTCCCGAGAAAGCGCTCCTCGACGACGTGGCGAGGCGCGTAACCCTCTGGAGTGAGGCCGAGCCCTGGTACTCCCACACCGAGGCGAAGATCCGGGAGTCGCGGGCAACGGAGGCGATCCTGAACGCCTTCGTGCTCTCCTATCGCGAGGGCGCGGAAACGAGCCCGCTCCGGCGACGGGCGCTCGAGAACCTTTGGGGCCAACAACGCGAGGACGGAGGGTTCGACTGGCTTCACTTCGACCTTGCACCGTGGGAGACCGACGAGAGCGACTTCTTTGGCTCGTGCCTTGCGGCGGTCGCGGCGTCAACGGCACCCGCGGATGTAGCCGAGCCATTCGCTCGTCTCGCCGCCTATCTTCGTTCCCCCCGCAGCATGAACCTCCACAGCCGCCTCGGGCTCCTGTGGGCGGAGGCGAGCCATCCGGGTCTGGTTGCGCCCGAGGAGAGACGTGCGCTTCTGGAGGCGGTGCTCGCGGCGCAAAGGGACGATGGGGGTTTCAGTCTCTCCGATCTGGGTCCGTGGAAGCGAAAGAACGAGCGCGCGGACGCCTACGCCACCGGGCTCGCCGTTCACGTGATGCGTGAGTTGCAGGATCTTCGCGCGAAAGACGCGGTCGCGCGCGGGGTGTCCTGGCTCGTTTCTCACCAAGAGGAGCGCGGGGGGTGGGCGGCGGAGTCCGCCAACAAAGACCGCTCTAGCGACGACGCCTTCATCGCCGGCTTCATGTCGGATGCGGCGACGGCATTCGCCGTCCTCGCACTTTCCCCTCGATAGCTGTCGGGGCCTGGGAGAGGCGTGCGGTATAATCTAGAGCTTTCGCCCGGGGAGGGGTGCAAGAGCGGCTTATTTGGCTAGCCCGGAAAGCTAGTGTACCGGAAACGGTACCGTGGGTTCGAATCCCACCCCCTCCGCCACAGGAGACGCGAGCACGCAGCATTGCATGGACAACCATGATACAGCGGGGCCCGGAGGGCCCGTGATTTGGCGGTCGCGCCGAAGAGGCGCGGCCGCACTGAGATTGTGTCTCGCGGTTCAGGTCCCGTGCGAGTCGAGCCCACGAACCCCGTCAGGCCCGGAAGGGAGCAGCGGTAAGCGGAATCTCGATTGTGCCGCGGGCAGCCTGGGCCGCGGGACTCCAGAACGACGACGATGACGTATGAGGTGCTGGCGCTCAAGTATCGGCCCAAGGTCTTCGAGGACCTGGTGGGCCAGGAGACCGTCACCCGCACGCTGACTCACGCGATTCAGCAGAATCGCATCGCCCACGCGTTCCTCTTCGCCGGAGTGCGGGGGGTAGGGAAGACCACGACGGCGCGGATCCTGGCGAAGGCCCTCAACTGCGCGAGCGGGCCGACAGTGCGCCCCTGCGGGGAGTGCCCCGCCTGCCTCGAGATCGCGCGCGGAAGCTCGCTCGACGTTCTCGAGATCGACGGAGCGAGCAACAACGGGGTCGCCGAAGTCCGGGACATCATCGAGGGGTCGCGCTACGCGCCCTCGAGGGATCGCTTCAAGATCTACATCATCGACGAAGTGCACATGCTCTCGACGCCCGCGTTCAACGCGCTTCTGAAGACGCTCGAGGAGCCGCCGCCGAGCGTCAAGTTCATCTTCGCCACCACCGAGTACCACAAGATTCCCGACACCATCTTGTCCCGCTGCCAGGAGTTCGAGTTCCGCACCGTATCTCCGTCCGAGATCGCGCGGCAGCTTCGGCACATCGTCGACGCCGAGGGTGTCCGAGCGTCCGAAGGTGCCCTCGCCATCCTGGCGAGAACCGCGGAAGGGAGTCTGAGGGACGGGATCTCCGCTCTCGATCAGGTCATCGCCGCCGCGGGAAGCGATATCGGCGAGAACGACGTCACCGAGATCCTGGGGCTCGTCGAGCGCCAGGTTTTGCGGGAAACCGCGGAGGCCCTCGTCGCCCGGGACACCGAGGCGATCCTGCGCGTCGTCGACCGTCTCGCGCGGAGCGGCCGCGACCTGCGTTTCTTCACCTCGTCGCTGATGCAGTACCTGAGAGACGTCCTCGTCACCCGGGTGGCGCCGCACGCTTCCGATCTTCTGGACGTCCCGGGGGAGACCGCCGATCTCGAGGCACTCGCCCGAGAGCTCAGCGAGGAGGATCTCGTGAGGAGCCTGGAAGTGCTGACCCAGGCGGAGGACGGGCTTCGCTTGTCTCCCGAGCCCCGATTCCACCTCGAGATGGCGCTTCTCAAGATCGCCCAGCTCCGAAGGCTCGCGAGTTTCGAGGAGCTGCTTTCCCGGTTCGAACGTCTCGCCTCCGGGAGCGCCCCGCCTCCTTCGCCGACCGCGGGTCCCGCTCCGGCGCCCGCGAAACGGACGCCGACGGCCTCAACGCTTCCGCCCGAGCCCAAGCCCGAGCCGGCGGCTCCACCCCCGGCTCCCCCGCCGCCCGAAACCACCCCTGAAGATCACGGGTCGCGCGTGGAGCAGCTCTGGGACCGGCTCAAGACGGGAAAGCCGATGCTCCACGCCCTCGTATCGCGCCATCACCGTGCCGAGGTCGAGCCCGGCCGGCTGCGGCTCCAGTTCCTTTCGGAGCAAAAGGTGCTCGCGGAGCAGCTTCGAGAGAAGTCCCTTCTGGCGCTTCTCGAGGAACAGGTCGCGACGGTCTTTGGAAAGAAGCTCGCCATTTCGATCGAGGTGATCGCGAACGGAGACCCGCCGAAGGCCGAAGTCGCGCCCGAGCAAGCGAAACCACCGGTTGAAGGCGGGCTGGAGGAGCGCGCGAAGAGGGATCCCTTGGTGAAGCGGTTCGTCGAGACGTTCCAGGGCGAAGTCGAGGATATAGTCTCTTCCGATGGGAGCCGATGAATGAAATTGAACCAGATGATGAAACAGGCGAAGGCGCTTCAGGACAAGCTGAAGCAGCAGCTCGACGAGATACGGGTCGAAGCCACGGCCGGCGGCGGAATGGTGACGGTGAAGATGAACGGCAACAAGGCGGTCACGGAAGTCAAGATCGATCCCGAGGTCGTCGACAAGAGCGACGTGGAGATGCTGCAGGATCTCATCACCGCCGCGGTCAACGAAGCCTCGCGCAAGGTCGACGAGGCGGCCGAGCGCGAGATCGGGGCGCTCGCGGGCAATTTGCCAGGGCTGTTCTGAGCTCGTGAAGGACTATCCCGAGCCGGTATCGCGGCTCATCTCCGAGCTCAAAGGGTTGCCCGGAATCGGCGCCAAGTCGGCGCAGCGCATCGCCTTTCACATCCTCAGAACCGGGGCCGAGGAAGCCCAGCATCTGGCGCGCGCGATTCTCGACGTCAAGGAGCGCATCGTCACCTGCTCCGTCTGCAACAACGTCACCGATCAAGACCCCTGTCTCTACTGCGTAAGCCCGGAGCGGAGCTCGAAAGTGATTTGCGTGGTCGAAGAGTCCTCGAACGTGGTGGCGATCGAGAAGACCCACGAGTTCAAGGGGCGGTATCACGTCCTCATGGGAAGCCTCTCCCCGCTCCAGGGGATCGGTCCCGACAAGCTCAAGATCCATGGCCTTCTCGAGCGGCTGAGAGGGGGCGAGGTGGAAGAGGTCATCCTGGCGACGAACCCCAACGTGGAGGGGGAGGCGACCGCCATTTACCTCGCGAAGCTCATCAAGCCTCTTGGAGTGCGGGTGACCCGAATCGCCATGGGAATTCCCGTGGGCTCGGAGATCGATTACGCCGACGAGGTCACGGTGGGAAAGGCGCTCGAAGGGCGCCGAGAATACTGAGAGCCGGTGCCTGGAACGAAGCGGAGGAGCTTGCCAAAACCCCTTGTTTCCGCTATACATAATAGGTAAATCAAAACCTCGCTACTCTTCAAATCCCTAAAGCGCGTGTAGGTTCGGACGGAGGAAATCAGAGTCATGGCAACCACTGATGTGGTGATGTATGACGAGGAGTTCAATCAGATCAAAACGATTCTGAGCAAGCTTCGCACCGACGCCAACGCCAAGCTCGTTTTCCTCGTCGACAAAAACGGCCAGCAGATCGCGGCCCACGGCAACATCGACAACCTCGACACTACGTCCCTCGCCTCCCTCACCGCTGGCAACGTCGCCGCGACCGACGCTCTCGCGAAGCTCATCGGCGAGAAGGAATTTTCCGTCCTGTTCCATGAAGGGGAGCGGGACAACATCCACATCTCCATCGTGGGGCTAAGGGTCATCCTGGTGGTGATCTTCGACGAGAGCTCGTCGCTCGGTCTCGTCCGGCTCCGCGTGAAGAAGGCCTCTCAAGATCTGAACGGCGTCTTCGACAGCATCATGCATAAGGTGGAGGCCGAGAAGGCGCACTCGGGCGGGGGCTTCGAGTCCCCGTTCGCCGAGATCACCGATGAAGACATCGACAGCTTGTTCAGCGAGTAGGGTCGGGCGATGACGTTCATCAACTACGCGTCTCGCGAGATCAACTGCAAGATCGTGTACTACGGCCCGGGTCTCTGCGGGAAGACCACGAACCTCCAGTTCATCTACGAGAAGACGAACCCCAACTCGAAGGGGAAGCTCATCTCCCTCGCGACCGAGACCGACCGCACTCTGTTCTTCGACTTTCTGCCGCTCGAGCTCGGAAACGTCCGCGGCTTCAAGACGCGCTTCCACCTCTACACCGTTCCCGGCCAGGTGTTCTACGACGCTTCGCGAAAGCTCATCCTCAAGGGTGTGGACGGCGTCATCTTCGTCGCCGACTCCCAGCGCGAGAGGATGGACGCGAACGTGGAGAGCCTCCGGAATCTCGAGCTGAACCTGAAAGCCCAGGGCTACGACATCCGCAGCCTCCCCTACGTGCTCCAGCTCAACAAGCGCGACCTTCCGAGCGCCGTCCCCGTCGACGAGATGAAGGCGAAGCTCTGCATGAACAACGAGCCGGTGCTCGAGGCCATCGCCGCCTCCGACGACGGGGTCGGCGTTTTCGACACGCTGAAAGCGGTCGCCAAGCTCGTGCTCCAGGACCTCACGAAGTCTACTTAGCGCAGCGGCGTGCTATAATCAGCGCCTTCTGTGCGTTCCCCGGTAGCTCAATGGTGGAGCGGCGGACTGTTAATCCGTAGGCTGTAGGTTCAAATCCTACCCGGGGAGCCAACTACTTCCGATAGACTTCCGAACGATGGCCGAGCGTGATGAATAGAAGCTCGTTCCGCTCGATCTTGTAGATCAACCGCCAGTCCCCTACCCGAAGCTTGTATAGCCCCTTAAACTGGGCTCCCTTCAGGGCCAGTGGAGCATGCTGCCCGAATGGCGTGCGGTAGAGCTCCCTGAGCTTGTCCTTGATCTGCTTCTGGACTTCCTTGTCGAGCCGATCGAGCGCCTCGATGAACTCGTGAAAATACAGGAGTTGCACTACTTCCGCGATCGCGAGCTCTTGGAAAAATAAGCTTCATGACGAACGGGCTTGCCGCTGTGCTGGCTCAGTATTCGCTGGGCCTTGGTTCCGAAATAGAAGTCCTCCATGACCTCCCGCAGGGCATGCTCGGCGAACTTCCCGACTTGAAGGAAGTGGGCCTCGCAGAAATCGCGAAACTCGCGGGCGAACCTCGGGTCCACTTTGACGCTCAGCGTGGTGGTCAACATGCCGTTAGTATACTTTTTGTGACCAGGAGTCGCAATTCCTGAGTTTCCGTAGGCGCGTCAGGCCCTCAAGCTTTGACCGCGAGGCCGTGGGTGCTGGAGCTCTCGCGAAGCTCGAGGATTCCGACGTAGAGGTGGCCGAGGACGGCGCGCGCGGTCTGCTCCTCCGAGAGCGGGCTCAGGGCGAAGACCGATCGCGTGGGCTCGGAGCCGGTGATGCGGGAGAGGATGAAAGCCTCGTGGGGTTTCATGGTCACCCGCTCCATCAGGACCATGGAGTCCTTGGTGAGGGTCAGATGCCGGTCGTCGCTCATGAGCTGCTTCAGTTGATCGTCGATCTGAGGGGTGCGCCTCGCCGCTTCCATGATCACGTCGAGGATCGCGACCGGCTTTTCGACCACCTGGATCACGTCCTTGGTGTTGGAGAACGCCATTTTCTTCGGGGGCTGGATCATCACGTTTGAGGCCACTTCCATAATCTGCAAGCGCACGAAGTCCTCGATCTCCGACGTCTGGATGATGTGCAAGTCGGCCAGCACCTCTCCGAGGCGCTTTCCCTTCCTCGCGAAGAGCGTGGCGTCCTTCAGGTGCTGCTCGGTGATACACCCCTGGCGCACCAGGACCTCTCCTAGCCGCTCGGAGTCGTCCGTCGATCGGGCGGCGGTGATGCCGCCGTCCTTGAAGACGACATGCCGCGTGACGTTAGCCCCCTCGCAGGTGAGGATGCCGCTCCGCCTCTCGCGAGCGAGTGTTCTCAGAGTGTTCAGAACTTGCTGGTTCACGTGCTCACAGCAATCCGGCGATCAAGGAACGTTAGCCTCGGCTTCGGTCCGGAAGGCATGGCCTCCCGACACACCGAGGGTTCATGCGGCGACGATGCACGATGCGTACCTTCCGGCAGGTAGAGCCGTAAACAAAATGGTTGCAGAAGGTTGGCGGAAATTGTCACCGGCAGGCTGATGCTCTGGGGGCCGCACTTGTGGGCCGGAGGACCCATCCCCATGGGAAGACCCCCGCGACCCATTCAGAGTTCTCTTATGGCGGCCGAGTTCTCCCGGATCCAATCGGCGACGGCTTTCGCGAGCCGGCTCAGGTCCCGCGCACCGGTGCCTTCGACCGAGAACTCTTTCGAGAACTTCCCCCTTTCGCCCTTTTGGCCCATCCGCCCGATCCGAACGACAGCCCAAGTTCGGGGCGCGCCTTCATCGAAGCGCCACAAGTAGCGCGCGGGCTCGTCCCCGTCGCCGAGCTCGACCGTGAGGTCACCCTTGCCCAGGAATTGGACGCTTACCTGCGCTTGCTCCCGGGAGTAAGCGACTTCGGTGAAGTCGGCGTGTTTTCCGAGCTCGCGCCGGAAGACATCGAGGAGATCGTCCTTGAAACCATGCGCGCTATCGCGGCTGTAAGTAAAGACGCCCAGACGGCTCGGCGCTTGTGCAAGCGTGAGCGCAAAGACGATGGCGACGACGTTCAAGGGGGCACGACCTAGCGCTCGAGCATGCCTCCGATGCCGCCGAGGGCGCCGAGGATCGAGCCTTCGTCCTTTTTGCCGCCGACGCTCAAGGATTGCCGAATCCGTCCGGCGAGGCGGCTGAAGGGGAGCGATTGGAGCCAGACCTTGCCGGGCCCGGTGACACTCGCATAGAAGAAACCCTCGCCGCCGAAGATCGCCGACTTGATGCTCCCCACGAACTGGATGTCGTAGGTAATGGAGGGCTGGAGGGCCACGAGACAGCCGGTGTCCACCCGAAGGTTCTCGCCGGGTCCGAGCTCTTTCTCGACGATGGTGCCTCCCGCATGGAGAAAGGCGAGCCCATCGCCTTCGAGGCTTTGCATGATGAAGCCTTCACCGCCGAAGAAGCCGACTCCGATCTTCTTCTGAAACGCGATGCCGATCGAGACCCCTTTGGCGGCGCAGAGAAACGCGTCCTTCTGGCAGATGAGCTTTCCCCCCATGAGATGGAGATCGGCGGGAATGATTTTTCCCGGATACGGCGCGGCGAAGGCGACCCGCTGCTTTCCCGCGCCCTGGTTGGCGAACTCGGTCATGAACAGGCTTTCTCCGGTGAGGACGCGCTTTCCCGCCCCGAGGAGCTTGTCCATGAACCCGCCGCCCTGAGAGCTCCCGTCGCCGAAGATGGTCGTCATCTGGATGCCGGCCGTCATGTACATCATCGAGCCCGCTTCCGCGATGGCGCCTTCCCCCGGGTCGAGCTCCACTTCCACGAACTGCATCTCACTCCCGACGATGTCGTAATCGACTTCGTGAGCTCGCCGGCCGGATGGCCCTGATGCCCCCGATGCCCCCGAGGTCGGTCTCCCGAGAGCGGGCGAGGGAGCGGAAGCCGCGGCGCCGCCGAGGAGGGAAGAGACCTCGGGGACCTGCGCGGCGGCCGTCCATCCCGACATCCCTTGTTTGAAGACCAGGCTCGCCTGGGTGTATTTGCCGGATCGAAACCCTGCCGCGAGATCCGATGCGGTCATGGGTCCGACGCTCTGCCCCGAGACAGCAACGTACCATTCCTTCGCGTCAGCCATTTGTGTTTTGCTCCGTACTCTTGCTGATCCCGCTCGCTCCAAGCCCGCTCGAAGCAAGGGAAGTCAGTATACCAAAAGCCTCGCTCTCGCTTGCCCTCTTCGAGCCCGGTCCGTAGAGTGACACGTCATGAACGCGCTCGGTATCTTGACGCTCTGGGCGCTTCTCTGTCCCTCTGCGGCCTCGGGGCAGAGCCGCTCCGGCCCGATTGTCGAAAGCATCGAGATCGTGATCGAGGACGTCTTCGAGGACGGCGGCCTGACTCCCGAAAACTGGGTCTATCAGCTGGGGAATCACCTCCACGTCGAGACCAAGGAGATCGTGATCCGGCGGGAGCTCCTGTTCAAGGAAGGCGAGCCTCTCGACCGCGAAACCCTGGCCCAGACCGAGAGGAACCTGAGGGCGCTTCCCTTTCTCCGAAGAGCCAGGATCGAGACCCATCCGGCCGAGACCGACGGGACGAGCGCCGTGCGAGTGCGAGTCGTCGTGGGCGACAGCTGGAGCACGGTCCCGGAGGCGCGCCTCTCGAAAGTTGGCAACGAGTGGGTCTGGGCGCTCGGAGCCTCCGAGGGGAATCTCTTCGGCCGGGGAAAGGAGGTCGAGGCGCTTCATAGCTCCGGCCTCGACCGCGACGAGACCTACGTCCTCTTTCGGGACCCGAGGCTCTTCGGCTCCCGGGTGGCGCTCTCGACGTACTACTCCGCGGCGTCCGACGGCCATCATGCCGCGTTCGGAGCCCGGAGACCCTTTTATTCTCTGGGCTCGCTCTGGAGCTTCGGCGCCGGCTTCGAGGATTTCGATCGGCTGGACCCGCTCTACGAGGACGGCGAGCGAATCGCCGAGCTTCGGCATACGAGAACGCGCGCCGACTTCGAAGTCTCCCGCGCCGTGAGGCGCTCGGACGCGAGCGCTCTGCGGCTTCACCTCGGCTATCGGTTCGAAGACGACCAGGTCGAGCTCGACACGCGCCAGTTCGGCGTCGTCCAGGCCGGCCTCACGAGCGTCTTCCACTCGTTCCGCCAGCTCACTCACGTGAACCGCTTCGAGCGCATCGAGGACGTCAATCTCGGAAACGAAGCCGCGGCGTTCGCCGGCATTTCGACACCGCCCTTCGGCGGCGAGCCGGGAAACGCTTATTTTTTCTTTCTCTCGGAGCGGCGCGGCTTCGCATTGAATACCGATGGCTTCCTTCTCGGAAGCGCCTCGTGGCAAGCGCGCCACCGAAACGGGGAGATCGAGAACGCCATCGCCCGCTTTCGGTTGGACCTGGTTCAGAAGATCTCCCCTCGGCGGCTCCTGGTGGCGAAAGCGGACTACCACCACGGCTCGAACCTGGATCCCGAGATCCAGTTCCGACTCGGCGCCGAGAGCGGGCTTCGCGGCTACCCCGTGCGGCAGTTCAACGGCTCCCGGTCGCTTCTCTTCAGCTTCGAAGCGCGGTGGTTTCTCGCCGACGACGTGCTCCGGCTGGTCTCTCTCGGCATCGCCGGCTTCGTCGACTCCGGCTTCGCGTGGCCCGAAGGGACGAAGGTTGCGCTCGACGACCTTCGATCCGACGTCGGCGTGAGCTTGCTTCTCGGGGCGAACCGGGTCTCGGCCGGAAGACCCGGCGTTCGCATCGATCTCGCCTACGCGCTTCATCCCATCGACGGGCGCAGCCCGTGGCTTCTCTCGGCGGGCTCGCAGGTGGGGTTCTGATTACCTCACGCCGATCTTCAAGTTGGAATAGGTGATTCCAACGATGGACTCCTTGCGCTCCTGCACTCCGAGCTCGATCCAGTGCGTCGCCGGACGGTAAATGTTGTCGTACGTCTGGGCGAACTGTTCTACCCCGTCGAGGTAGACCTTGACGATCTGGCTCCCGATGCCCGGTCCCCACTCGACGCGAATGGTATAGGTCTTGAAGAGGTCCCACTCCTCGAAGTCGTTTCCGAAGTCGTACTGCTCACCGTCGGTGATCCAGCGAACGCGGAAGTAGGGTGAGTTGTGCCCCGAGTCCAGTTTCTGCAAGTTGACACGAAAGTCGTTCTCCCGGTATCCGCCGCGGGTCGGGTCCCACATGCCGAAGAGCATCCACTGCTTCTCGATGACCTCGTCCTCCATTCCGACGTTGTCCCACTCGACGAATCCGGCCTCGAGCGTCGGCACACCGTACCGGATGTAGTCCGACCGGCTCTTCACTCTCCAGCCCTCGGGTGTGAACTCGCCGCCCCCGCGGACCCCCACGGTCATGCCGTTGGTGAGGGGGTCGTAGACCAGTAGACCGTTGATAGGGGTATCCGAGCCGAAGCCCGCGGCGTTGACGCTGAACTCCGCCCCTTGCGAAAAAGGCCCGCTCGTCGAGCCCGATTCCGCTCTCGCCCTCCAGAAGTAGCTCTCGTTCTCGAGGGGCGTCGTGACCTGCCAGGAGGTCTGGCTTCCGCCCTGAGCGATGCCTCGGCCCTCGACCACGAGGCTCGCGAACGCGGAATCGTTCGCCACCTGGAAATTGTACGTTGGCGTTCCCGAACCGCCGCTCACGTTCGATACCGTGAGCGTCGGGTTCCGGCTATCCACGGTCGCGCCCGCCGCCGGGCTCACGATGGCAGGAGCCGCGGTGATGGCCGTGGGGGCGGCAGGCGAGTCGTCGCCGCAGCTCAGAGCGAGGGCGGTCGCGAGCCCGAGCGTGCCCATGAAAACGAGAAGCTTGGTCCGGTGCATATCCAACGTTGTTCCTTTCGCCTTTCAGTTGACTCGTTAGTCTATCCGAACGTAAGCTCGATTCGCACCGTGGATCCTGAAAAAGTCCTGACAAGGCTCCGAAAGATTTCGCTCGCCCTCCCCGAAGCCTTCGAGACCACGAGCTTCGGACACCCCACGTTTCGGGCGGGGCGTTCGGCGAAGAAGACTTTCGCGGTTTTCGAAAACTACCGGGGCGAGGACACGATTTGCGTCAAAGCGACTCTCGAGGACCAGGCCCTTCTCGTCCTCGACCCGCACTTCTTCGTGGCGCCGTACATTGGAAAGCACGGATGGACGTCGATGCGGACGGCTGTCAAAGGCGTCTCGATCGATTGGACCGAAGTCGAGGATCTAGTGAGGGAGAGCTACCGGCTGGTGGCGCCGAAATCCATGCTCGAAAAGATCGGGCCTCAGCCCCAGAGCAAGAAAAGAAAGAAGAAGTAGCCTCAGCGTTCGACGGGGAAGCCCTTCTCGCGCCAGGCGAGAGTGCCCCCGGTCATGTTCCAGACGTCCTCGAAGCCAGCGTCCTTGAGGAGCGCGGTCGCCTTCGCCGAGCGAGAGCCCGAGCGGCAGATCGCGATGACTCTCTTGTCCCGGTAGCCCTCGATCTCGGAGAGCCTCGCGGGAAGCTCGGCAAGCGGGATCAGGATCGCTCCCGGCACGTGTCCGAGCTCGCCCAGATACTCATCGGGTTGCCGCACGTCGAGGAGGAGCCGCCCGGATTCGCCCCCGGACAGGGCGAGTCTCCGGACTTCCTCGACCGAGAGCTCGGGAAGACCGAGAGCGGGAGCGGGCTCGCACATGCACGCGGAAACCTCATCCTGAGGCATGAAGTTCAGGGAAAGGTCGGTGGGGCCGTCGTTATTGGCGCGAACCGTCTCGACCATCCACTCCGGCGTGGGCCTTCTCATCGAGGAAAGCCAAGCGACGTATTCCTCCCGCTCGCGGGGCTCGAGATTCGAGTTCGTTCGCTTCTCCTCCCGCAAAACCGATTCCCGCATCCCCCGATAGTCGTGCCCCGGGCAGATGAGGGTGGCTTCGTCGATCGAGGGGATCACGCGATTGAGACTCTCCCAGTGATCGCCCGGATCGCCGCCGGGTAGATCCGTGCGCCCGGCCCCGCCGATGAAGAGGAAGTCGCCGGTGAGGAGTCGCCCGGGAAGCTTCAGGGTGATGCTGTCTTTGGTGTGGCCCGGGGTCTCGATGGCTTCGAGGATCGTTTTGCCGAGCGGGAGCGTCGACCCGTCGGTCAAGCGCAGGGAGGCGTGTTTCGCGCCCGCTTTCCGGTGCATCGCGTACTCGGCGGAGGTACGCTGAGACAGGATCCTCCCTCCCGAGAGGTGGTCCGCATGGGTGTGAGTGTCGATGACGTATCGCAGGCGAAACCCGCCCTTTTCCAGAACCTTCAAGTACTCCTCGGTCGCACCCAGGACCGGATCGATGAGCGCGGCCTCCTTGGTCTCGGTCGCACCTATGAAATACGTCCGGCAGGCGTCCGGATTCAACTGCTCGAAGACGATCTCTTCTTTCATCCGGTGTGGATTGTAGCAGCCCGGAGCGGGCTTGTCCTTATACTGTCCGGTCATGCCGGAATCGCTGAGGCAGCAGGCGCGCGCGATCTTCGATGCCGGGCTCGCGGCCGCCGATCCTTACCTTCTACTCTCGAGAGGGCTCCGCGAGGTCCTCTCCGAGGGATTCCGCTTCGGCGACGAGCCTTTCGTTTTTCCGTTCCCCGGCGAAGGCGGCAGGATCCGGATCGTGGGAGCGGGAAAGGCGGCGGGTTCCCTCGCTCGAGCGGTCGAAAGCTGCCTTTCAGGTCGGGAGTACGAGGGCCGAATCCTCGTCAAGCACGGGCACGGCGCACCCCTCGAGCGTGTCGTCGTCGACGAAGGCGGTCACCCGCTTCCTGACGAAGCGGGTCTCCTAGCGACCGAGCGTCTTGTTTCGGAGCTCGAGGGCGGACGTGCGGAAGATCGAATTTTCTTTCTCCTGACCGGGGGCGCTTCGGCGCTCCTCGTCGCTCCCGCGGAAGGCCTCACCCTCGACGACAAGGTTCGCACGACGGATCTCCTCCTCCGAAGCGGGGCCGACATCGGCGAGCTGAACGCGATCCGCAAGCACCTCTCGAGAGTGAAGGGCGGGCGCCTGGCGGAAAAGATGGCGCCGGCCTCGGTTCTCGGGCTCGTGGTGTCGGACGTCATCGGCGACGATCTCTCCGCCATTGGCTCCGGGCCCGCGGTCGCCGACCCCACGACGTTTTCCGACTGTCTCGAGATCGTGGCCCGGTACGGCCTCGAAAAGAAACTCCCCGGAAGGGTCTGGGAGCGGCTCGAGGCAGGCGCTCGCGGGAGAATTCCGGAGACTCCCAAGGCGGGCGACTCTTCTCTCGCGAAAGTGAGGCACGTGATTCTCGCGAGCAATCGCCTTTCGCTCGAGGCGGCCCGGGCCCAGGCCTCCGCTTTGGGCTTCGAGTCCGAGATTTTCCGCGCCGACATGGTGGGGCAGGTCCACGGAGTCGCTCTGGAGTTCGCCCGGAGGCTCGAAGCACTCGCGCGACGGCGGTCTGGGCGCGCGGCCCTTCTCGCGGGAGGCGAGCTTACTCTCGCGGTGAAGGGCTCGGGGCTCGGAGGGCGCAATCAGGAGTTCGCGCTCGCTTGCGCGCTCCACCTCTCGGGAGCGCCGGGAGTGATGGTGCTCTCGGCGGGCACCGACGGCACTGACGGCCCGACCGACGCCGCGGGCGCCTTCGCCGACGGCGAGACCCTCGATCGTGCCCGAAAAGCGGGCCTCGACCCCGAGGCGCTTCTCGCCAATAACGATTCTTATCGTCTCTTCGATCGCCTGGGGGATCTGCTCAGGACCGGCCCCACCGGCACCAACGTGAACGACATCGTCATCGGGCTCGCAATTTAGAGGGCGGCATGAGCGGAGCGAGCTGATAAACCGCTTCCTCCGCCCACTGGGACGCCTTGTCTTTCTCGAGGTAGCGGCTCCAGGCTTGAATGGCGGCCGAATTCATGTCGAGAGCCTCGTAGTACCTTCCGAAGTTGTAGAGAACGCGGAGATCCTCGGGGGCTGCGGCCTGCGCCTGGCGCAGATAGGCGAGGCCACGCTGCAGCAGGCGATAGGAGCCCTCGGAGTCGCGCCGCGCTTTCTCGTAGTAGACGACGGCGAGGCCGTTCAGGGCATCGACCGAAGCGGCATCGGTCTCGAGCGCCTGCCGAAAAAGGGACTCCGCTTCATCGAGCTCGCCGTCGTCCAGGAGCAGGAGGCCAAGCGTCAAGACCGCCTCCTTCACCGGCGCGCGGTCGACAGCCGTCCGAAGTTTCGAGAGGAGCGCCGCCTCCGCCGGATCCTTCTCGTCGAAACCGCTCCTTGTGACCGACGCGCGCTCGAACTCGGTGATGTAGCGGAGCGGGATCCGGCCCGTGGCCTGGCGAAGCTCGACCATCGCCGACAGCGTCTCTCTCGCGATGCGGCGGCTCGAAGCGGGAAGCCACCGTTCGTTGTAGAGGTACCAGCCTCCCGCGCCTATCGAGATCAGGATCGTCGCGGCCGCGAGGAGGGCCGTCCAGTCGACCGGAGCATTCCTGGTCCTCGGGGCCGAAGCCGCAATCGCGGGGCGCAGTCGTGCCGCGACCTCTGTGGCGACGGGCTCGGGGATCCGGGCGAGCTCCGCCTGCTCCTCCCGCGAGGCGGGACGATCGGCGCGTACGATCATCGCAAGGGTCTCGACGCAATCCGAGCAGCCATCGAGATGGGAATCAACCTCCCGCTTGCGCCCGCGCGCGAGCTTCCCCTCTAGAAGGTCGTGAAAGTCCGATAAATCCAGGTGCCCGGACGTGGTCGTGTTCGGCATTTCGAGACTCCCGTCCCATGCGATGAGAGCCGAGGATTGGGCTCGTCCCTCGGGAAGCGGTGTCGGCCGTACTTCTTCCGGGGCGGGGCCTCCGTCAATCCTTGCCCTCACTCAATCTAAGACGAAATTGATGGGGTCCTTCCTCCCTGGCCTCCCTGGCTTGCTCCCTGAAGCTCCTCACGGAGCGCCGCGCGGATCCGTCGAATGCATTTCTCGATCCCGCTGTCGGTCAGCCCGACCGACGGGATCGCGGCAATCTCCCCTACGGTCAGGCCCTCGATGAAGTAAAGCCGGAAGATGAGCCGGTCGCGCGGCCCGGTCGATACCTGGGGGGAGGATCTCTCGATCGCCCTGCCCATGCGGTCGCGGAGCTCCTGGGAGGCGACGAAACGCTCCGGCCCCGGCCCACCACTCACGAGCGCCTGGTCGTAGGACGGACCGTCCGACTCGAGCTCGTGCTGGACGAGGTTCGAAAGCGACGAGGGGGCTTTGGGGGTCTTCTGCGCGCGAAGCTTCTTGAAGTGGTCGCGGATGAGATTCACCGCGATGGTATGGAGATACGTGTGTATGGAGTGCTCGCTCCGGCCCCGGAA
>CAZKNR010000250.1:0-3806 GCA_964553925.1 uncultured Acidobacteriota bacterium
GTCTCGCCTCTGACCGCGCACCAGCTCTTGAGTCACACCGCGGGAATCAAGGACCAGCCCGCGGACTTCGGCCTTCACGACGAGTCGGCTCTGGCCGCATTTGCCCGCGGATGGGGAGACGACTACCGCCTTTTGGCTCCGGGCGTCGCCTTCTCGTACTCGAACCCCGGCTTCGCTCTCGCCGGCCTCCTCGTCGAGGAGACGACGGGAAAACCGTACGCGGATGCGATGAAAGGTCTCCTGCTCGCGCCTCTCGGAATGGAGCGCGCCACGTTTCGTCCGACGGAGGCGATGACCCGCCCGATTTCGCAGGGCCATGAAGTCCCGCCGGAGGGGGCGGTGAAAGTCGTTCGGCCGTTCTCGGACGATGCCCGTCAATGGCCGAATGGATTTCTCATGACGAGCGCTTCCGAGATGGGGCGCTTCGCCCTCGCATTCCTGAACGGCGGCCGCCTCGAAGGAAAAGAAGTCCTTTCGCCCGCCGCCATCGCCCGCGTCTCGTCCGCCCATGCGGAGATTCCCTACGACCTTCCCGACATGAAGCGCCCGTGCTACGGCTACGGCCTGTTCCTTCACACCTGGGACGGTGTTTCGATCGCCGAGCACGTGGGCACGATGCCCGGGTTCACCGCGATTCTCAAGATGGCTCCCTACGAGCGTTTCGCCGTCATCCTTCTCGCGAATCAGGAGGGAGTGACGTTCAGAAAGACGCTCGCCGCCGCTTTCTCCTCGTTTCGGAAGGAAGGAGCTGCGGCGACAGCGGATCCGAAGCCGGTCCCGATGACGGAGGCCGAGATGGAAGCGGTAACCGGCGTCTATCGCAACCGCTGGCCGGTTACGATCGTTCACCAGGAGGGCGCGCTCTTTCTCGAACAGTTCGGGGGGCGCTTGCCCGTCACCTGGCTCGGGGACAATCTCTTCTCCGCGCAGGCTCCGGGAGGCCGGCCCGCGATCCCGTTTCGCCTCATCGCCGCGGCCGACGGGAGGGGCGAGCTCCTCCAGATGTTTCTCTGGGTCTTCAAGAAAGAGGAATTCTTTCCATGATTCCATTGTCCCGCGAGATCTTCGAGGCCGCTCACGAGCGCGTGGCGCGCCACGCCCACCGCACGCCTCTTTTGACGTCGCGCATTCTGAGCGAGCGCACCGGTTTCGACGTGCGCCTGAAGGCGGAGATGTTTCAGCGGACCGGCTCGTACAAGATCCGCGGGCCCCTCAACAAATTCACGTACTTGAGCGAGGAGCAGAAGCGCCGCGGCGTCATCTGCTCCTCCGCCGGAAACCACGCCCAGGGAGTGGCTCTCGCCGCCAAGATCCACGGAATCCGGGCGGTGGTGGCGATGGCGGAGAACGCGACGCCCTCCAAGATCGCGGCCACCCGGGGCTACGGCGCCGAGGTCGTTCTCTACGGCACCATCTGGGACGAAGCGAACGAGAAAGCCAAGGAGCTGGTAGAGAGCGAAGGGCTCACGTACATCCATCCGTTCGATGACGAAGAGCTCATCGCCGGTCAAGGGACGCTCGGGCTCGAGATCTACCAGGACTGGCCGGAGGTGGAAGCGGCGATCGTGCCCATCGGCGGCGGGGGGCTCATCTCCGGAGTGAGCATGGCTCTGAAGAGCCTGAACCCGAAGATCCGCGTCATCGGCGTCGAGTCTTCGGGCGCTCCGGCGATGAAACGAAGCGTCGAGGAAGGGCGACTCGTGACCCTCGACCGGGTCGACTGCGTCATCGACGGTCTCCGGGTGAAGCGCGTGGGCGCGACCACGTTCGAAGTCGTGCGCCGGTTCGTCGACGAGCTCGTGGCTCTTCCCGACGAGCAGATCTTCGAGGGCGTGGTCTGGACGATGTCGCACGCGAAGCTCGTGGTCGAAGGCGCGGCGGCCGCCCCGGTCGCGGCGCTTCTCCAGGGAATCGTCAAGCTCCCCGCGGGCTCCAAGGTAGCCGTCGTCCTGAGCGGCGGCAACGTGAACCTGGACCAGATCCGCGGAATGAAGTGGAATTGACGATGGCAAAGGGGAAGGGGAGCCGGGATCCCCGGGTGGACGCGTACATCGAGAATTCGGCCGACTTCGCGAAGCCCATCCTCCGTCACCTTCGTAAAGTCGTCCACCAAGCCTGTCCCGGTGTCGAGGAATCGATAAAATGGCGCGTTCCGCATTTCCTCTACAAAGGCATGCTCTGCAGTATGGCGTCCTTCAAGAGCCACTGCGCTTTCGGTTTCTGGAAGGGAGACCTCGTCCTCGAGCGCGAGGCGGACCGGAAGGCCCGCCGTGAGGAGGTTGACATCGGAAGAATTATCTCGCTCCGCGACCTGCCCCCGGAGAGAAAGTTGAAAGCCTACGTGCGGAGAGCCGCCGAGCTGAACGAGGAAGGAGTGAAAGCCCCCAGGGCGAAAGCCCCGGCGAGGAACAAACCGCTCGTGATTCCCCCCGATTTCACCGCGGCGCTGACGAAAAACGCCAGAGCGCGAGAGACCTTCGACCGCTTCAGCCGCAGCCAACGACGGGAGTACGTCGAGTGGGTGGCGGAAGCGAAGTCCGAAGCCACGCGGACCCAGAGAATCGCGACCGCGCTCGATTGGCTCGCCGCTGGCAAGCTCCGAAACTGGAAATACGTGAAGAGGTAGTCCGCTACGAAGGCCGGAACAACCGCCAGTTGACCCTGGTTCCGATTTTCGCCGAAAATCCGAACCAAGGTACTTATTTTCGGGGACAAATCGAGTCCTGCGCGGCCTGCGCGAGTTGACAGGCGGAAAGCGCCCCTCCTATCATCCGCCCGCGCGATCGACGCGATCGAAATGAGCGACGACCCTCTTCTAAAAATGATTCGGAGCCCGGGCGGGCTCTTCCAGCTCCGCTCGGAAGAGGGCCTCGACCCGCGGCTCTTCAACAAGGACCTCGCGCCGACGCGCTTCGGTGAAAGGACCTGGACGACGTACAACATCGCGGCGCTTTGGGTCGGGCTCGCGGTGAATATCCCGACCTACATGCTCGCTGCCGGTCTCATCGAGGGCGGGATGAACTGGTGGCAGGCGATCTTCACCATTACCCTCGGAAACCTCATCGTGCTGGTTCCGATGGTGTTGAACGCTCACGCCGGGACCCGGTTCGGGATTCCGTTTCCCGTTCTGGCCCGTGTTTCGTTCGGAGTCCGCGGGTCCAACATCGCGTCCCTGCTGCGCTCGGCGGTCGCCTGCGGCTGGTTCGGGATTCAGACCTGGATCGGGGGCGCGGCGATCCAGGCTCTTCTGACCACGCTCTACCCGCCGTGGGCGGAGCTCTCTCTCGGCCCGGCGCTCTGTTTCGCCGCCTTTTGGCTCATCAATATTTACATCATCGTGCGGGGCTCGGAGAGTATCCGGTTCCTCGAAGACTGGGCGGCGCCGTTTCTCATCGTTTGCGGTCTCGCGCTTCTCGCCTGGGCGCTCTCGACCGCGGGCGGCCTCGGACCCATTCTCTCGCGGCCGTCCCGCTTCCAGAGCTTCTCCGAGTTCTTTCGGTTCTTCGTTCCTTCGCTCACGGCGATGGTGGGGTTCTGGGCCACTCTCGCCCTGAACATCCCCGACCTCATGCGCTACGCTCGCGGCCAGAGGGAGCAGATGCTGGGACAGCTCCTGGGGCTCCCCACGACGATGGCGCTCTACGCGTTCATCGGAGTCGCCGTCACCTCGGCGACGGTAATCGTCTTCGGAGAAGCGATCTGGGATCCTGTTCAACTGCTTTCCCGCTTCGAGAACCCGCTCCTCATCGCCGTGGCGCTCTTCGCCGTCGCGGTCGCGACCCTCACCACCAACGTCGCCGCCAACG
>CAZKNR010000251.1:0-1503 GCA_964553925.1 uncultured Acidobacteriota bacterium
GCTCCTCGCGTTTCCCGGAGCCGCCCCGCAGAAGGAGCGCCTGCCCAAGAAACCCGACTGGCCCTTCACCGTTTTCATCCTCGTGAACCCGAGCGACGAGGCGCAGGCGACCGAAGATTTGAGTCGCGGCGCCGAAGAGCTAAAGAAGAAGGTCGCGGGAAAGAAAGACTGGTTTCAACTGGTGGAGCGGATGGAAGACGCCGAGATCGTCGTCGAGGTCGACTCGCACCGCATCCGAGAGCACCTGACCTTCTGGGCGTCGACCAAGACCCTCGGTGGTGAAACTCAAGGAGTGAACAATTCCACCATCTCTTACTACCACTCCCTTCGGGCCAAGGTGACCCTCCTCGGGAGCGACATCCAACTGACGGGAATGGATCCGAAGCGGACCGGTTCCGTCAAGGGCGCCGCGTCGGCGCTGCTGAAGGAGCTGGTGAAGCACTGCCAGGAGCGCTACGCCGCGCTCAAAGAGAAAAGGGCCCGTCCCGGCTGAGGAGCTCTGTCATGCCTCATCTCGTCAGTGCGCGAAGGTTCTCCCGAGCGGTCTCGAGATCGGGGTCGATGGCGATGGCCCTTTTGAACGCCTCCGCCGCCTCGTCGTTTCGGCCCTGACGGGCGAGGGTGATTCCGAGGCCATTTTCGGCTTCGTAGGATTCGGGCTCGAGCTCGAGCGCCCGGCGGTAGATCTCTTCGGCCGGCGAAAGCTCTCCCGCGTTCATTCGCAGACTCGCGAGGTTCAAGAGCGCTTCGACGAGCGCGGGGTCCTCCTGTAGCGCGCGTTCGTAGTGACTCCGCGCCTCTTCGAGGCGCCCTTCCCGCTCCGACACGAGGCCGAGGTAATTCCACGCGGAAGCCTCGCTCTCATCGAGAGCGATCGCCCGCTCGAAGATTTCTCTCGCCGCGGCGAAGTCTAGGGCGCGGGCTTTCTCTCGTCCGAAGGCGAGGGCGGCGTCGATCGCGGCCTTGCGAGCGTCCTCCGAGGCCGGCTGGAGCTCGAACGCCTTCGAGAAAGCTTCTTCGGCGCGTCCGGCGTCGCCCGCGGCGAGGAGCGCCTCCCCGAGGCTCATGCGGGCTCCGAAATGCGCGGGGTAGATCGCGAGACCGGTGGCGAAGCTCTCCGCCGATTCCGAGAAGCGCTTCTGGTCGAGAAGCTCCGCTCCCAGGAGGAAGTAGCTGCGGGCGCTGAACGGAGAGGTTTCGACCGTCTTGCGGAAGAGTGTCTCGTTATCCCGCCAATCGGGGATTCGGGTCCATACGCGCCCCAAGCAAGCTCCGAGGACCGCCACCGCAACGACCGCGGAGACCCACCGGCGCAGGTTCCCGAGCTCTTCGATCGCGAGGCCGAAGGCGAGGGCGACCCCGAGCAGCGGAAGGTAGAGGAGCCTCTCGGCGAAGATCGTTCCCAGGGGGAACAGGAGATGAAGGGAGCCGGCGAGCGGAACGACGAATGCGAAGGCCGCGATCCCGAACCTCCCTCCCCGCGCCGCGACATAAAGGAGGAGT
>CAZKNR010000252.1:0-1864 GCA_964553925.1 uncultured Acidobacteriota bacterium
GTTCATCAAATTGATGGAAGGAGGGTGATTGGATGCCCAAGTATTTGATCTCGTACCGGAAGACCGAGGAGACGGGCCAGAAGCCGGAGTGGGCCGCCTTCACCGTCGAGAGCGAGCTGGCCATGGAAGCGCACGCCGTCACGGAGCGCGTGGTCAAACGCATGAGCGTGCTGGGCGAAAAGCTCTGGGGCAACGGCGAAGCGGTCTGGATCGGCTCCGGACGGCTCGACGACGTGCTCTACAAGCGCGAAGAGGCCGCGCCCGAGGTCTCGATCGTCTACGGGGCCGTCGAGGGCTAGGCCAATGGCAACGCACACGGACCAAGGCAGACGTGCCCCACGCCCTCAGTTGAGTGTGACCGAAGAGGCGTATGTCCGGAAGCTCGAGTGCATGGGTCTCATTCCGAGCGGGTACCGCCGGTACTCTGATGGCCCACTTACCTTCGCGGCGCGCCCGAGATGGCCCAAGACCTCGGTGAAGTACCTTCGTCCCGTGGCTCGATGACCGCTGTTTTCGCGGTGCGCACGCTCTCTTCACCGTGGGACACAACGTTTTCCGAGCTCGTCGAGACCGCCACGAGCGACCTCTTGCTTCTCTCCCCATACATTTCACGAAGGCCCCTCGAAGCTCTTCTCACCATCATCAGCCGGCACAATCGTTCGGCCACGATCCACCTACAGGTGGTGACGGACCTCTCTGCGGCCTCGCTTGCAGCCGAGACGATCGATGTGGAAGGGCTCCAGCGCGTCCTGAAGGAGGTGCCCAACGCCTGCTTGACCCATTTACCCAGGCTGCACGGGAAGGTCTACATTGCCGACGGCCGCTTGGCGGTCGTGACATCGGGCAACCTGACCGAGGGAGGTCTATCCAGAAACAACGAGTTCGGCCTGCGGATACATGACAGCGCACTCGTAACCGAGATCAAGGACGAGGCGCAGGCCTACGCTTGCCTTGGTGCAGACGTCTCGCGCGAAGCCCTGGCCGGCATCAAGACGACAGCTGACACACTCGTCGCCCTCCGCAAGCGGGCGGAGCGCGACGTGAACCAAGCTCTCAAGCAGGCACTCAAGACACAATCGAGGCTGGCCGAACTCACGCTACTGCATGTCCGAGCCCAGGGTAAGACAACGCACGGCATCCTCGCTGACACCCTGCTCTATTTGCTCCGCTCGGGTCCGCGGACGACCGCAGACCTTCATCGTATGATCCAACGTATACATCCCGACATCTGTGACGACTCGGTCGACCGCGTGATCGATGGGGTGCATTTTGGCAAGAAGTGGAAGCACTACGTCAGGACAGCTCAACAACATCTGAAGAAGAAGGCCCTTGTCGCGCATGAGCATGGGCGCTGGTATCGTACTAGTCGAGGCGGGCGTGACCGACACAGTCCAGTCGGTTCTCGGGGTGCCGATCCGGCTCACGACGGAGCGATGGATGCACATCGTCGAGCACCACGACGATCTAGCAGGACACTACCACGACGTTCGCGGAGTGGTCGGGGCCCCCGATGCAGGTCATGTCGGCGACGGCGGCAAGTTGTTGGCGATCGCTCGGTGGCCCGCCCGGGGACACTTGGTCGTGGTCTATCGCGAGGTGTCGTCAACTGACGGCTTCGTGATCACGGCATTCTTCACCACACGTATCAGGCAGATTGAAAGGAAGCGGTTGATATGGCAAAAGGCGCAGCCCTAGAGATCCTGGAAAGCCTGCCGCATCTGCGCAGGCTCCCATCGAAACAGATGTGGCTCGATTTCGACGAGGAGGCCGACGTCCTGTACGTCAGCTTCGAGCGGCCGCAAGGGGCGACGGATACGGAGCTCACCGACGATGGCGTGCTCATGCGGTATCGTGGCGATCAACT
>CAZKNR010000253.1:0-30057 GCA_964553925.1 uncultured Acidobacteriota bacterium
CATCGAACGTCATGCTGACGAAGTCGGGGGTGAAGCTCCTCGATTTCGGTCTCGCGAAGTGGGAGGACAGGTCGAGCTCGGTTGCTCCGACGGAGGCGAAACCGCTGACGCAGGAGGGGGCGCTCCTCGGGACGATCCCCTACATGGCGCCGGAGCAGCTCGAAGGCAAGGAAGCGGACGCGCGCTCGGACATCTACGCCTTCGGCGCCGTGCTGTACGAGATGGTGACGGGAAGAAGGGCGTACGATGAGGAACATCGGCGAGAGCTCTCGCCGGCGCTTCTCGACTCCGTAGTCTCGAGAGCGCTCGCGAAGGCGCCGGCGGAGCGGTGGCAGTCGGTTCGCGACGTCGAAATTCTTCTCGGGCTACTTCGCGCGCCCGAAGCGTCCGTTCCCAAGGTCGAGCCGCGGAGCAGAGTCGCCTATTTCGTTTGGGCGAGTCTCGTCGTTTTGGCAGGACTAACGGCCTGGTGGGTTCGCCCAATGCCCCGTGGGAAGGTCACACGAGTTTCCGTGACCCTTCCGGAGGGAGAGCGGCTCCTGGAGGGTGCGAGCCCCTCGTTCGCAATAAGCGCTGACGGACGCCGTTTGGTTTTTGTCGGCCGCGCGAGCAGCGGGACCACCACCAAGCTCTACGTTCGGGACCTCACGAGCTTCGATACCCGTGTGGTTACGGGCGCCGAGGGCGCGCAGCAGCCGGTTTTTTCTCCCGACGGGGAGTCGGTCGCGTATCTCGTACCCCCGTTCATCCAGAGGATCTCGTGGAACGGGGGAGCGGCGTCGAGACTCTGTGAAACGGCGGCGAACGTCTCGGGGCTCACCTGGACCGATCGTGGGGAGATTCTCTTCGGCACATTTGAAGGTGGCATCGCTAACGCGGGCGGTGGCGCCGGGATCTGGCGGGTGTCCGAGAACGGGGGAACACCGGAGCCCTTGACGAGGTTGGCGCCTGGCGAGGCCGCGCACACCGACCCCAACCCGGTCGCCGGAAATCGAGGTCTGCTCTTTACGATCGTGCCCTCGGGCGGGAGCGATGAGATCGCATACCTTCCCCCGGACGCAACGGAGCATCGGGTGCTGTTCCAAGGGAGCGCCGCCGCCTACGTTCCCAGCGGACATCTCGTGTTCGGTCGCGACAGCTCCACCGGGCTCTTTGCGGTGGCCTTCGATATCGGCACTGGCGAGGTTCGAGGACCGCCGATCCCAATCGACGACGTGGTCTTTGAGACGCAGTTCCGTGTTGGGAGCGAGGGTACGCTGGTGTACACCCCGGGTGAGAGTGTTCCCGGTAGCGACGTCGTCTGGGTCGACCGCGGCGGAAAAGTCGAAATCGTTGCGCGCTCCGATCACCGCTACCATACGGTGGACCTCTCACCGGACGGAAAGAGCTTTGCGGCCGATGAAGTCGAGGGCAGCTACAATCACATCTGGGTTCACGATATCGAACGGGGCACGAAAGTCCTCGCGGTCGCCGGCGTCAAACTCCAGATTCCTCGCTTCGGACCCGACGGTCGGTCGATCGCGTATAGCACAAAAGACAACATCTTCGTGAGTTCTGCCGACGGAACGGGGGAGGCGCTCCCGGTCGTGAACCAGCAAGGTTCTCAAAGCGAACCGTCCTGGTCGTCGGATGGGAGTCTCTTGGCCTACACGGACAACAACGCGGATACGGCGGACGACATCTGGATACTTCCGCTCGGGGGGTCCCCGCGGCCGTTCGTCGTGACTTCCGCAATCGAGCGCGCGCCGGCGTTTTCCCCCAATGGGAAGTGGATCGCGTATCAGTCGGATGCTTCCGGCCGGCCGGAGCTCTACGTCCAGCCCTTCCCGGGTCCCGGCGTCCGCGGCTTGATCTCGACGAATGGAGGGAAAGAGCCCGTCTGGTCCCGTGACGGCCGCGAGCTCTTCTACCGGGCGAACACGGCACTCATGGCGGTGTCGGTCGAAGTCGGCGACTCCTTCCGCGCGGGAGTTCCCAAACTTCTGTTCGACGGACCATACGTTTTCGATGGAACTGGCCATGCGAGCTACGACGTCTCCCCCGACGGACAGAGGTTCCTCATGATCCACAACCCGGAAGGCCGCCTGACCGAGCTTCGCGTCGTCCTGAACTTCCCAGAAGAGCTGAAGGCTCTGGCTGCGCAACGATGACAATCAAGCCAGGTTTGAAGCTCGGACCGTACGAGGTTCTCTCGCCCCTGGGTGCGGGGGGGATGGGCGAGGTCTACAAGGCGAAAGACACGCGGCTCGACCGGAGCGTCGCCCTCAAGGTTCTGCCTTCGGAGCTCGCGCGGGATCCTTCGCGGAGGGCACGGCTCGAGCGGGAAGCGAAAGCGATCTCGCAGCTCAACCACGCGCATATCTGCACGCTTCATGACATCGGCGCCCACGACGGGATCGACTACCTCGTCATGGAGTACCTGGAAGGGGAGACCCTCGCCGACCGATTGAAGCGCGGCGCCCTTCCTCTCGAGCAGGCGCTCGAGTTTGCGCGCCAGATGGCGTCCGCTCTCGCCGCGGCGCACGAGCACGGGATCGTGCACCGGGACCTGAAGCCTTCGAACGTCATGTTGACGAAGTCAGGGGTGAAGCTCCTCGATTTCGGTCTCGCGAAGTGGGAGGACAGGTCGAGCTCTGTGGCTCCGACGGAGGCGAAACCTTTGACGCAGGAGGGGGCGCTCCTCGGGACGATCCCCTACATGGCGCCCGAGCAGCTCGAGGGCAAGGAGGCGGACGCGCGCTCGGACATCTACGCTTTCGGGGCCGTGCTGTACGAGATGGTGACGGGGAGAAGAGCGTACGATGAGGAACATCGCCGAGAGCTCTCGCCGGCGCTTCTCGAGACCGTGGTCTCGAGAGCGCTCGCGAAGGCGCCCGCGGAGCGGTGGCGTTCGGTCGGCGACATCGAAATTCTTCTCGGGTTTCTTCGCGCGCCCGAAGCCTCCTCTTCAAAGGTCGAGCCGCGAAGCAGAGTCGCCCATTTCGTTTGGGCGAGTCTCGTCGTTTTGGCTGGGTTAACGGCCTGGTGGATTCGCCCCGTGCCCCGAACTGGAGTCACCCGCCTCGCCGTGAGCCTTCCGGAGCGAGAGCGCCTCGACGGGTTGAGGAGCCCTGCGTTCGCCATCAGCCCCGACGGACGGCGTGTGGTTCTTGTCAGCCATGCCGCCAACGAGGCCACCCCCAAGCTCTTCGTTCGGGACCTCGATAGCTTCGGTGCGCAGCTCATTCCGGGCGCGGGAGGCCGCTGGCCGATTTTCTCTCCTGACGGCGAGTCCGTGGCCTTCGTGGACGAGCTTTTTCGCTCCATCCACAGGGTCTCGCGGAATGGCGGAACGGTCGCAAAAGTCTGTGAATCGGCGGCGAACCCTCGGGGGCTCACCTGGACCGAGAGCGGGGAAATTCTCTTCGGCAGCGAAGGGGCTGGCCTCTGGCACGTTTCCGCGAGTGGCGGGATACCGGAGCCGTTGACGACTCTCGCGTCGGGCGAGCGCTTCCACGGCGACCCCACGGTGCTCCCGGACAGCCGAGGACTTCTCTTTTCCGTCGGACGGAGCGCTGACGTCCAGGTTGCGCTTCTCCCACGGGACGCGAAAGAGCACCGCGTTCTTTTCGAGGGTTTGGGCGCCGCCTACGTTTCGAGCGGACATCTCGTCTTCGGCCGGGCCGGATCCGCGGCGCTCTTCGCGGTGCCCTTCGACCTCGACACCCTCGAGGTTCAGGGACAGCCCTTCCAGCTCGAGGGTACGCTGGCCGTGACCGGGAGCGGGCAGCCCTCAGTTCCGCGTCGGCGCCAACGGAGCGCTCGTGTATGCCCCAGAGCACGAATCCGGGAGCGCCGTCGTCTGGGTCGAGCGCAGTGGCGCCACCGAGATCGCTGCGAATTCCGACCGGCCCTACCACACCGTCCAACTCTCGCCGGACGGAAAGAGATTCGTTGCTGACGAAGCCACGGGTGGCATCGGTAGCCGCATCTGGGTTCACGATCTCGACCGGGGCACGAGGGTGCTCGCGGTCTCGGGGAGCGCCCTGGAGTGCCCTCGCTTCAAGCCCGATGGTACGGTCATCGCGTACAGAGCCGGAGAAGACATCTCAGCGAAAGCCGCCGACGGAACGGGTGAGGCGCTCCTGCTGGTGAACAGGGAACGTCATCAGTCGGAGCCTTCCTGGTCGTGGGATGGGACCCTTCTCGCGTTCACGGATACCCATCCGGATACGAGGGAGGACCTATGGATTCTTTCTCCCGACGGGTTGCCGCAACCGTTCCTGGTTACGCCCGCGAGGGAGCGCGCCCCGACATTCTCCCCCAACGGGAAGTGGATCGCCTATCAGTCGGATGCTTCGGGTCGGCCAGAGATCTACGTTCAGCCCTTCCCGGGTCCTGGCACCCGCTATTTGGTCTCGACGAACGGAGGCAAAGAGCCCGTGTGGTCCCGTGACGGTAGCGAGCTCTTCTACCGGGAGAACACCGCAGTCATTGCGGTGTCGGTCGAGGTCGGCGACTCCTTTCGAGCGGGAGCTCCGAAGCTCTTGTTCGACGGCCCCTACGAGGCCGACGCCACCGGTCACGCGAGCTACGATGTCTCCGCCGACGGGAAGAAGTTCCTCATGATTCGGAACGAAGAACGCGGCCTCACCGAGCTTCGCATCGTTTTGAACTTCCCGGAAGAGCTGAAGGCTCTGGCTGCGTTGGAAAGATGAGCATCGAGCCAGGTTTGAAACTCGGGCCGTACGAGGTTCTCTCGCCTCTCGGCGCCGGGGGGATGGGCGAGGTCTACAAAGCGAAGGACACGCGGCTCGACCGGAGCGTCGCCCTCAAGGTTCTGCCTTCCGAGCTCGCGCGAGACCCGTTGCGGAAAGCGCGTCTCGAGCGCGAGGCGAAGGCGATCTCCCAACTCAACCACCCTCACATCTGCACCCTTCATGACGTCGGCGCCCACGAGGGGGTCGACTACCTCGTCATGGAGTACCTCGAGGGTGAGACTCTCGCCGATCGATTGAAGCGCGGCGCCCTTCCCCTCGAACAGGCGCTCGAGTTTGCGCGCCAGATGGCATCAGCTCTCGCCGCGGCGCACGAGCACGGGATCGTGCACCGGGACCTGAAGCCTTCGAACGTCATGCTGACGAAGTCGGGGGTGAAGCTTCTGGACTTCGGTCTCGCGAAGTGGGAGGACAGGTCGAGCTCCGTTGCTCCGACGGAGGCGAAACCGCTGACGCAAGAGGGGGCGCTCCTCGGGACGATCCCCTACATGGCGCCGGAGCAGCTCGAGGGCAAAGAAGCGGACGCGCGCTCGGACATCTATGCCTTCGGCGCTGTGCTGTACGAGATGGTGACGGGAAGAAGGGCGTACGACGAAGAGCATCGCCGGGATCTCTCGCCGCCGCTTCTCGAGTCCGTGGTCTCGAGAGCGCTCGCGAAGGCGCCGGCGGAGCGTTGGCGTTCGGTCGGCGACATCGAAATTCTTCTCGGGTTTCTTCGCGCGCCCGAAGCGTCCGCTCCCAAGGTCGAGCCGCGGAGCAGAGTCGCGCATTTCGTTTGGGCGAGTCTCGTCGTTTTGGCAGGACTGACGGCCTGGTGGATTCGCCCCGTGCCGCGAGTGGAGGTCACTCGGCTCGCGGTGAACCTTCCGGAGGGGGAGCGGCTCTACGAGGACGCGAGCCCCTCGTTTGCCATGAGCGCTGATGGACGGCGCGTGGTTTTCGCCGGCCGCGCCAGCAATGAGACCGTTCCCAAGCTCTTCGTTCGGGACCTCACGAACTTCGATACCCGCCTCCTTGTGGGCAGCGAGGGCGGCAACCAACCTGTTTTCTCTCCCGACGGAGAGTCCTTGGCCTATACCACCAGCCGCTCCCTTATCTTCAGGATATCGACGAACGGCGGAAAAGCGACACAACTCTGTGAAGCGATTGCGCCCCCACGGGGACTCGCCTGGACCGAGCGCGGGGAGGTCCTCTTCGGGACCGCTGCCAGCGGGATTTGGCGCGTTTCCGAGAATGGCGGGACGCCGGATCCCGTAACCACGCTGGCGCCGGGGGAGACGGGCCATAGTGACCCAACGCTCCTCCCCGACGACCGGGGAATTCTGTTCGCGGTCGGGCGATCTGGGAGTGCCGAGATCGCCGTTCTCCCAAGTCGTGCCAAAGAGCATCGGGTTCTATTCGAAGGTCGTGGAGCCGCCTACGCTTCGAGCGGCCATATCCTCTTTGGCCGGGCCGGATCCGCACCGCTCTTTGCGGCGCCTTTCGACCTCGACAGCCTTGAAGTTCAGGGGCCGCCCTTCCAGCTCGAGGAGGCCCTTACGGGAAATGCGAACGGGCAGCCTCAGTTCCGGCTGGGTGCCGACGGTACACTCGTGTACTCGCCGGGCGAGAACGCTGGAAGCAAAGTGGTCTGGGTCGACCGCGGCGGCGGTATCGAAGTCGTCGGCGCTTCCGATCGCCGCTACCACACGGTGCACCTCTCGCCCGACGGAAAGAGTTTCGCCGCGGACGAGGCGGGTGGCAATAATCGCATCTGGGTTCACGATCTCGACCGGGGTGCGCGGGTGCTTGCGGTCTCGGGGAACAACTTACAGACGCCTCGCTTCAAGCCAGACGGTGCTGTCATGGCGTACGTCAACCCGGAAGGGATCTTTATCCGAGCCGTCGACGGAACCGGTGAGGCGCGTCTGCTGGTGGACAAGGAACGTAGTGTCCTCGACCCTTCCTGGTCACCGGATGGGCGCCTTCTCGCGTTCAGCTACGACCACGCGGAAACCAAGGAGGATCTATGGATTCTTTCGCCCGACGGGTTGCCTCAACCGTTCCTGGTGACCCCCGCAACCGAGCGGGCGCCGGCGTTCGCCCCTGATGGGAAGTGGATCGCGTATCAGTCGGATGCTTCCGGTCGGCCGGAGATCTACGTCCAGCCCTATCCTGGTCCCGGCACACGCCATCTCATCTCGACGAACGGGGGACGAGAACCCGTCTGGTCTCGCGACGGCCGCGAGCTCTTCTACCGGGCGAACACGGGAGTAATGGCGGTGTCGGTCGAAGTCGGCGACTTCTTCCGAGCGGGAGCTCCCACGATCTTGTTCGACGGCCCCTACCCGGCCGACACCGGCGGTCATGCGAGCTACGACGTCTCTCCCGACGGTCAGAAGTTCCTGATGATCCTTAACGAAGAAGTTGTCCTCACCGAGCTTCGCGTCGTTCTGAACTTCACAGGAAACCTAAAGGCTTTGGCTTCGCGCCGATGAGGGCGATCGCACGGGCTCTCGCTCTCCTGACTCTCGTCACGGGGCATGCCTCGGCGCAATCGAAGCTCAAGGTCATCGTCGACCAGGATGCGCGCGGTCCTTGCACCACCGACATCCAGTCCATCCTCATGTTCGTGCAGTCGCCTCGGGTCGAAGTCCTGGGCATCTCGATCGTAAGCGGCGATCTCTGGATGGAGCAGGAGCTGCGGCACACGCTTCGAGCCCTCGAGATCGCCGGACGAACGGATATCCCCGTCTACCGCGGCGCGGTCTACCCCCTGGTCCATACGCAGGACGAGGCGAAGCGTTGGGAGACGCTATACGGGAAGCAGCCCTACCAGGGCGCCTGGGACGGTGATGCGGGGCCCTACGACACCGCACCTCTCCGCGAGGGGGAGCCAACGATCGGGCCGGCCGCGGGCCACGCGGCGAGCTTCATCGTGGACGCGGTCAATCGCTTTCCGGACGAAGTGACGATCTGGGGCGGGGGACCTTTGACGAATATCGCTCTCGCCATCGCGCTCGATCCGGAGCTTCCCCGGAAGGCGAAGGAGCTCGTGGTGATGGGCGGGGGTATCGCCGCCCGATACCGCCGGGAGTTCAACTGGTGGTTCGATCCGGAGGCGGCGCGCATCGTCCTTCGCGCCCCGTGGAAACGCATCTCGGTGACCCCCGCGGACGTCTCGACGAAGACTCGGCATAGCGACGAGATCGTGGCCCGCATCGCGCGGGCCGGGACACCTTTGGCCCGCTACATCGAAGAGTTTCACGCGGTGCCGCTGGATCCTTCGAACCCCGATTGGGTGCCGGAGATCTTCATGTGGGACGAGCTCAGCGCCGCGAGCGTTCTCGACCCCTCCCTGATCACGGAAACCCGGGAAATGTACATCGACGTCGATATCGATCACGGAGTCCAGTACGGCTACACCCTCGCGTGGGAGCTCGGGCAGCACGACCGGCCCGGGGTCGGAAAAGTAAACGTCCACATCGACGTTGACCTCCAGCGCTTCTACGATCTGTACGTCGACCTGATGACGCGCGCCGCTCTACGACACGACGCGGACGAGCTCGACGAATGTCATTGAAGGCTCGAATCACTCCTCTGGCAGCGGCCGATTGAAGTCGTCCGGAATCTTGAACCGGCCGTCGAGGAGTCCCAACGGCCGCCTGCGCGGTTTCTTCTCCAACCGCGTCAGCCGCACGACGGGCCGGCCCGCTCGCATAATGACCACATCCTCGCCAGACGCCGCCTCCTCGACCAGTTGAGACAGCCGGGCCTTGGCCTCGGAGATGTCCACTCTTTTCACGAAGCCCTCCGTCCGCTCGCTTAGGCGGCTCCGACGAACGAACTATTCGACAATACCGAAGGCCTCACGCAAGCCCTGCTCGACCCGGATGAGGTCCTCGCGGCGCAGCGTGCCGAGCACACGCTTGATGAGCGTCTTCTCGATCGCGAGTACGTTCGAGATCCGCACCGTGCTCGGATAGCGCAGTCCCACGGCCTTCCAGTGCTTGAGGGGATGGTCACCAGGACCTTCCGGTAATAACGCGGTGGCTGCTGATGGGACAGACGATCACGTCGAGGAGCTCCTGGTGGAAACCGTTGAACGCTCGCCACCAGCGCCGGCCGCGGCTTCGCTCCTGTTTGGCCGGTGAAGGGCGTTCACGACGACGATCTGGCCGCGCTCATAAGTAATCGTAGAGGGCATCCTCTTCGCCTTCCCAGGCGCGCGCGAGCTTCTTCCTCGCAAGCTCTTTCCATTCCAGCTCCTCCAGGTCCGCTTCTTCGCGTGGCTGGATGAGCGCGTAGGGCTTGCCATGATGAGTGACGACGATGGCCTCGTTCTTCTTCCTGGCTCGTGCCAGATACTCGGACAACCTGTCCTTGATCTCGGCCACGCTGGCAAAGCGCATGGGCCCGCTCCTTAATCGGTAGCCAGAAGTCATAGTCAGATTATCTGATCGTGTCCAGCGTGAGGCGCCGAGCGTCGTTTTTCCTGGTGGCCCTCTGCGACTGAATTTACGATTCCGAAGTCGGGCCTTCATCGATTCGTCGGCTCGGTATCCGAGCCCTCGATGCGAGCGGTGCGCCGGGCTCTTCTTTACGCGCTCGCCTTCGAGTCCTGACGGACGTTCTCAATCTCCGGGCTTTCCCTTCGTCAATTCCCTGAAACCGGGATAGAATCCCGCCGCATTCAGTTGACCATGAGGATCGAGCCAGGCTTGAAGATCGGACCCTATGAGGTCCTCTCGCCTCTGGGCGCCGGAGGGATGGGCGAAGTCTACAAGGCGAAGGACACGCGGCTCGACCGGAGCGTCGCGCTCAAGGTGCTGCCTTCGGAGCTCGCGCGGGACCCGTCGCGAAAGGCGCGTCTCGAGCGTGAGGCGAAAGCCATCTCCCAGCTCAACCACCCGCACATCTGCACGCTTCATGACATCGGCGCCTACGACGGGATCGACTACCTCGTCATGGAGTACATCGAAGGGGAGACCCTTGCCGACCGATTGAAGCGCGGCGCCCTTCCACTCGAACAAGCGCTCGAGCTCGCGCGGCAGATGGCGTCCGCTCTTGCCGCGGCGCACGAGCACGGCATCGTGCACCGGGACCTGAAGCCTTCGAACATCATGTTGACGAAGTCGGGGGTGAAGCTCCTCGACTTCGGTCTCGCGAAGTGGGAGGAGAAAGTCGGCTCGGTTGCTCCGACGGAGGCGAAACCGCTCACGGAGCAAGGGGCGCTTCTGGGAACGATCCCCTACATGGCGCCCGAGCAGCTCGAGGGCAGGGAAGCGGACGCGCGCGCCGACATCTACGCCTTCGGGGCCGTGCTTTACGAGATGGTGACGGGACGACGCGCCTATGACGAGGAACGGCGGAGCGCGCTATCACCCCAGCTTCTCCAGACAGTCGTCTCGAAAGCGCTCGCGAAGTCGCCCGAGGACCGGTGGCAGTCCGTCCGCGACATCGAGCTCCTGCTTGAAAACGTCGCAGAGCCGGAGGCTATTCCGCCAACCCCCAAGACCTCACGCGTGGGGGAGCGTCTTTTCTGGGCCAGTCTCATCGCTCTCACCGCGGCGGGGGCGTGGTGGGCCCGCCCGGTTTCTCGAGCGGAGGTCACCCGGCTCACCGTGACGCTTCCGGAGGGAGAGCGGCTCCTTGAAAGCCAGAGTCCATCCTTCGCCATGAGCCCCGATGGGCGGCGGGTCGTCTACGGGAGCCGCACGGCGAACGAGACCGGGGCCGACCTGTACCTCCGGGACCTCGACAGTTTCGAAACGCGGCTCATTCCAGGTGCCACCCGCGCGCAGCAGCCGGTGTTCTCTCCCGATGGGGAGTTCGTGGCCTTCGTCGGCTCGACGGGTCCTTTCCTTTACAAAGTGCCGATTCAGGGCGGGGCGGTCGCAAGACTCTGCGAAATGCGGACGGCCCCACGCGGGCTAGCCTGGACCGAGCGAGGGGACATCCTCTTCGGCTCCACCGATACCGGGCTTTGGCGCGTTCCCGCGACGGGAGGCACACCGGAGTCCGTGACGACGCTGGCTGTAAACGAGACGGGTCACTATGAACCCAACCTTCTCCCGGACGACCGGGGGATTCTTTTCACGCTCGCTCGAAGCGTCGACACGCAGGTCGCGCTTCTCCCGGCGGACGCCAAAGAGCGCCGGGTTCTCTTCGAAGGGCGCGCCGCCGCATACGTCTCGAGTGGCCATCTGGTGTTTGCTCGTGACGGGGTCGCAGGGCTCTTCGCGGCGCCCTTCGACATCGACTCCCTCGAGGTTCGGGGACCGCCAGTCCAGCTCGGAGACACGGTGGCCCTGAACGCGACTTCGAGGCCTCTGTTCCGCGTCGGACGCGACGGCACGCTCCTGTATCCGCCGGGAGTAGATTCCGGAAGCGAGGTGGTCTGGGTGGGCCGCGGCGGCGGGATCGAGGTCGCCGGGGCTTCCGAGCGGCGCTACCACACCCTTCATCTCTCATCGGACGGGAAAAGTTTCGTCGTCGACGAAAGCGGCGGCAATCATATCTGGATTCACGATCTCGACAGGGGGACGAGGGTCCTCGCGGTATCCGGGAACAACCTGCGGAACCCTCGCTTCAAGCCGGACGGCACGGTTATCGCCTACAGCAATCAGGAGGGCATTTTCGTGAAACCTGCCGACGGAACCGGCGAGCCGCGCCCGCTCGTCACCAAGGAGCATTATCCGCGCGAGCCGTTCTGGTTCCCGGAGGGAAGCGTTCTGGCCTTCATCGAGGACCATCCGAAAACGGGGCGCGACATCTGGATCCTTTCGCACGATGGGTCCTCGCTGCCATTCCTGGTGACCCCCGCGATCGAGCTCGCTCCCGCTTTCTCCCCCAACGGAAAATGGCTCGCCTATCAGTCGGACGCTTCGGGCCGGGCGGAGATCTACGTCCAGCCATTCCCCGGTCCCGGCACCCGCCATCTCGTCTCGACGAACGGGGGGAAGGAGCCCGTCTGGTCGCGCGACGGACGGGAGCTCTTCTACCGGCAGAACACCGCGGTTATGGCGGTGTCAGTCGAAGGTGGTGACTTCCGAGCGGGGGCTCCCAAGCTCTTGTTCGACGGCCCCTACCTGGCCGACACCACCGGCCACGCCAGCTACGATGTTTCCCCCGACGGACAGAAGTTCCTGATGATCCGAAACGAAGAGGGCGGTCTCACCGAGCTCCGCGTCGTCCTGAACTTCGCGGAAGAGCTGAAGGCTCTGGCTCAAGTGCGCTGACCGCTCCTTCTGATGCGCTCGCGATTCGGGGCTATACTCTTCCGATTTTTGGAAAACGGGGAGGAACGACCATGCATTGCCGCCGGCTAGGGTTCGTCTTTTGTCTGATTCTCGCGCTCTCGACTTTCTCCCTGGGCTCCCTGGGCGTCCGGGGAGCCCGGGGCGCGCGGGGCGACGAGCGTCTCGATAGGCTCAAGCGGGAAGCGCTCGAGAAGGTGGAAGGCCGGAAGAAGCTCACCCAGGTCATGGTGGATAGCATCTTCAGCTTCGGTGAGCTCGGCTTCCAGGAGTACGAGACGTCGCGCTACGTGACCGGCATCCTCGAAGAAAACGGCTTTGCCGTTGAGCGGGGCGTCGCTGGCATTCCCACCGCCTGGGTGGCCCGGTGGGGTTCGGGGAAGCCGGTCATCTCCTTCGGGAGCGATATCGACGGGATCCCCAAGTCCTCGCAGAAGCCCGGCGTCGCCTACCACGACCCGCTCATCGAGGGAGCGCCGGGGCACGGCGAGGGCCACAACTCGGGGCAGGCCGTCAACGTCGTGGCGGCTCTCGTTTTGAAGGAGATCCTGGAGCGCGAAAAAATCCCGGGCACCCTCATGCTCTGGCCCGGGGTTGCCGAGGAGCAGCTCGCGACCAAAGCCTTTCTCGTGCGCGCCGGGCTCTTCAAGGACGTCGACATGGTCTTCTTCACCCACGTGGGGAGCGACCTGAACGTCTCGTGGGGTCAGTCGTGGGGGAGCGGGCTGGTCTCGGTGGAGTACGTTTTCCGGGGCGAATCGGCACACAGCGCCTTCGCTCCCTGGCGCGGGCGAAGCGCCCTCGACGCGGTGGAGCTCATGAACACCGCGTGGAACTTCCGACGCGAGCATCTGCGGCTCTCTCACCGCCTGCACTACGTCATCACCAACGGCGGGGATCAGCCGAACGTCGTTCCATCTCTCGCGTCGGTCTGGTACTACTACCGCGAGCTCGACTACGAGAACATCAAGAAGCTCTTCGACACCGGCGAGAAGATCTCCCGGGCGGCGGCGGCGATGACCGACACCGAGGTCGAGTCCCGCATCCTGGGCGAGGCCTGGCCCCTTCACTTCAACAAAGAGATCGCCGAGACGATGTACGCAAACATCAAGACGGTGGGGCTTCCCAAGTGGAGCGAGGCGGACCAGATGCTTGCGATCGCGCTCCAGGACGAGATGGGCTTCGACCCCCGGGCGGAGGAGGGAGGGCCCTGGGGAGGAGTACGCGGTCTTCGGACCGACCTGAGCGAGTTGATGGGCCCCGCTCCCGAGCCCAGAACCGGCGGGGGGTCGGACGACATCGGAGACATCGCCTGGAACGTGCCGACGGTCACCCTCTCTTTTCCCTCGAACTTCGAGAGCGGAGGAGGCCACCACTGGTCGAGCGCGGTCGCGATGGCGACGCCCATCGCCCACAAGGGCGCGACCGCGGGCGCCAAGGTCATGGCGCTAACCGCCCTCGATTTCCTCCTCGACGAGAAGAAGGTGGATGCGGCGTGGAAGTACTTCCGCGAGGAGCAGACGAAGGACGTGAAGTACATCCCTTTCCTCCGGGAGACGGACGAGCCCGCGATTCACCTGAACCGGGAGATCATGGCGAAGTACCGCGAAGAGATGAAGAAACTCTACTACGACCCTACGAAGTACGACACCTACCTCGAGCAGCTCGGCATCGAATACCCCACGGTGCGGCCGAAGTAAACTCCACGCCTCGAGAGTCGCTGAACAAAGAGCTGGACACTGCTCAAGGCCTCCGAGATCGCCGACGATTCTTGGGAGGGCTTTCTATGTCTTCTTAGACATGCTGTAATTGTGGCGCGTTGAGCCCATTGAAAAAAGTCCAGATCAGCTTCGAGGAAAACCTTCTCGAGGCAGTCGATGAGCTCGCCTCATCCTTGCAGCTATCCCGGTCAGCCGTCGTGCGCGAGGCCCTGAAAACCTGGGTCCGCCAGAGGAAGGTCAAGAACTTCGAGGACGAGTGGATAGCCAAGCTGAAGGAAAAACCCCAGGAACTGGATGAGGCGGAAGCGTGGGCGGAACCCGAGAGCTGGAGTGATGAATGAATCGCGGCCACGTCTGGTTGATCGATCTCCGGGGGCGAATCGGGCGGCGGCCGGTCGTCGTTCTCACGAGGCAGCACGTGTTGCAGTACGTCAACAAGGTCACCGTGGCGGAAATCAACACGAAAGGGAAGGGATACCCGACGGAGATCGATATCGACCAGAAAGCGAACCTGCCCAAGTCATCGTTCGTCCAGGCACACAACGTTCACACCGTTCCCAAGCAAAGGCTCGACAAATACGACGGAACGCTCGACCCTGAAACGATGCAGGAAGTCTCGAGGAAGGTGATTCTGGCACTGGAGCTAGAGAACTCGGCCTACGAAGCCTAACCCGCCAGCTTCGCGGGCCAATTTCACGTCCGCGAAATCCATGCGGCCGCCGGCGAGGAGGGAGCTTTAAGAAACGAGCTTCCGTGCGAGGGGGCCCTCTCGTCACGAGACGGAAGATAGATCCCTTCGCTTTCCCCGATTTCGTAGACCTTGCAGATGAACGGATGGTCGAGGGCGGCGGCAGCCCGGGCTTCCAGCCGGAAACGTTCTCGAACCTTCGGATCCGACTCGGCTTCATCCGGCAGGAACTTGAGGGCGACCTTTCGTCCGAGCTCCCGATCTTCGGCGAGAAAGACACGGCCCATGCCCCCCTCGCCAATCAGGCTCCCGATGCGGTCGCGGCTCGTGGATGCTCCCATGCCAGTTTCCTAAAAGAGTTGGTTCTTACCGCCGACGAGACAATTCCAGCGCCATCTCGAGATGTCGAGGCATACCGATGGCGCGAAACTCGGCTGCCGCCTCTTCGAGCATCCGCAGGGCCTCCGCGCGATCGCCGGGCTCGCCGCGTTCCATGAGCATCTTCGCGTGCCAGTAGCCGATCTGCGGGAGGGCCAGACGGTGCTGGAGCACTCGAGCACCGTCGAGCGCCGAAGCGAAGTGGCGGGCCGCGGCCTCGAAGCGACCCGCGGCGGTGGCGGCGATTCCGGCCACGGTTTGCGGCGTGAGCCCGCCAAAAAGACTTAGCGCCATGCCCGGAGGAGACTCCTGTGTCAGAGGGTAGAGCTCCTCGAGTGCATCGCGCTCTTCGAGGACGGCCAGGGCTTCGACTACCATGGGAAGAGCCGAAACCTTCCCTATGTCGTTAACGCGGTCGAGAGAGGGCAGCTCGATCTGGCTCAACTGCTCCAGAGCAAGGTCTCTCCGACCCATGTACGCGTGGATGAGCATGAGGCTCGGGCGCGCGTTCATCGGGAAAGCGGCGACCTCCGTTTCCACCGAACGCTGCGCGCTCCCGAGCGCTTCGTCGTAGTTCCCTTGCCAAAGCGACGAGAGCGCCAGCATGCCGTAGGTTTCCGAGACGCCCCAGGGTATCCCGATCTCGAGGCAGGTTCTTACGGTGTCTCTCGCCAAGGCATCGGCTCGTTCGAGTTCACCCTGCAGAATCGCTAGATGGAGTCGAATGCTGAGTGCCCACAGCCCCCCAAGATGTCCCACCCCTCGAGCCACCACCTCCAGCTCTTCCAGCACCCGAGACGCCTCGTCCATCTTTCCCATCATGAACAGAACTGCCAGGGTCCAGCCTTGAGCGTCCGCCAAACCCCACAGATCGACGGTCGGACGCAGCAGACGCATGGCCTCGGTGCCGGCGGTGTAGCCTTCGCCGAGACGCACGAAGACGTAACAACCAGCAGCCTGATAGCGGAGGATTTCTGCGCGCAAGCGGGGATCATCGAGCTTCTCCGCGATCTGTAGTGCCTCGTCGAAACAAGACTTTGCTTCCGAATAGCTCCCGGTCAAGCTCCGTGCCGTGCCCTCGGCCGCCAGGAGCCGGCAGCGATCCGAGTCTCGGTGGTTCTCGACGCGGAGTCCGCGACGAGCCACCTCCAGGGACTCCTCGACGCGGCCGGCCCAGTAGAGAAGCGCGCTCATGTCGCAACAGATACGAGCGACGGTGGCGCCGTCCTTTGCCTCTTCGTAGGCCGGAAGCGCCCGGTACCAGTCCTGAACCGCTTTGCCCGGGAGCACCAGCCTTCGGAATGCCTCACCCCGGCCGAGGAGGAGCTTCGCTTCGGTCGTCCGGTCCTCGACGTCGAGCGAGAGGGCGGTGTCGAAGCAGTACCTCGCCTCCTCGGGGGCGTTCGCCTCGAGAGCGCGCTCGCCCGCCGCCCCCAGGTAGTGGATGGTTTTTGGAAGCTCGACCGCGGCCCCCGCTTGATACAGGTGCTGCGCGATCTCGCCGACCGCATCGCTGTCCTTCTTCTCCAGAGCCTCGGCGACATGGAGGTGGAGTCGCTGCAGCCGGGGCAGAGAAAGCGTTCCCAGAAGGGTGTTCCGAACGAGCTCATGGCTGAAGGTGTAAGTGGATTCCCGGCGCGTCGCGCTGGGGAAAACGAGCCCGGCGGTCTCCGCCTCTTCGACCGCTTCGAGGACCTCGTCGGCGTCGAAACCCTTCAAGACTTCGAGGAGACGAACGTCGAACACCCGTCCGATAACCGCCGCCGCCGCGAGGACCTTCGGCGTCGACTCGGACAACCTTTCGAGCCGCCGGCCGATCACGAGCTTCACACCCTCGGGCACCTCGAGCGCGGCCACGTCCAGCTCGCTCTTCCAGGCCCCGGTCTCGTCGAAGAGTTTTCCCTCCTCGCTGAGATGGGCGAAGACCTCCTCGACGAAGAACGGATTGCCTTCCGTCTCCTGGAAGACGCGCCGGACGAGCGTGTCTGGAGCTTCCGCCCCCCCAAGCCTGGAGAGAAGCTCGGCCACCTCCGCCTCCCGAAGCCGCCTCAACGAGATTCGCTGGGCGAGACGTTGACGAACGAGCTGCGCCAGAACCCTTTCGAACGGCTTTCCGACCTCGAGCTCGACGTCCCGGTAGGTCCCGAGAAAGAGAACGGGGACGTTCGCGAGATGAGGTGCCAGGTGCAGCAGCAAGAGAAGGCTCGACTCGTCGGCCCAATGCAAGTCGTCGAGCAGCCAGACGACAGGCGCCCTATCGCTCAATCGAATGACGAAGTCCTGGAAGCTGTTGAAGAGATAGCGCCGCTGCTGCTCGGCGGGAAGCGGGATCGGTTCCGGAATGTCGCGGTAGGCCCGTCGCAGCCCGGGCATGAGTTTCGCGATTTCCGGGGCTGCCTCACCGAGCACCTCGCGAAAACCGTCGCTGGGTAAGAGTCGGCTCGCGAGCTCCAGACTGTCCACCCAGGGGGTGAAGGGTTGCGCGCTCTCGGTCTCGTGGCAATGCCCTTCGAGAGGGAGGAACCCCATCTCCTCGGCCGCTTTCAGGGTCTCCCGGCAGAGGCGCGTTTTCCCAACCCCCGGCTCTCCTCCGATGAGCAGAAGGCCTCCCTCGCGCGAGGCTAATCTTCCCGTGAGCCTCCGAAGCTCCACCGTCTCGCTCTCCCTCCCCACGAAGACGCGTCTCGCTGGACGCTCCGCGTCGAGAAGCTCCGGTCGTTCGAGAAGACGCTGAAGCTCGGCCCGCGCCTCGGTGATTCGCGGCCTTTGGTCGGCGGCCTTGGAGACGAGCTTCTCCACGAGGGACCGAAGGGGGAAGGCCAGCCCCTCGCCTCCCGTCGGAGCTTCTTTGAGAATCGCCGCCACGGTCTCAGCGCCGCTGTGTCTCCTGAAGGGGTGCGCTCCGGTGAGCATTTCCTGGAGCACCACACCGAACGCGAAGAGGTCGCTCCGCTCGTCTACGGTATCCCCGCGAAGCTGCTCCGGCGACATATACCCCGGCGTCCCCACCAGGCTGCCCGCCCGCGTCGGAGCACCCTCGCGGGTCTCCCCTTCGCTCTCGGACGAGACGTCGGCACGAATGACCTTGGCGATACCGAAGTCCATGACTTTCACGTGACCGTCGCGGCCCAGCATGACGTTCGAGGGCTTGAGGTCACGGTGAACGATGCCTCCCGCGTGCGCCCGCTCGAGGGCTTCCGTGATCTCGACCGCCAGGCGCAAGGCCTCGCGCGTCGGGAGCGGCCCTCTCTCCAATCGAGCGCCGAGGGTCTCTCCGTCGACGAACTCCATGGAAATGAAGGCTCTCCCGTCCACCTCCCCCATGTCGTAGACCTTGCAGATGTAAGGATGGTCGAGCGCGGCCGCGGCTTTGGCTTCCCGCTTCAACCGCGCCATGGCCGCGGCGTCCTCTCGCAACGCGGGAGCGAGGAACTTCAGCGCAACACGGCGTTCGAGCTCGCGATCCTCGGCAAGAAAGACTTCTCCCATGCCTCCCTGGCCGATGCGCTCGAGCACACGGTATCGACTCATCTGGAATGCCTCGACGGGCGCCGCATCATATCAGCGCGCCGGGCGTGTAGGGACCGCGTCCCTGGGTCATTGACATACTAAGTCAATGACTTATAATGAAGTAGCGTGCCCTTCGAGTGGGATCTGAAGAAGGACGAAGCCAATAGGGAAAAGCACGGTCTCTCCTTCGATGATGGCCACCGAACTCTTCACGAGCGGTATTGATTTTCTCGAGATCTACGATGGGGATCATTCTGGCGAAGAGTATCGCTTCATCGCCGTCGGCCCGATCCATGCGGGGCTCGTAGTCGTGGTTACACCGAACCCCAGGACGACATCATCCGCATCGTGAGTGCGAGGAAGGCCACGAAGAAGGAAGTCGAGCTGTTCCGAAAGTATCAGGGTGGTATCCATGATTGACGACATTCGAGAGTTGACCGATGAGGATTTTGCGCGCGCTATTCCACGAAGGCAGCGGGAACGTATCATTCGCGGCCGAATCGATCCAGAAAAAGATATCGTCGCTCTCCGTCGGTTTGCTGGCCTGACACAGGAGGAGTTCGCGGAGGCGTTGGGTATCAGCGTTCACACGTTGCGGAATTGGGAGCAAGGTCGGAGAAGCCCCGAGGGGCCGGCCCTTGCGCTGCTGCGGATCGCAGCAAGGCACCCGCGGGTGCTCCGCGAGAATCTGGCTGCTTCGGCCTGACTTTCGAACCAGAATCACCCGAAGATGGTGACGGCGCCTCCCGCGAGGGCGAGGAGGCTCGGCGTCTCGCCGTTGGGGACACAGGGGGGGGCCATTCAGGGTGGCGTTCATTTGAACGGGCGCCGCATCCCATCAACGCACCGCGGGCTCCCGGTACCGCGTCTTGAGCTTCACCTCCGAATTCACCACTACCGTGAACGGGGGTGGGTGCGCTCCGTCCACCCGTTCGAGCACCAGAAATCGTTCCCCGTTGGCCGCCGCGTATTTCGATTTGTCCGGCTCATCCGTCCAGCCCACTGAAGAAAAGCGCCTCGGGAACGTCGGTCGTGAATCCCGACTCTGAGTGAACCTTCGCGGCCATGAGCATCCCTCCGCTCGAGACGAAGTACAGCTCCTTTCCATCCGGGCGCCACTTCGGGTCCCAGCCGCCCTCGGTGGAGACGAGCGACCGGGGGCCCCGCCTCGGGGGAAAGTGGTCACGTAGACTTCGTTTCTGCCCGTCTCGTTCGAAACGCAGGCGAAGAATCGTCCGCCGGGAGAAAAGCGACCGTAGGATTCTTTGAGCTCAGATTCGAGGAACGCTCGGAGCACGAGCTCGCCGGAGAGCGAAAGAACCATCACATCGCCGGCGCGGAGGAACTATTTTAACGAAGTGCTCGAGGTGTATGAAGTCGGGTGAGCTAGTCGCCGGAAGCGAAGGGAGCGGGTAGACTAGGGCTATGGAGTTGGAGCAACGGGTCGATGAAGAGGCTGTAAGAAAAGCCGTCCTGCGACAGCAGCAGGAGCCGGAGGAGCACGATCTCGGCCTCATCCACGAGCGCCTCCGGTGGACACCGGAAGCGCGTCTCGAAGCCAACGCCGCATTCGTCCGCTGGTATTTGAGCGTTCGTCCCCAGGGGCCGCTGATTCGCTGATGAGACCGCTGCAGGCAGACGCTATCCTCGCCTGCCTCGAACAAAACGGCGTGCGTTACGTGTTCTTGGAAAGCCTCTCTTGGAGCTCCTCAAGCGTGAGGCCTCCCTTAGTGCGGAGACTTCTCCGGGAACGCTCGATGATCCGAAGAAACTTCGGGTTCATCGAGAGCGAAAGCGTCTCCCAGTCCGTACCCTCCACCGAAAAGAGCGCAGCGATCGGCTTGCCTCTGCGCGTCACAACTACAGGGTGCCGCCGGACGTTCCGCGCGTACCGCTGCAGTGCCTCAGGGGCCTTGTCCAATTCCAGGGTCTTCAAGCTTCACCAACCTTCCGCCGATGCGCAGCTGCTCCCGCTCTTTCACGCCTACGGCAAGGATCTCCACCGTCGGCTCCGGCTCCATCAGGATATCGTAGAAGACGCGGAACTGACCAACTCGAAGCTCCTGCGCATTCCGGCGAACGGATTCGGCCGCATTGGCTTCCTGTTGCGCGTCTCCACGTTAGGTTGACCGGTGAGCTGCTGCTGGATCGCGTGAAGAATAAGCGCTTGCTCGCCGGCGTTGAACGACCGCATGTGACCTTAGACCTCTCGAGCGAATCGCAGTCCAAATTTCACGGGCTCGATTCTATCGTGCGATGACGGCAGCGACTATCTATCCTTGCCGACCTGCCGCTGGCCGCCGACGAGCACCATTTTCTTCTTCAGCGCCTCCTGGACGGGACCTTTCAAATAACGGGGGACACGCATGAAATGAAATGGATCATAGTCCACTTTACTCATGAGTAAAGTGGATCGGTGTCCGTTTTGCTCACAACCGAGCTTCCGGATCCCTCTCCCCACCGTCAGGCCGGGAACGGCGATCCGTGGCCGGTCGTGCGGTCCGCCTTGAAGCCCTCGTGGAGCTGCCATAGAATCGCGCCGGCTTTGAGCTCGGGAAACGTCCAGGCACGGAGAAAGCGCGAGGATTCGACTCCTCAGTGAGTCGGGGCGAGCTCGTCGAGCTCCTGGAACCATCCGGTGACGAGCGTCACCCAGTTCTCGGTGGGCCGCTTTGCGCTCTCTCCCATCATCATGACGAAGCGCCTGCCGTCGCGCGCCGGCTCATAGTCCGCGAAAACGAAGCCGGCGGCGGTGATTCCCTGGATGCCGCCATGGAAATTGCCCTTGAAGAGGTTTCGTATACGACCCGCACGGAAACTGCCTCCGGCCGACTCCACGTCCACGACGTCGATTCCTTCTGCCGTGCGGTAGAAGAGCTGCCGGCCGTCGGCCGACCATCGGGGTTGGGCGCCTCCGCCATCGGACACCTGCCACTTTCCCTCGCCCTTGGGAAAAGTCCGAACGTAGACTTCGAGCCGCCCGGACTCGTTCGAATCGTAAGCGACGAAGCGAACGTCGGGAGAGAAATCGGGGTACTCCTCGGTGAACGGGGTCGCGACATAGGGCTCGGGCTTCGCCCCCTCTTCGAGCGGAAGGACCAAGATATCGTTGGCGTTGGTTGCCGCGGTCGCCAGGATGAATCGGCCGTCGGACGACCACGATTGGGGATACCAGTCGGTTCGGCCCGGCAGCGCCGCCACGAGCTCGGGCTCGCCCGAGCCGTCCACGCGCTTTCGGTAGATCGAGACCGGCCCTTCCTGGTTGGACGCGTAGGCGATCCATTGGCCGTCGGGTGACCAGATTTGGTCGGCTTGGTAGCCATCGTCGAAGGTGAGACGGGTTGCGACCGTGCGCGCAAGATCGAATATCCAGACGTCCCAGTTGCTGTCGCGCAGGACGGTGAGCGACAGGCGGGTGCCGTCGGGTGAGAGCCGAGGATTACCGAAGATGCCGAGATCGGCCCATAGCTTCTCATGGGCTCCTTTGGAGTCGACCCAAACCAGCTCCGAAGCCTCCGCCGGTCCTTCCCCGGTGAGATAGGCGAGAAGACCGTTGTCGGAGACGTCGTAGTGCGCGGTCCCCTCGGCGGAGGCCCCGGCGATCCCCTCGACGACAGGAACCGGAGCGCCGGTCACCTCGAGGCGATCCAGATCGAAGGGAAGCGCGAAGAGCGTGTTCTGATTGGCGTAGAGCACGTGCCCGCTTGGCACGTACCGCCCGTAATAGCCCCCTCGATGAATCTGTTTGCGCTCGCCCGTCTCGACGACGAGCACGTCGAGTGTCGCGTCGGTCAGGTTCGTGGAGCTCGAGGCGGCGGTGAACAGGATGGCCTTGCCTCCCGGAAGCCATTGCGGCCAACGATGGGTCGTTTCACCCCGAGCCTCGTCGACGGTCGTGACCGGTTCGGGCTCGCCTCCCCCTCCCGCCGCGGAGACGCGGTAGAGGCCGCTCGAAGGAGAAGGGGCGTAGACGATCGCGTCGTCCGGCCCCCAGCTCGCGCCCCGGCTGCGCTGGACCGAGGCGAGGGTCATCGGGGTACCGCCGGTGAGCGAGATTTTCCGGAGCTCGGACGCGGTGACGTAGCCGATCCACTTTTCGTCGGGCGAGAAAAAAGGATGATAGGGAGACTGCGCGGCGCCCGAGCCTTTGGCGAGGAGAGTCGCGTCGCTCTGTTCGAGCGGCCTGAGCAAGAGCTGGCTTTCGCCGCCCGAAGTGCCGGTGACGTAAGCGAGAAAATTGCCGTTCGGCGAGAGCACGACGCTCGATCCGAGAGAAAGGTCGAACGCTCGATCTCCCATGCGGACGTCGAAGCGTCGAACCGGCTCGGGGGCGGCGCCACCGAGTGCTCCGCCGGATAGGTAAAGAGCCGCGGCGCCCACGAGGCCGCCCGCAACCGCGACCGCGACGAGCCACAGACGCGCCTGCGACGGTTTCGCCGCAGGTGCTTCGAGGGTCGCGGAAGCTGAAGGGTCCTCCACGTAGTCCTGGAGAGCGATACGAGCGTCGCCGATCGCCTGCAGGCGCCGGGTCGGATCTTTGCGGAGGCACGCGCGGATGAGCGCGCTCAGACGCGCGGGAGTTCCCTCCGGAAGCTCGTCGAGGTTCGGCTCGCGCTGGACGACCGCCACAAGGACGTCGGTGACGGTGTTGCCGGGAAACGCGGGCCGGCTCGTCAGCATCTCGTACAGAATGCAGCCGAACGCCCACACGTCGGCGCGTCGATCGACGGAGAGCCCTCGAGCCTGTTCCGGGCTCATGTATCCGGCCGTCCCGAGGAGCATTCCCGCCGCCGTCATCGCGCGCGCGCGAGTGGGAGAGTTCTGGATATCGCTTCCCGAGCTTCGAGCTCCCGACTCGTCTACAGAGGGCCCCGCCAGCGCCTTGGCGAGACCAAAATCCAGGACTTTCACGCGGTCCTGGGAGTCGACCTTGATGTTGGCGGGTTTGAGATCGCGGTGAACGATGCTTTTCTCGTGGGCGGCCTCGAGAGCTTCGGAGATGCGGAGGGCGATTCCGACGACCCGGTCGAGAGGGAGCGGCCCGCGAGCGATCCACTCGCTCAAGTCTTCGCCCTCGGCGACTTCCATCACCAGGTAGCGGCGGTTGTCGACCTCGACCAGATCGTGGATGGCGGCGATGTTGGGATGGTTCAGCGCCGCGAGGACCCGAGCCTCGCGCTCGAAACGGGCGAGACGGTCTTTGTCCTGGGCGAGGGCGTCGGGGAGAACTTTGAGGGCCACGTCGCGCCCGAGCTTCGTGTCCTCCGCTCGGTAGACTTCTCCCATGCCGCCCTGTCCCAGCTTGGAGGTGACGCGATAGTGCGAGATCGTGGTTCCGATCATTTTCATTTCCGTCGTACGGAGAACGTTCGGTCGAGCTCATCGAACCAATGGGTGACCAGGGTGACGTGAGGGTGCTGCTGCCCGCCGGCAACTCCCTCCGAAGGAAACATCACGAAGCGCTCGCCGTTACCCGCCACGTCATAATCCGCGAAGCTGTTTCCCGCGAGATTGATTCCCGCGATTCCTCCGCGGAACGCGCCGCTAAGGGCGGGGCTTGGTTTTCCGACCCGGAAACTATCGCCCGAGGCCTCAACGGTTGCGACCATGAGCCCATCCTCGGTTCGATAATAGAGCCGCCGTCCATCGCGCGACCATCGGGGATACGCCCCACCGCCGTCCGATACCTGCCACTTCCCTCCGCCGGGCGGATAGGGCCGCACGTACACCTCGGCTCGTCCCGATTCGTTGGAATCGTACGCAATCCAGTGTCCATCGGGAGAGAAAGCGGGGTCGACTTCGCCGAACGGCGTTTTCAGGAACACCTCCGGCTTCCGCTCCCCTTCGAGAGGGAGCACCCAGAGGTCGAAGCCCTGCTCCGTGGCCATGAATACCACGTAGCGCCCGTCGGCAGACCAGGATCCCGCCCATTGAGACCCCTGGGTCTCGGTCAGTCGCTCGATGTCCCCCGAGCCGTCGGCGCGCTTCCGATAGAGGTTCTCGGAGCCCTCGCGATTCGAGCTGAAGATCAGAAATTTGCCGTCAGGCGACCAAACCTGTTCGGTGTCGGTGGACTCCTCGAAGGTCAGGCGGGTCGATACGCCGCGCTCGATGTCGTAGACCCAGATGTCCCAGTTGCCCTCCCGAAGAACCGTCAAGGCGAGGCGCTTGCCGTCCGGAGACAGACGCGGGTTGGCGTAGCTGCCGGGTTCGGTCCAGAGGGAGCTCGTGGCCCCATTGCGATCGGCCCAGACGATGGGGTACTGGGCCAGCGTATTCTCTCCCGTCACGTAGGCGAGCCTCCCGGTGTCGGAGAAGCTGAACTGGACACCGCCGTGGGCCTCGCTCCAGGAAACGTTTTGTACCATGGGGGCGGGGGAGCCCGCGACTTCCAGCTTTCCGAGATCGAACGGCACCGCGAAGAGAGCGCCCTGGTTGGCGTACGTGAGGTGGCCAGAGGGGAGATAGCGGCCGTAAGAGCCGCCGCGTTGCACGATGTGGCGTTCGCCCGTCGCGAGCACCAGCACTTCGAGATTGGCGCCGTCGAAGCCTCCCGACGGCCTTGTGTGAGAAGTGAATAGAATCGCGTCTCCACCAGGAAGGAATTGAGGCCAGCGATGCGTGGCCTCTTTCTTGCTTTCGTCCAGAGTGGTGAGAGCTTCGGGCTCTCCTCCGGCGGCCGATACGCGAAAGAGGGGGCTCGAGGGGTTGGGAGCAAAGACGATGGAATCGTCGGGTCCCCAGGCGGCGCCTCGGCTGCGGTCGACTTTGCAGAGCGTCAAAGGGGTTCCGCCGGTCACCGGAACCTTCCGGAGCTCGGTCGCGGTGACGTAGCCCAGCCAGGCGCCGTCGGGAGAAAAGAAAGGGTGATAGGGCGCGGCGCCCGTCCCGGCTCCGGAAACGATTTTCGTGCCCTCGATCTGCTCGAGCCCCCGAATCGAAAGCTCCCGGGAGTTGTCGTCTCCCGAGACGTAGGCCAGGTGCGATCCGTCGGGGGAGAGGACGGCGCTCGAGCCGAGCCCCAGATACAGAGGCCGGTCGCCGAGCTCGACGCTCAGGAGCAGGGGCAGCTCTTTTTGTCCTCCCCGGGAGCCGAAGGCGAGGATCCCGGCGGCCAACGCCGCGCCGGCGAAGAGGGCCCAGGGCACGAGACTCAGGAGTGAGCGACGGGGCGGCGAGCCGGCGATGGCGGGGGCGCTCTTTTGCGTCGTGTTTATCGGGGTTCCGGCCAGAGACTCTTCGATGAGGAAGCGCGCTTCGCCGATCGACTGAAGGCGCCGCTTGGGGTCGCGATCGAGGCAGCGCTGGAGCAGTCGACGCACTGAGGGCGGGGTATCGTTCGGCAGAGCCTCAAAGTCGACCTCCGTCTTCAGCACGGAGGCGAGAACGTCGGAGAGGGTCCCGCCGCTGAAGACCGGCTTTCCGCTCAGCATCTCGTAGAGAAAGATCCCGAACGACCAGATGTCCGATCTTCGATCGACCTTCTGTCCGCGAGCCTGCTCCGGGCTCATGTAGCCGGCGGTTCCCAGAATCATCCCCGCGGCGGTCGCCGCGGCGCTGAAGGTCGGGGACTGGCTCATGTCGGGAGAAGAAGCCGAGCCGGGATCGCCCTCGAGCGCTTTCGCGAGACCGAAGTCGAGGAGCTTCACCACCCCGCTCGAGGTGATCTTCGCGTTGGCCGGTTTCAAGTCGCGATGGACGATCCCCCGCTCGTGCGCCTCTTCGAGAGCCTCCGCCACCTGTTTTCCGATCCGGAGCGCTTCCTCGACGGGAATGGGGCCCCTCAACAGGCGATCGGCGATGGTCTCTCCGTCCACGAGCTCCATGACCAGGGCGCGACGACCCTCGTCCTCCTCGAAGCCGTGGATGGAGGCGATGTTGGGATGGTTCAAAGAGGCGAGCAACTGGGCTTCGCGGCTGAAGCGGGCCATGCGCTCGGGGTCGCTGGCGAAGCGCTCGGGAAGGATCTTCAGAGCCACTTCCCGCTTCAGCTTCATGTCGGTGGCGCGGAACACCTGCCCCATGCCGCCCTCGCCAATCTTTTCGCCAAGTTGATAATGAGCAATCGTCGATTTGGTCATAGATGCGGGCAGCGAACACCGCGCAGTACGGTGCTCTCCATGTTTAAGGGAAACAAGAAAATCAAATTCTGGCGCGAACTCGACCGGGACCCGAAATCCTAGTGCCACGGGGTCGAAGAAAGCAAACGGTTCCGATGCGCGACGGGATGATTCAGCCGGGTGCCTTTTGCTTTGTAGACGTCCCCCATCCCCCTCCCGCGCCGAGGGGCGCGAGAATCTCGTAGGGACCGAGCCTTGAGTCAAGGGGGCATCATGCGAGGGGCGCACGTCACGGGAGTGGCGGTGGCGGTTCACGGCCGTTGCGATATGATTCCCTTGCGGATACAATAGCCGCAAGTAGGTTCCATGCCCAACCCAGTGGCTCCCGAAAAGGTTCGTGCTCTGGCTATCCAATTGGCCATACCCAAGCCCATGCGGCGCGGCTCGGTCTCCGAGCGCTACGTGAAGTGCAACAAGGCCGACTGCCCATGCGCCGACCGCCCGGATGCGCGCCACGGACCCTACTACAGCGTGTCCCGCGTGGTGAAGGGCCGCACGCAGTCACGGTGGCTGGATGCGGAGCAAGCCAGGCAGGTGCGCGAGCAAGTCGAGTCTGGTCAGCAATTCCGCAACCAAGTGGAAGCTTACTGGCAGGCTTGCGAACGGTGGGCTGACGCCCAACTGGAAGGCTCCGAGGCCGCCTCGCATGAGGCGGCCAAAAAAAGGGCTTCCAAGCGGCTTTCGAAGCCGAGATCGTCGCCGAGATCGAAGCGCTCGTAGGCCCGGGCGCCGTCGACAACTGGGACTTCGAGGCGATCGAGACGGCCGCGCGCCGCAAAGCGCTGCGCGTGGCGGCCCGCGCCGTGGAGCAGCGCATCAACGCGGACACGTCCGACTACACCGGAGCGACCGCGCCGTGCGCATGTGGGCTGCCGGCGCGGTACGCCGGCCGGCACGACAAGACCTTTGAGAGCGTGCTGGGGCCGCTGACGCTTTCGCGCGCCTACTACCACTGCGAGCCGTGCGAGACGGGCTTGTGCCCGCGCGACCACGCCCTTGGCTTGGAGGACGGGTCGCTCACGTGCGTATGGTAGGGCGGGTGGGCGCGATGGTCAGCTTCGAGGAGGGCCACGAGTTGCTGGCCGAGTTGGCCGGTGTGGACGTGTCCACCAAGCACGTCGAGCGTGCCGCCGAGGCGCTGGGACGCGAGGTGGCCGAGGACGAGCGGCGCGTGGTCGAGCCGCCGGCGGCCGACGAGGCGCTGGCGCCGACGTTGTACCTGGGCATGGATGGCACGGGCGTGCCGCTGCGCAAGGAGGAGTTGGTGGGCCGCGCGGGCAAGCAGCCCGACGGCTCGGCCAAGACGGGCGAGGTCAAGCTGTGCACGGTCTGGAGCGCCGAGGGACGGGATAAGGAAGGCACGCCCGTGCGCGACGAGGGCTCCATCAGCTACTCGGCCGCGATCGAGAGCGCGGCGCAAAAGGACACCGACGAGGTGCCGAGCGAGTTCGCCGGGCCGTGCTCGGCGATGGGGCCAAGTGGATCTTAAGTGCGGGCCCCAGTGAATTCATCAACCAAATCCACTAGAATCTCCCTCCGTGTCTTTGTCCCCCGGCTTGATTCTCGGTCACTACGTCGTCGCCGATCCGATCGGAAAGGGCGGCATGGGCGAGGTCTATCGGGCGCGCGACACGAAACTCGGTAGAGATGTCGCGATCAAGGTCCTGCCCGAGATCGTCTCCCAGGACATGGAGCGCCTCCGGCGTTTCGAGCGCCGTCTTCATGACGGGGTCGTAGAGTGACCATCCGTAAGGGGGCAGAGAGTACTACAAGACCATCCGCTTCGACAACGAAAACGCATGAAGTGGAAAAGGACCGCGCATTTCCCGCGGGAGCGTCCACATCCCAGAGCCGGGAGCGCGCGTCGTCAGGGGTATCCTCCCTTCGACGGCGAGTCACTCAGTGGCGAGCCGGCTGCTCGAGCTCTCGAAGCTCGTCGAATCAGCCCAAAACCAGGTTGACGGACGTGCGGGGTTGGGCATGTCCCTGAATATAGACCTCGCCCATTCCGCCGGCGCCGATCTTCTCGACGATCCGGTAATGGGCGATGAAAGGCCCTGGCACGAAAGAATTCTATCGGAGGATGCGGGTGTGAGCTATCGAACGCGTAGCGGAGGCGGAGCTCGCCTCATGGCCGCTCGAGGTGACCGGGGCAGGTGCCGCTGGACGGCCCTCTGTGACGAGCGGGCCGTCGCTGCCTCAGCGCTTCATGCGCCGAGAGAGACGTTAACCCTTTTGCACGCCTCGAGTCGTCCGCATACGCCGGAACGCCAACACCCCGAAGGCTAGCCCGAGCAGAGCGAGCGCGGTTGGCTCTGGCACAGGGACCTCGTTGACTCCGATCCGTACTCTATACGCCCCATCGTTGTCGTCGTAGGCTCCTGGACCATTCACGAAACTGAACCCGTCGGGAATTCCCAGGAACAGGCGCGTTGCCCCTAGCGGAGCGGTGAACTCCTGGAAGACGTTTCCAGCGGTGACGCCGTCTCCGATGTAGAACACCTGCCCGAGTGCGGGCAGAAGCGCGAGAAAATCGATCCCAATGCCGGCGGGGCTGAAATCGATCGTAGATGGCGCTGGGCCGACGTTGGGAATGCTGTTGTCCAGGAAAACGCCGGCCAGCGGCCCCTGGGGTCCCTGGTACCCGCTGATTCCGCCGAAGGAGAAAAGGTTGCTTCCGCTCACCCCGTTGCCTCCCGGCCCGAAGAACGGAGGACCAAAGCCGTTGAAGAAATTGACACCACCGACCGCGGGATCCGCCGCTCGTATGACGTCACCCGCGGAAACAGATATGGAAGGCGGAAGGGTCTCGAGGATCTCTTCAGGGGTTGGGCCACCGTGTCGAATCATGCCGCCCGGCCACGGTAGGTTCGCCGCAGGAATGGCGAGGTCGGTCCTTCCCGCGAGAAAGATCGCGTCCCCCCCGTCAATAGTTACATCAATGATGGTTGCACCGGCCGAAACGGCCAGGGCCAGGCCGAGCGCAAAGGTTGCCGCAAACGGCAGCTTCCGGGTTCCAAACGTCAAAATTCGTGTCATCGCGTTCCTCCCAAGGCAACGACAAGTAGAAAGCATAAGTTATGCCACAACGGTAAGCCACGGTCTCTCAACTGGTTGTTGGATCGAGGTCTGGATCCGGGGGTTCGACACCGTAAGAAATGTCGACGCTCGACCCTGCCGGTCGCGGCGGACCCTCTCGGAAGATCCTCAGACTGATTCACTTACACGCACAGAGTCCGTTTCCACACCGAGTCTGGGAAACTTGACGGTACCGACGTCAGTGCGACCGCCGCTGCCTGAGCACCTCATAGACCGCAATTCCGACGGCGGTCGAGAGATTGAGCGAGCGGATGGCTCCATCCTTCATGGGGACGGAGACGAGGCGGTCGCGGCGGCTCTCCCGGATTGCCGCGGGAAGTCCCGAGGTCTCCGATCCGAAGAGGAGCGCCGTGTGGTCGGGATAGGAGACGTCCCAGATCGTTCGCTCGGCGTCCGGGGAAACGAAAAAGGGTTCGCCCAGCTCCGAAAGGGCTCTATCCAGCTCGTCGAAGCTTTCCCACAGGCGAAGCGGGACCCTCTCCCAGTAGTCGAGCCCCGCTCGCCGCACCTCTTTCGCGTCGAGCGAGAATCCCAGCGGCTTCACCA